>JBFKMV010000024.1:0-39350 GCA_041629655.1 Candidatus Polarisedimenticolaceae bacterium
GCCTTTTTGGGCTTGACGCCGCTGGGCTGGATCACGGTCGCGCCGGACGCCGGGACGACCTCGGCCGGAGCCTCGACGGAGCTCGCCGTGACGTTCGATGCCACGGCCCTGTTCGAGGGCGATTACCACGCGGACGTGTTCATCGCCAGCAACGATCCCGACGAACCGACGGTCGTGGTCCCGGCCGACCTGCACGTCACCGGGATTCCCGACATCCACACGCTGGGCAAGCTGATCGAGGTCTCCTCGTCGGCGCAGTACAACACGGTCGGGGCCAGCACCTCGCACGTCCTCACCGTGCCGCAGCCCCCTGCCGGGGGTGGTTCCCTCGGGCTGGTCGCGGACGGAGATTTCGGGGGTTTCGACGAGACCGCGGACATCTCGGCGGAAGGTGCGTTCGTCGGCCGGGTCGGGAGCGTCGGGCGGGACTGCGAGCCTGCGGCGGACGAGTTCCCGATCGCCGAGGCCGACCTGGCGAGTTGGACCGCGGACGGGACCGTCAACGTCACGGTTCGCAACTCGTTCCGGGTCGACCTGTTCTGTGCGACCAACCGCCACACGGTGACCCTCCAGTACCGAGGCTCGGCCGACCTGCTCGAGTTCGGGTCATTGTTCATCGGGCTTTCTTCGACTCTCTCGATCACGGTGGAGAACCGCGGTACGGGGACGCTCGAGGTCACCGCGATCACCACCGACGACGCCCAGTACCAGGCCTCGGACGTTTCGCTGAGCATTCCACCCCTGGAGAGCCGGGTGCTCGACGTCACGTTCTCGCCGACCCTGGCCCAGGTCAGTCCTGCGACCTTGACGCTGGCCAGTAACGACCCGGATCAACCCGAGGTCTACGTGGCGCTGGAGGGTGAGGGACTGGTCCCGCCGGACATCGAAGTCACCCCTACATCGATCGGGACGGATCTGTTCACGGGTCAGTCGGACTCCCGCATGCTGGCCATCGGCAACATCGGAGGGAGCGATCTGATCTGGGAGCTCGAGGTCAATCTGGGCGCCGGCTCCACCGTCCTCGACGCCAGTCCCCCGCTGAACACCCAGTCCGGCGGGCCGGACGACAAGGAGCCGGCCACGACCCCACCCGCACCGCCCGATCCGGCGCATGTCTATTCGTTCGGCGACACCGCTGCGCCCGGCCCACAGGGAGTCGTGACGGCCCGGCCGGCCCTCGAGGACATCCTGCTGGAGCTGGACGCGAACTTCTCCCGGATCAACAGCCTGATTCCCAACCGGTACGACTTCATCGGCGGGGACACGGGCACCTCGATTCCCGATGGCGGCGGCGACATGTACGACGGCGGCAACTTCCTCGGGACCGACCTCGGGGGCCCGATCCCGTACTCCAACGGCCCGATCCTCCAGCACTCCGCGCTCGGCGCCGCCGGGCGCTATTTCACGCGTAAGTACCCGGGCCTGTTCGTCCTGGTCGCGGACCTGGACGGCGTCGATGACTTCACCATCACGGGGAACCTGGGCGCCGACGGCGGAGGGTTGGCCGACGGCAGCACGCTGCAGACCAGCGTCATGGGGGTGACCTACCTCGGTTTCGTCAAGCGGGTCTACAACGCGGGCGATCCGTCGGTGAATCACCTGGTGATCGTCGAGAGCGACCCGCAGATCAACCACGAGTTCTCGACGAACACCAACGACGACTATCACCGGGTGTTCCTGCGCCTCCGGGCCAGCCGCCTGCACTATCTTCTCTACGCGGCAAGGTCGGGCGGCTACATCGACGACAGCGCCACGCTCGAGATCATGAACGCCTACCTCTCCGCGCAGCCCGTAGGCTGGATCTCGGTCGATCCGACGTCCGGGGTGGTGCCCGCCGAGGCTTCCGCGGAGGTCGTGACCGCGATGACGGCCGTCGGTCTCGAGGGCGGCGACTATCAGGCCGTCCTGGCCATCGACAGCAACGATCCGGACGAGCCCGTCGTTGAGGTGCCCGTGACCATGCACGTCACCTCCGCGCCGGATATCGAAGTCCGGGGAGCCCTGCATGAATTCGAGTCCACGCAGGACTTCGCCGTCCGGGGGGCGGTGACCAGCCACAGCTTCGACCAGCTGCCACCCCCCGCCGGCGTGGGTCAGCTGGAGCTGATCCTGGAGGGGGACTTCGGGGCCTTTACGGAGACCGCGACCCTGACCGCCGAAGGCATCGGCTTTGCCCCGGTCGGACGGGTGGGCGGCAGCTGCGTCATGGCCCGCGGCGTCTTCCCGCTGAGCGCGAATCAGATGACACAGCTCGCGGCGGACTCGCGACTCGACGCACAGGTCCATAACTCCGCCGATGTGGATCCGACGTGCAGCACGAATCGCCACACGGTCAGATTCTCCTACCGGGGACCCGACGACCGGCTCGACTACGGAGAGCTGTTCATCGGTCTGACCCGCCGTGCCAGCATCCTGGTGCTGAACAACGGCGTCCTCAACCTCAACGTCAGCGCCATCACCACCGACGAGCCGGACTTCACCGCCACACCGAGCTCGATGGTCCTGGCGCCGGGCGACTCGGGAGTCGTCGATGTGACCTTCGCGCCCTCGGTTCCGGGCCCGATTACGGGCGTCCTCAGGCTCACCAGCGACGATCCGGACGAGGGCGTGACCGACCTGTCGCTTTCCGGCATCGGAGTGATCCCTCCGGACATCGACGTGACCCCGGACTCGATCGCGGAGACGGTGCTGATCGGCCGGCAGGTCGTGAGCCCGTTGGTCATCGCCAACACGAACGTGGGCGGCGCCGACCTGATTTTCCAGATGCGGGCGGCCCCGTCGGGCGGACTGGACCGGCCCAACGCGCCGCTGCCTCCCCCACAGGATTCCGACGAGGTCTTCGACGGCCCGCGCAGCGAGCAACGGCGGGACGGCCTGACCTCGGGGCGGCCTCCGGAGGATTACGAGGCCGCGGCCGCGGCCGAGTCGGCGGCCCAGGGAGCCGAGGTCTTGATCATCCAGGACGACCTGGCCTGGGGCACCTCGGCGAACCAGTCGATCCTGTCGAACAACGGAATCGCCTTCGACCAGATCCGGTCCTCCTCGCTGAGCACCACCGATCTGACCCGCTACAAGCTCGTGATCGTGCCCTCGGATCAGCGGACCTCGTTCTACTCGACGATCGCCTCCCGGAGGACCCAGCTCGAAGCCTGGGTCGGCGGGGGCGGAACGCTCGAGTTCCACGCGGCGGGTTGGGGCTGGAACTCCGGGAACGCCGCGCTGGTGACGCTGCCGCACGATGTGGGCATCGTGCGGGGCTCGGCGAGCGAGAACTTCGTCATCGATCCGACCCACCCGGCCGTGGCGGGCGTGCCCGATCGATTCACCGGGAGCTCCGCCAGCCACTGCTACCTCGACAATCTACCGCCCGACGCGCGGGCGATCGTGCGGGACTCCTTCGCGCGCACCAACCTGGCGGAATACCGATTCGGCCTGGGCCGGGTCGTCGTCGGCTGCCAGACGTTCGAGTTCGGTTACACCCGCGGGCAGGTCGCCGGGCTGATCCTCAACAACATGATCCCGTGGACCTTCAGCACCGCGCGGCGAATCGTCTGGTTGACCCCGACCGACGCTTCGGGGGTCGTGGTGGCCGAGGATTCGCTGCAGATCGACATGACGCTGGACGCCACCGACTTGGAGCCGCAGGTCTACGAGGCCGTCATCACCATCGAGAGCAACGACCCCGACGAGCCCGAGGTCGTGGTTCCGGCGGCGATGAACGCGGTTCGTCTGATCGCGGAGGCGGGACCACCCCAGGAGCTGGAGTGCGACGGCAACAACAGCGCCATCACCACCCTCGACGGAACCGGCTCGGAGCACATGGACGGGCCGGGGGGCATCACGTGGTACGGCTGGTTCCTGGGCGAGGTCGCGCTCGGAGAGGGGGCGGTGCTGATGACGCCGATTCCCCTCGGGGAGCACACCGTCCGGCTCGAGATCGCGGACGCGGTGGCCGCCACCAGCCAGGACGAGACCGTGGTGACCGTGGACGATACGATCCCGCCCGTGGGTGGGATCACCGCGCCGGCGCCGGGTACCTGTCACGGTCCGGCCCTGGTTCCCCTCCCCGTGCTCGATGACTTCACCGACGTCTGCGACCCGGTTCTGGACCGCACGTATGACTGCAGCTCCCCGACCGGCCCGGGAGGGGCGTGCCCCGATGCGACCAGCGCTCCCCCGTACTCGGGACACGGCGACTACCTGGTCGCCGTCACGGCCACGGACGAGCGCCAGAACCCGCACGGCGACAGCGTGAGCTTCGTGATCGACACGATGCCGCCGTCGGTGCAGATCATCGGGCCACCTGCCGGAGCGCAGCACCTGTTGCCGGACGACCTGCCGTTCGACGTCGTGTTCGAGGCCGACGACGACGACGGCGCGCTGGGCGACATCGTCCACGAGGTCGTGCTGATCGAGGGCTGTCCGGCCTTCGACGGCCATACCTACGGCAACACGTTGGACGGGTTGCTGCGCAACGAGACCGTGACGCTCGACGAGCAGGAGCTGTGCCGGATTTCCGAGCAGTGCGGCTTCACCTCGCTCAACAAGCCGGAGCTGCGGGTGGATGTCGAGGATTGCGGCGGCAACCTCACTCCGGACACGCGGATACTGACCGACGGCATCGCCCTCAGGCCCGGCCTTTGCACGTCGATCTCGCTGGACGTCGCCGCTGCGGACGCGACCGCCGCGATCTGGGACGTCCAACCGGGAGCCCAGCACTACGACGTGATCCGCGGCGACCTGGCGAACCTCGTCGAGGACACCGATTGGATCGACCTGGGTCAGGTGCTGTGCCTGGAGCGTGACTCGCTCGACACGAACACGATCGGTCACGAGGACACCGAGCAGCCGCCGGCGGGCCGTGCATTCTTCTACGTGGTCCAGTCGGACGACGGGACGATGCCGAGCGGCTACGGCCGCAGCTCGAACGGGAAACGGAGAGTGGCGTATCCACAGAACGGAGCTTGCGACTGAGCAGAGCGGTCCCGGCCTGGCCCGAGGGGGCCTGGCCGGGCTTGATGCCCCGTCAGGCGCCGTCGGTCTGCGACCGCCTCAGCTTGCTCGCCAGGTCCGGCGTCTTGTCCGTCCGGGTGCCGAGCTTCACGGCGGTTGACAGCCGCGGGGTGCCCTCGGCGTGCAGCACCTCGTGGATCCGCGCGATGACGGCGAGGATCGCGTCCAGCTCGCCCTCGACGTTGGTGCCGAAGGAGTGCTCCTGGACGACCAGCCCCGACTCGCGGATCAGCTCCTGCGCGCGCCGGACCTGCGCGCGCACCGACACGCCGACCCCGAGCGGCACGACCTGGATCTCGGCCACGGCCTTCATGTCGGCCCAGTATAGACTCGTCGGTCGTGGAGTCGGAACCCCAGCGCAAGCGCTCGGTCCTGCTGTCCTGGCTGCGTCGCGGGCTGTGGGTGCTAGCGGGTCTGGCGCTGGCGGCGCTGGCCTGGCAGGTCCTGACCTGGCCCGACGTGGCGCGGCTGCGCGACGTCGATCCCGACACGACCGCGTTCATCGAGCGCTACAGGAGCGAGCGCCGGGCGGCCGGGCTCGACGCCGGGGTCGCCTGGCGCTGGGTCGACTACGAGCGGATCTCGATCGAGCTCAAGCACGCGGTGCTGGTGTCCGAGGACATCGGGTTCTTCGACCACCGGGGGTTCGCCCTCGACGAGGTCAAGATCGCGCTGCGTGAGGCGCTCCGGGAGCGCGAGCCGCCGCGCGGCGCGTCGACGATCACGCAGCAGCTGGCCAAGAACCTGTGGCTGTCGCCGCGCCGGAGCCCGCTGCGCAAGCTCGAGGAGGCGATCCTGACCCGGCAGCTCGAGCGGCATCTCGACAAGCGCCGGATCCTCGAGCTGTACCTGAACGTGGTCGAGCTGGGCGAGGGTATCTACGGCGTCGAGGCGGCCGCGCGGCACTACTTCGGCGTGCCGGCGAGCGCGCTGTCGCGGCGTCAGGCGGCCGAGCTGGCCGCGGGGCTGCCGCGCCCCCGTCGCTGGCACCCGGGAAGCGACAGCACGGCCTACCGGCGACGGGTGGAGATGACGCTCGAGCGCATGGACCGGTCCGGCTGGCTGCTGTCGCGGTTGTAGCCGGCGCTCAGGAGGCCGGGGTCACCACCAGATCGACCTCGGGCGGTCCGGCGGCGCCGAACGGGCGGAGGTCGAAGGCGGCGCCCGGCGCCACGGGATCGATCGACGAGCGTCCGTCGCCCGCCTGCCAGCGGCCGGTCCGCGGGTCGA
Organism: Candidatus Polarisedimenticolaceae bacterium; assembly: GCA_041629655.1. Classification (GTDB taxonomy): domain Bacteria; phylum Acidobacteriota; class Polarisedimenticolia; order Polarisedimenticolales; family Polarisedimenticolaceae; genus JBFKMV01. The sequence continues at coordinate 6,244 of JBFKMV010000024.1, forward strand.
GGAAGATGCGGATCGCCCGGGTCCGCGACGCGTCGGCGACCTCGGCGAAGTGCCCCAGCACCACACCCGGTTGGGCTCGCGCGCCGTTGGAGGTTCCCAGCGGCTCGAGCCGGCCGGCGTTGCCGCCGAAGCGGCACCAGGCGGCGAGCACCGTGGCCGGATCCGGCCCGCGGATCGCGACCGCGTCCCCGGCGGCGTCGCTCTCCACCTGCGCGGTGCGGCGCGGCGAGCGCACCGCGGCGTACGTGGCGGGCTTCCCGCGGCTGGAGGCCGGCGCCACGAGGGGTGGTGCGCTGGCGGCGGGACGGCTCCACAGGCTCCACGCCAGGCCGCCCCACGCGAGCGCGAGCCCGACCATGGTCAGCCCGGCGATCCGCTGCCAGCGCCGGCGCCGCGGCGGCTCGACGATCACCAGGTCGGACACCACCGAGGTCAAGGGCTCGCTCTTGCGCTCCTCGGCGGGCTTCTCGGGCTCGTCGTCCTGCGGTTGCTCGAAGCTCGTGCGGCCCTCGAACACGCCCAGCAGGCGCGCCACGCCCTCCTCCATGCGCAGCTCGCCCAGCTCGACCTTGCCGTCGGGCGCGACCCGCAGGCCGTCGGGGACCTCGGCGGCGGCGGACCCGTTCGGATTGTCGTGATCGACGCTGCGTCCCATCGCGTCCCCGCTCAGCGCTGCCGGAACTGGTCGACGCGCAGCGGAAGCTGCTGCGAGCGGTCGATCAGCTCCTCGCAGTAGACCGTCGTGCCGGCGCCCGCACCGTTGACCTCCCAGGCGCCGCTGTCGATCCCGTCGTCGGGCGTCCCCGGGTTGCCGTCGGGACCCGCGCAGTCGTCCGCGGTCCACAGCGTCCCGTCCGGGCCGGCGATGTTGGCGACCAGGAAGCCCCCGCTGTAGTCGCCGGCACCGGCGCCGTTGCGCAGGAACCGACCGGTGCCGACGACGAAGATCACGCCTTCCCAGCCGACGGTCCCGGCGACGGTCAGGTCGCCCGTGACCCACAGCAGCCCGCCGCCGGCGAGGTTGCCCGGGATCGTGTAGTCGCCGTCGATGAAGACCGTCTTCGGATCGGCCGAGGTGCCGAGGCTGCCGTTCGGGGTGCCGGAGTCGCCGACGAGGTCGGCGCTGCCCTTGACCTGGGCCGCGAGGTCGCGCAGGTAGGCGCAGTCCTTCCACAGCGGGTGGATCGTGCCGTCGACGTCGGTCACCGTGTCCACACCGGTGTCGTCGCCCGATTCGAAGGTCTCGGGGTGATGCACCCCGCCCTCGGCGTCGGCCTCGGCGTCGGGACCGATCACCCCGACCACCGGCACGTGCAGGTCCGGAACGCCCAGCCCGTCGCAGTCGTTGCCCGACAGCAGCTTGGCCTGACTCGGTCCGCCGTCGAACTCCGGGTCCGGCCCGAGGATCGTGATCGTCGCCGGCAACCCGGGGAAGGTGATGCGCTGGACGATCGCCTGGACGAGCTCGGTGGCGAATCCGGGCCCCGTCCCGATGGCGCTGATCAGCACGCGCTGGTTGGTGTCGTCGAGCGGGTCCAGGCCGTCGTCGACGGGATCGTTGGTCAGGAACGCGGCGTAGAAGCCGTCCTCGAACACGGTCGGACCGAGCAGCGGCACGTCGTCGCCGTAGCCCGTGAAGCCGGTGACGTTGCCGGCGCCGTCGTAGGTCGGCCGCAGGGCCGTGGGATCGAAATCGAACGCCCCGTTCGCTCCGGCGTGGGCGGCCAGTTCGCCGTCGAGGTCGCTGGGATCGGCCGAGACCACGTCTTCCGTCAGCAGCGCCGCCCGGCCGTGCTCCAACCCGGCCTCGGCGACGTAGAACACGGCCTTGGCGCGGGTGTCGGCCCGGGCCATGCGCAGCTCGACCTGGCTCAGGGTCAACAGCGCGATGCCCAGCGAGGTCAGCAGCACCAGCACGAAGATCGCCAGGACCAGCGCCGAGCCGCGCTCCGCGGCGTCGCGGAACGCCTTCTCGCGCGGCGTCACAGGCTGCCTCGCAGCGCGATCTCGCTCTCCACCGTGTAGCGCACGGGTGTCCCGGTGCGCGGGTCCGGCACCGGCGACTCGGCGGTGACGCGCACGCGGATCCACCGCGGCGGCGAGGACGCATCGACCGTGAACAGCGGTTCCGGCACCCCGTCACCGTCGGCGTCGTTGGAGACGTCGGCGGCCAGCGGCACGAGGCTGCCGGCGGCGGACGAGCGCCACTCGATCACGCTGCCCTGGTGCCGGATCAGCACCGACTCCCCCTCGTCGTCGAGGTCGCCGTCGGCGTTGAGGTCGTTGAACACTTCGACGGTGCTGATCCCGTCCTCCGGGTCGGCGTCCGGAACCACGGGCGCGAAGCCGACGCCCAGCGGGTCCCAGCCCGCGGTGCGCAGCCGCTGCGCGATCAGCGAGACCGAGTTGCGCGCGCTGGCCTGCGCCTCGGCGCGCAGCCGCTCGACCTTGTTGGTCCGCGAGCTCTGCACCAGCATGCCGCCCACCGAGGCGACAACGAAGGACAGCAGCGCCACGCTGACCAGCAGCTCGGGGAAGCTGTATCCCCGCTGTGCTTTGCGCCGCGTCGTCACGGCACCCTCAGCGTCACCAGCGTCGACTGCTTGCTGCGCCCCGCGGTTGCCCGCAGCGACGTGGCGCGCACCGCGATGCGGCGCGCGTTCGCGGGAGCCGCGGCGTCCGAGATCTCCCAGCGCACCACGAAGCCGGCGTGGGAGGTGTCGAAGAAGTCGGTCACGTCGCTGTCGAGGTCGCCACCGACGGAGAGCGAAGCGAAGTCCACCCGGCGCAGCGTCTCCATCCGTTCCATCGCCAGCGCGCCGCACGAGCCGAGGTCCGCGCCGCCGGCGTTGGCCCGGGAGGCGTGCACGAACATCGGTGTCACCGACAGCAGCACCAGGCCGATCACGAACAGCGCGACCAGCACCTCCAGCACCGTGAAGCCGTCCGAGCGGGCTTGCCTGCTCATGGTCCCGCCGTCCAGCCGCCGCCGTTCCAGTGTTCCACGCGCACCCCGCCGGCGCCGTAGAGCGTCAGGCGGTGGTAGCGCTTGCCGCCCCACAGCACGATCTCGCCGCCCGCCCCGGAGGAGACCACGCCGTCCGACTCGAACACCGCCTCGTGCACGCCGGCGGCCACCTCGGGCAGGCTGACCGCCTCGCCGGGGTCGGGCCGCTCGAAGCGCGACGTCGCCGACAGGACCAGGCTCGAGACCTGGACGTCGTCGCCGGGCAGAGCCGGATCGTTGAGGTCGACGACGCGGACGGTGTGGCTGGCGGGCTCGATCAGGAAGCGGCAGGCGCGGTTGCGCATCACCGCCTCGACCCGCGCCGACTGCAGGAACGACTGCACGTGGTACACCGCGCTCAGCGAGGCCTGTTGACGGATCCACAGGAACGAGCCGGCGGCAACGGCGGACAGCACGACCCCGGCCAGGCCCAGCACGGCCAGCAGCTCGATCAGGGACATGCCGCGTTCGTTGCTCATCCGCCCGTCCGGCTCCGGGGGCGTGCCGCCGGCACACGTCGGCTCAGCGGGGCCGCCCTTACGGGTTTATCGGCCGCGACGGGGGGTTCTTTAGCGTCCGGCTGCCCCGCGGCCCCGGATCATGCCACCGGCGTCGGATCGTTCTCGTCCGGGAGCACGGTCACCACGAGGCCGTCGCCCGGCGCTACCCGCACCCGCTGTCCCGCGACGTACTCGGCGGCCGATCGCCGCGCGCAGCGCGCCGTCCACAGCTCGCCGGCCACCTGCACGGTGCCGTAGGCCCAGTCCGGATCGTCGCCGACCACGAACCCCCGGGTCACGGTCGCGGTACGTGGCTCGGACAGCCGTCGCTCCCAGTACGACGGACCCCTGCGCCGCGCCTGCGCCGAGCGGATCGCGAGCAGCGTCAGCTTGGCGAGCAGCCACGCCAGCGCCGCCCCGAGCAGCAGCCACAGCGTCGTGGTCACGCGCCGTCGTCGCCGCCCGACGGCGACCGCAGGTCCTGCCGGAAGTGGTGGCTCGTGATGTCCATGCGGTGTTCGAGGTAGAAGCGATGCGCGGCGAAGCGCTGCACGCCGGAGTCGAGGTGCAGCTCGTCGCAGCCCGCGGCGCGGGCCGTCGCGGCGAGCCAGGCCAGCAGGCGCCCGCCGTGGCCGGCGGAGCGGCGGGCGTCGTCGGTCACCAGGTCGTCGACGTAGAGGTAGCGGCCCCAGGCCAGGTTCTCGCCGATCCGGTAGCCGGCCACCGCGGCCACCGTTCCCGTGGCGTCGGTCAGGGCGGCCAGCCGGTAGCCCTCCGTCTGCTGCAGGCGCACCCGGGCCAGGAAGGCCTCGCGGTCGTCGTGATGCGGGCGGAGCTGTCGCATCACGGCGTGGCAGGCCCGGATCTCCTCGTCCGTCTCGGCGACGCGGATTCGCCCGTCGTCACTCACTCGTCCACCTTGTAGGCGCTCTCGACCGGGTGCAGCGGCCGGTTGAGCCACAGCGGCCGGCGCAGCCCGCCCGGTCCCGGCGCGGGCCGGGCCTGCTCGAGCCACTCCCGGTAGACCTCACGCGACTTCGCGGTGTCGACGACGATGTCGCCGTAGCGGTCGCCGCTGTCCGCGCGGCGCACCTTGACCTTCTGGTGCCAGCAGTGCATGCCGCTGACCGGGTCGGGCTGCACCGGGAAGGTCAGGTTCTGGTTGACGCCCGTCTCGCGCCACCAGATCCGCTCGGTGTCGGGGTCGGCGCTCCGGAACGGGCCGACCCGCTCGCGCTGGCGGAAGCGGAACACCCCGTTGCTGCGCTCGATCGTCACCCGCGCCGTGCTCAGCCGCTCGCCGCCGATCTGGCGGTGCAGCCGCCAGCGCCCGACGTGGTGCGAGCAGGCGACGATCCCGGGGTGGATGCCCTCGGTGATCCAGACGCGCGGGACGAAGTGCCCGATGCGCGTCTCGACGCGCACCAGGTCACCGGTGGCCAGGCCCAGCCGTGCGGCGTCCTGCGGATGCACCCACAGCGGGTTGGTGTGGCTGATCTCCTGGAGCCACTTGGAGTTGCCCGAGCGCGTGTGGATCAGCGTGGGCAGCCGGAACGTCGGCAGCAGCACCATCTCGCCGGCGGCTCCGTCAAGCTCGCGCCAGTGCACGTGGCTGCGCACGTAGCCGGGCGCGGCCTCCTCGGGCCAGCCCCATTCCTCGAGCGTCGGCGAGTACAGCTCGAGCTTGCGGCTCGGCGTCGGGAAGCCGGTCTTGCGGCCGAGCCCCTCGATCTCCACGCCGGGCTCGTCCGGCCCGGCGTCGTGCTCGTAGCGGCGCTGCCCCCGGTACGGCACCTCGAACGCGCCGTAGCGGCGCATGAACGCCAGCGGCGCGAGCCCCTCGGCCCGCGCCGTGTCGGGCAACCCGGGGACCGCGTGGTCGAAGATGTCGGCGTAGTACTCGTCGAGGCTCACCGGCCGCCCCGGCTCGCTGCGTGACTCGTAGAAGCGACGGATCCCGCGCGACCCGTCGGGGTCGATTTTCCACGTCAGCGCGATCCAGAACTCGGCCTCCTCCCACACCTCGCCGGGGTTCGCGCCGAGCGTTCGGTCGAGCCGCCGCCCCTCGAGCCGCTGGTGGACGAGGCCCACGGGCTGGCGGAAGCCGATCCAGGTGCCGGCGTGGGTCTCCTGGCTCATCAGGTCGTGGCGCTCGGGGCCGAGCCCCATCGGCAGCACCCAGTCGGCCCACTGCGCGGTCTCGCTCCAGATCGGCGTCAGCGCCACGTGGCAGCCGACCTTCCGCTCGTCCTCCAGCATCTCGATCCAGGTGCAGCCGTCGGGGTTGGTCCAGACCGGGTTGTAGACGCGGGTGAAGTAGACCTCGAGCCGACGCTGCTGCTGCTCGAGCAGGTGCGGCAGCAGGAAGCTCATCTCGTAGTGCGACAGCGGGAACTGGCGCGGCCACAGCAGCTCGTTCCAGCGCCGGATCGGGGGCGGCGCCACGGTCGGCTTGGGGACGAACTTGTCCCAGGCGTTCGGGTTCAACCCGCCCGGCGTGCCCAGGCTGCCGGTCAGCACGTGCAGCAGCATCAGCGCGCGCGCCACCTGCCAGCCGCCGCGGTTGCCGCTGGCCGTGTTGCGCCACAGGTGGCTCGAGAAGCGCGAGCCGGCGCGGGCGATCTCGGCGGCGAGGCGTTCCACCGAGTCGGCCGGGATGCGGCACTCCTCGGCGACGAACTCCGGGGTGAAGCGCGCGTAGCGCGCGGACAGCACCTCGATGAAACGATCGAGCGTCCGCGGTCCCCCCGGATCGGGGTTCTTGAGCAGCTCCTCCCAGTTGGCCCAGCGCCGCACGAACTCGCGATCGATGCGCCCGGTCGCCAGCAGCCGGTGGGCCACGCCCAGCAACAACGCCGCCTCGCTCCCGGGCCAGGGCGAGATCCACAGGTCGGCCTGCGAGGCGGTGTTGCTGAGCCGCGTATCGACGACGACCAGCCGCGCTCCGCGGGTCTTGGCGTCGATGATCCGTTGCGCGTGCGGGTTGAAGTAGTGGCCGGTCTCGAGGTGCGCCGACAGCAGCAGCATCAGCTCGGTCCGCGAGTAGTCGGGCGAGGGGCGGTCGTAGCCGCAGGACAGCGCGAAGCCGGTGCGCGCCGAGGCGCTGCAGACGTTGGTGTGGCTGTTGTGACCGTCGACCCCCCAAGCGGTCAGCAGTCGCGGCACGAAGTGGTCGTCGCCGGGCCGTCCGACGTGGTACATCACCTCGTCGTGCCGCTGCTCGTCGAGCGCCTTACGGATCCGGCCGCCGATGTCCTCGAGCGCCTCGTCCCAGCCGGCGGGCTCGAAGCGGCCGGAGCCGCGCGGGCCGGTCCGGCGCAGCGGGCGCAGGATCCGCTCGGGATCGCGGACCTGGTTGATCGTCGCCGGGCCCTTGGCGCAGGTGCGGCCGCGGCTGCCGGGATGGACCGGGTTGCCCTCGAACTTGACCGTCTCACCGGTCCGCTTGTCCACGAACGCCAGCAGGCCGCAGGCCGACTCGCAGTTGAAGCAGATCGTCGGGATGCAGCGGTAGTGCCGCTCGCGACGCTCGGGCCAGGCGACCGGGTCCAGCTCGACCCAGTCGTCCCAGCGCTCCGGCGGCGGGCCGGTCGCCAGCTCCCAGGGCGAGGTGCGGAGCGGCTGGCCGGCCGGCGTGCGTTTCTCTCCCATCGTCCGGACCTCAGCTGATCGACAATGCCTGGCCGGCGCGGACCAGGACGTCCTCTTCCACGAACAGGCCCACCAACGCCAGCGCCCCGGCGGCGGGCCACGTCCAGGGTGCGGCCAGCAGCAGCTCGGCCAGCGGCAGCACGATGCCGATCCCGACGCCGATCGCCCAGTGCCGGAGCGCAAACGGTCCGCGCTTGATCAGCCGCAGCGCCCGCGCGTACTCGGCCTTGCGGCGCGCCGGGGCCGCCAGGCCCTCGCCGAGCACGAACAGGCCGTGCAGCACCAGCGCGACCACCAGCGTCCCCCGCGTCAGCTGCAGCGTCTCGCGCGGCAGCTCCAGCGGCCGGCCGAGCAGCAGCACGAACGCCGCGCCCGCCACCAGCGCCTGCACGATCAGGTGCAACCACAGACCGCGCCGCATCCACAGCACGCGCCCCTTGGCCTGGCCGAACAGCCAGCCCGTGTAGCACGCGGTCAGCGCCGCCAGCACCGCGCCCGCCACCAGCAGCACGCCGCGCAGCGTGCCGTCCCCCACCGACCCCGGCAGTCCCGCCATCTGCGGCAGCTCCCGCGGCAGCTGCTCCGCCGCGACACCCCAGCGGAGGAACGCGCACCACGCCGTCAGCACGAAGCCGTACGCGGCCAGCACCAGCGAGCCGCGCGCCAGCCAGGAGTCCCAGTTGGGGCGCGTCAGCACGTACAGAAAGCGCAGCGGTCGCTTGAGGTCCAGCACCAGCAGCGCGGTGGTCAGCCCGAGGAAGCCCAGCGCCGCCAGCGACAGCAGCAGCGCCGGGACGCGTCCGGGGTCGCCGCGTTCCAGACCCGGCAGCATCGAGAGCGCCAGCGCCAGGAAGATCCCGGCCGCCAGCGACTTGGTGAACAGGTACGCCGAGACCGGCAAGCCCCACCACGCGCGGTGGTCGACGTCGTAGGTCGTGCGCGCGCGACGCTCGGCCTCGCGCTCGAAACGCTGGAACCGCTCGGCGTCGAGGTTGACGCCGGGAAGCTGCTCGGCCCACAGGTATCCCCCCGCGGCGCTCGTCGCCAACGGGTCGATGCCGGCTTCCTCCACGTCGCGATAGAACACGTTCGGGCCCGTCCCGGCCTCGGGCTTGCGCGCCTGGAGGCGGTGCTCGCGTCGCATCCGCGAGACCACGCTGTCGGGGTCGTCGAGGTCGCCCGGGACGATGGCCTCGGTCGGACAGACCACCGCGCAGGCCGGAGCCAGCCCGATCTCGGTGCGATGCGCGCAGAAATGGCACTTCTCGGCGGTGCCCTTGGCCTCGTTGAGGTACAGCGCATCGTAGGGGCAGCCCTGCATGCAGGCCTTGCAGCCGATGCACGCCGCCGGGTCGACGTCGACGATCCCGTCGGGGCGCTTGGCCAGGGCCCGTACCGGGCAGATCGTCACGCAGGGTGCGTCGGTGCACTGGTTGCAGCGCAGCACGGCGAACGAGCGCCGCACCTCCGGGAACGTCCCGCGCTCGGTGTACTTGACCCAGGTGCGGAAGCTGCCCAGCGGCACGTCGTTCTCGGCCTTGCAGGCCACGGTGCAGGCGTGGCAGCCGATGCACCGGGAATGGTCGATCACGAAACCGAGCTGCACGACGACTCCGGGGAGGCGAAAACCGCGGCCGTGTCCGGGGCGGAACTATGCCACAACTGGTACCGGCACGGCTCAGCCGGCCGGCTCGCCGGCGCGGATCGCCTCGATCCACGCGGGCGGGTAGCGCACCATGCGCACCAGCGCCGCCCGCCGGCCCTCGATCCGGTGCGGGGTCAGGAAGTCCCAGACGATCCGCCCCTGCGGCGTGACCTCGAACGCCCGGCCCTGGTCCGAGCTGCAGATCAGCGTGTTGCCGTTGGGCAGCCGCTGGCTCGACCCGCGGCGCAGCGAGAAGAAATCTTCCGGCGGGCTCGCACGATACTCCCAGACGATGCGTCCGGCAACGGGGTCCAGCTCGACGATCCGGGACCAGCCGCGTCCCACGCCGTTGTCGAAGACCAGGATGTTGCCGTTACCGAGCAGGCGCGCGTCGTGCGGCCCCAGCAGCTCGCCCTCGCCCCAGGCCCAGACCGGCTCGCGGCGCGGAACGTTGAGCACCACGACGCGGTCGAGGTGCCGCAGGCTGACCAGCACGTTGCCCGGCTCGAAGATCGGATGCCTTCCGGTCAGGTCCGGGCGGTCGATGGTCTCGATCGAGTTGCCGTGGAACAGGTCGACCCACGGTTCGACGCCCAACGTGTTGACGCGCAGCTCGCGCAACGGGACCAGCTCCGGCCGCCGGGTGAACGCCTCCAGCAGCGACACGCTCTCCAGTACCCGGCCGTCCTGATCGAGGAAGGTCAGCTGATCGTCGCGCGTGTCGACCTCGGGGTGCACCCGGGGCAGCCGCAGCCGGCGCAACGTCAAGACCAGCAGCCTGCCGTCGGGCGTCTGTTCGATGTCGTGGTGGGCCAGCAGCGCGCGTTTCCAGATCACCCGCCCGTCCCAGCCGAGCCGCAGCACGTAGCGCGACTCGTCGGGGATGCTCTCCGCCGGCACCGTACGCGCGGGCGGATCCGCGCCGACCACCAACAGGTCGCCGCCGGGAAGCAGCTCGGCTCGCTCCCAGCGGCCGGGCGGCGCGTGACTCCATGAGCGCACGACGGCCCCCCCGGCGTCGATCAGCTCGGCGCGCGACAGGTTCTGGATCGTGTAGAGGTTGTATCCGGGCGCCGAGCGGGCGGGGTCGTGGAGCACCACGCCGTGGCCCGGGTGCGGGTCGTCCTCGACGGTGCCGACGTAGGGCAGGCTGCGCAGCCGCTCGAGGCGCTCGGCATCCTCCGCCCCGGGGTCGGGCCGCGGCGGGCCGTCGCCGCCGGCGCACGACAGCAGGACCGATACCGCGAGCGTAACGACCGACGAGGCCAGGATTCGCTTCATGGGTGCCGGCTATAATAGGCAATCCCGACCGCGGCGGTCGACGCCTCGACCGCGAGCCGGCCCCTGCGGAGTCCCCGTTGAGTCGAAAACGCGTCCCCCCGGCAACGTCGACCGCGGCTCCGCCGGGACGCGCGGTGTGGCTCATGTTCCTGGCCGCGCTGGTGCCGTGGCTCGGACTGGTCTGGCGCTTCAACGCGGTCGGCGACGACGCGTTCATCTCGTTCCGCTACGCGAAGCACCTCGCCGCGGGCCACGGGCTGCGCTACAACCTCGCCGAGTCGCCCCCCGTCGAGGGCTTCAGCAATTTCCTGTGGGTGCTGCTGATGGCGGTTCCGGAGGGGCTGGGCCTGGACGTCACGGTCTTCGCGCGAGTCGTCTCGGTGGCCTGCGGCGCCCTGTTGCTGGGGCTGGTCTTCCGGCGGATCCGCGCCGAGAGCGGCGACGCGCCGCTGCCGCTGGCTGCCGGTGCGTCGTTCCTGGCCACGCTGCCGCCGTTCGCCGTGTGGTCGACCAGCGGCCTGGAGACGATGCCGTTCGCGCTCTCGGTGTTCTTGACCTACGACCTGCTCGACCCCGCCGGGGCGGCTCCGCGCCCCCTGGGCGCGGGGTGCGCGGCGCTCGCGCTGGCGCTGCTGCGCTCCGACGGCGTGTTCTGGGCCGCGCTGGCGATCGGCGTCGCGGCGTTCGGGCTGCGGGGATCCGGCCGCGCCTCGCTCGGCGTGCTGGTGCGGACGGCAGGGATCCTCGCCGCCGGATACGCCGGGTTCTTGCTGTGGCGTCACGCGTATTTCGAGAGCTGGGTCTCCAACGCCGCGCTGGCCAAGCTGAGCCTGTCGGCGCTGGTGCTCGAGCGCGGCGCGCGCTACGTCGCGGTGCTGCTGTTGACGTGCACCTCGATCCCGCTGGCGTTGCTGGCCGCGCTGCCGCTGCTGCGCCGACGGCCGGCGGGTCGGGCGTGGCGACTCGTCGCCATGGCGGGCGCTCCGTTCGGCTACGCGATCGTGGTCGGGGGCGACTGGATGGCGATGGGCCGTTTCATCGTTCCCGGGCTGCCGTTCCTGGCCGTGCTGGTGGGTCTCGCGGCCGCGCGGGCGTCGGAACGCGGTCGCGCGGGCCGGGCGCTCGCCGGCGGTGCGGCGGCGCTGCTGATCGTGCTGTCGGTGCTCCCGGCCTTCGACCGGCACGTGGTGCCGCACGACTGGCGCCAGCGCTTCCACTTCCGCTGGAACGTCTCCGCCGAGGACTACCGGAGCGAATTCAGGCAATGGAGCTACGAACGCAGCATCACCGAGCAGTGGACGCGGGCCGGCAAGGCGCTGGCCGAGCTGGCCGACACCTCGCGGCTGTCCTTCGCGGTCGGCGGCATCGGCGCGCGCGGGTACTACACGCAGCTCCACATCTGGGACCGCTTCGGACTGGTCGACCGGGAGCTGGCCCGCGAGAAGCTCCCGCGGGCGCGGGTCTCACCGGGCCACGACCGGGTGGTGCCGGGGGCGTATTTCGAGCGGCACCGCCCCTCGATCATCTTCGCCGACATCGTGCCGCGGCCGGCGGCGCCCGACGAGGTCGCCCGTCGGTTGCTGTGGGCGGTCAGCCTGTACTGGGGCGAGCCGGTCGACCGCGTGCGGCACTTCGAGCCGCTGGTGCTGGAGCTGCCGCGCGAGCTGTCCCGCGGTGAAGACGAGGTGCTGTTCGTGGTCAAGCGGCGGGGCGTCTCGCTCCGCCGCTGAGCGCGAGCGGGCTCAGGAGTCGAGCGGCACGTCGAGGGTCGCCACCGGCTCGCGGGAGCGGTAACGCCGCAGCGCCAGAAACGCCTCGACGACCAGCCACAACGCGATCAGTGTGATGCAGCCCCCGACGGCCAGCAACAGCGTCTCCCCGGCCCGGAGATAGTCCCGCAGCTTCAGTGTCATCGCGGCCAGCGTGCTGACCATCATGAACACCATCGGGACCAGGTACGGCAGGCTCTGGCGCTTGCGCTGGATCAGGTACAGCGAGACCACCAGCAGCGCCAGGCCGGCCAGCAGCTGGTTGGTCGAGCCGAACAGCTGCCACAGCGACAGGCGCGCGGCGTCGTAGAAGGCGAAGAAGCCGATCGCGGCGACCGCGAGCGTCGAGGACAGGTAGCGGTTGCCCAGCGCCGGGACGCCGATCGTCTGGCCGATCTCCTCGATGTTGTAACGCAACAGGCGCGTCGCCGAATCGAGCGTGGTCAGGGCGAAGCTCACCACCACCACCGCGATCAGCGTCGTCGCCGCCTGGAGCGGCACCCCCAGCGCGCCGACGAACCGCGCCGCGCCGTCGATGAACGCGGACATCTGCGGGCCGAGCCCGGCGATTGAGTCCCAGGACGCGTAGGCCGCGTGCCACGAGTCGACCGAGACGAAGCCCGCGGTGCAGGCCAGCACGGCGGCCAGCCCCAGCAGCGACTCCCCCATCATGCCGCCGTAGCCGATCAGCCGCGCGTCGGTCTCGCGATCGAGCTGCTTGGCCGTGGTCCCGGACGAGACCAGCGAGTGGAACCCCGAGGCCGCCCCGCAGGCGATCACGATGAACACGAACGGGAACATCGCCGGGGCCCCGGCGGGGTGTGTGTCGACGACCGGCGCCGCGAACTCGGGACGCAGCACGAAGAAGCCGAGGTAGGTCATCCCCAGCCCGAGGTACAGCAACAGCGAGTTCAGGAAGTCCCGGGGCTGGAGCAGCGTCCACACCGGCAGCACCGAGGCGCACCAGGCGTAGAGCAGCAGCACCCAGGTCCAGCCGGGCAACGAGTCCCAGGCCAGCACGGCCCGCGGCGAGAGCAGCACCGCCACCAACACGATCGCGAACGCCACGGCGACCGAGCGCCACAGGTTGGCCCCGCGCCGGCGGACCCGCCAGCCGATCCCCAGCGCCAGCAGCAGGATCACCAGCGAGGGCGAGGCCGACTCGGGATAGAAGGACGGTGTGAACAGCAGCGCGATCACGTACGCGAACACGCCCATCGCCAGCGAGATGCCGAAGAAGATGATCGCGTGCAGCAGCGACTTGGCGCGCCGCCCCATCAACCCCTCGGCGACGACCCCGATCGACTTGCCGCGCGAGCGCGCCGAGACCACCAGCGCGCCGAAGTCGTGCACGCAGCCGACCAGGATCGCCCCCAGCACGACCCACAGCATCGCCGGCAGCCAGCCCCAGATCACCGCGATCGCGGGCCCCAGCATCGGCGACAACCCCGTGATCGAGGCGTAGTGGTGCCCGAACAGCACGAAGCGGTGCGAGGGCACGTAGTCGACGCCGTCCTCGAGGACGTGCGCCGGCGTGGCGACGTCGGGCCGCAGCTCGAACACCCGGCGGGCCAGGAAACGCGAGTAGACCAGGTAGCCCAGGGCGTACAGCGCGAAGCAACCGAGGACCGCCAGGATCGCCACGTCAGCCTCCCCCCGGAGCGACCGGACGTCCCGCCGGCCGGCGCGTGATTATACCGGCCGGCCGGGGGCGATTCGCGGCCGGCCGGGTTGTCGCGGGGGCGGGCTGCCGGTATATCCTTCAGTGCGGTTCGCACGACGGCAGGACGACCGGTGATCAGGTTCAGGCTGTATCGCGCGCTGGAGAGCGCGCTCCATCTTCGCAACCGGATGCTCGGGATCGGCGTGTTTCCCGACCCCTCCCGGCAGTTCGGGCCGGAAGGCCCGGCCGAGGCCGTCTCCTACTGCGACCGGGTCAACCGCGACTTTCCGGCCTACCTCAAGCCGCCGGCCGATTGCCCGCCGCTGGAGTTCGAGCGCCGCGCGGTGCCCGGACCGCAGGGTTTGACGACCGAGGAGCTGACCTTTGCCTCGCCGCGCCCGAGCGGGCACCCCCGGAACGACCGCGTGCAGCTCAGGGTGTGGCGTCGGCGCGGCGGGCCCGTGCCGGACCGCGTGGTCGTGTTCCACCATCCGCTGTACCAGTCCAGCTGGCGGCCCTGGGAGTGGTTCCTGCGCGACCTGATCGAGCGGGTGCCGGTGGCGTTCATGGCCGGTCCGTACCACTTCGACCGCACGCCTCCCGGGTGGTTCCCGGGCGAGAGCGTGATCGGCCCCAACCCGGCGCGGGTCTACCGGGCGATGCGGCAGTGGGTCGCCGACCAGCGGGCGGCCCATGTGGCCCTGGAGCAGTATGCGGGCCTGCGGCCGGTCGCCGTGGTCGGTTTCAGCCTCGGCGCGTTCCAGTCGCTGCTGGCCGCGAGCATCGGCGAGCTGTCGTTGCCGATCGTTTCGATCGGCTGCACCAACCGCTACTTCTACGGCCTGACCCGGGGGACTCTGGGCGGCCCGGTGATCGATGCGACGCGGCGCGCCGGCGTGACCCTCGAGCTGCTGAGCAGGATGGCCGACTCGCTCCAGCTCGAGCGCCACGTGCCGCGCATCCAGGACCAGCCGGTGCTGATGCTGCGCGGGGTCGACGATCGGGTCGACCCGCCGCCTTCCGGCGAGCGGCTGCAGCGGGCGCTGCGCCCGACGCGCGCCGTGATGGTCCCGGCCGGACACGCGACGCTGCTGTTCCACCGCCGCAGCATCTTCCGCGAGTCGTTGCGCTTCTTCGACGAGCTCGGGCTGCTCGACCCGGAGCGGGAACCGGCGGCGCGAACCGGGCGCCTGCAGGCCGGCGGCGAGGCCTAGACCGCCGGCAGGATCAGCGCCACGACGCCGCGTTCGACGCGGAGATGAAGCGGCCCGCGCGCGACGTTGCTCAGACCGTGGGAGCCGGAGCGCAGCGGCCGGTCGGCCAGCGTCCAGCGGGCGCCCACCAAGGTGACCCGCGCGTTCCCGGTGAGCGCCAGCAGCGAGAACGTGCGCCCGCGCGGCGTGTCGACGCGGCAACCCGTCGCCGTCAGCGCCACCAGGCCCCGGGCGGTCGGCGCCAGGATCCCGGCGAACCGCCGGGCGTGTCGCGCCAGCTCGAACAGGTTGGCCCACTCGTGGTCCAGGCGCCCGCCCACCAAGCCCGCGATCGCGACGACCCGCACGCGACGGCGGCCGAGCTCGGCCAGCGCACACGCGAGGTCGCTGACGTCCTTGTCCTCGGGGTAGCGTAGCTGGGGCAGCCCTTGCGGGGGCGGGCCCGCCGTCGAGTCGCCGTCACCGACCCACAGGGCGGGACGCATCCGGGCGGTACGGCACGCGTCGAGCCCGCCGTCCACCGCGACCAGCAGCGGCGGCGCCGCGCGCGCGCCGGCGAGCGCCGAGGCCCGGCGGATCTCGGCGGGCGGGGCCCCGGGCAACACCAGCACCGCCGCCGGCCCACCCCGCGCGGGCGCGGTGCGGAAGCGGATCCGCGGGAGTCGAGCGGTGCGCGACATCGGCGCGCCAGCCCGGCGTCAGACCGGATCCACCGGCGGCGACGGGCGGTCCTTGATCACCTCGACGTCGACGTCGAACGCCGCGGCCACGTCGTGATCCGGCTTGCCGGCCGCGGAGGCCCGGCGGTCCTTCTCGTCGCGCAGCTTGCGTGCCAGGTCCTTCAGCGCCGGACCGAAGGCCAGATCGAGCACCTCCTTGATCTCGCCGACGAAGTGGAACGAGAGCGCCTGCTTGACCGGATCGGAGACGTCCTCGAGGTCCTTCTCGTTCTTCTCCGGCATGATCACACGGCGGATGCCCGCCGACTTGGCGGCGATCACCTTCTCCTTGATGCCGCCCACCGGCAGCACCTTGCCGCGCAGCGTGATCTCGCCGGTCATCGCCAGCTCCGGCGACACCGGCAGGCCGGTCAGCAGCGACACCAGAGAGCAGGTCAACGTCACGCCGGCCGAGGGCCCGTCCTTGGGGATCGCGCCCGCCGGCATGTGGATGTGGAAGTCGGTGTTCTCGAACAGCTCCTCGTCGACCCCCAGCGCGTCGGCGTTGGCGCGGATCCAGGCCAGCGCGGCCAGCGCCGACTCCTTCATCACGTCGCCCAGGCGGCCGGTGATCGTGACCTTGCCCTTGCCGCGCGCGCGCGAGGCCTCGACGAACAGGATCTCGCCGCCGGCCTGGGTCCAGGCCAGACCGATCGTCACGCCGCTGACGTCGGTGCGCTCGGCCAGCTCGCGGAAGAACCGCACCGGACCGAGCAGCTCGCCGACCTTGGCTTCGTCGACCACGACCTTGCCCTTCTCGCCCTCGACGATCTTGCGGGCGACCTTGCGGCACAGCGTCGCGATCTCGCGATCGAGGTTCCGCACGCCCGCCTCGCGCGTGTACTCGTTGATCACCTTGCGCACCGCGTCGTCGGCGAACTCGATGTTCTCCTCGGTCAGGCCGTGATCGTTCTTCTGCCGCGGCACCAGGTGATAGCGCGCGATCTCGAGCTTCTCCTCCTCGGTGTACCCGGGCAGCCGCAACACCTCCATCCGGTCCCGCAGCGCGGGCGGGATGGTGTCCAGCACGTTCGCCGTACAGACGAAGAACACCTTGCTCAGGTCGTAGGCCACCTCGAGGTAATGGTCGGAGAAGGCGTTGTTCTGCTCCGGGTCCAGCACCTCCAACAGCGCCGAGGAGGGGTCCCCGCGGAAATCGGTGCCGACCTTGTCGATCTCGTCCAGCACGAACACCGGGTTCTTGGTGCCGGCCTTCTTGATCCCCTGGATGATCCGCCCGGGCAGCGAACCGATGTAGGTCCGGCGGTGCCCGCGGATCTCCGCCTCGTCGCGCACGCCGCCGAGCGACATCCGCACGAACTTGCGCCCCATCGCCCGGGCGATCGACTTGCCGAGCGAGGTCTTGCCCACTCCCGGAGGACCGGCGAAGCACAGGATCTGCGCCTTGAGGTCGGTCTTCAGCGAACGCACCGCGAGGTATTCGAGGATGCGGTCCTTGATCTTGACCAGGTCGAAGTGATCCTCGTCGAGGATCTTCTTGGCCTCGGCCAGGTCGAGCTTGTCCTCGGTCTCGACCGACCACGGCAGCGTGACCAGCCAGTCCAGGTAGGTCCGCGAGACCGTGTACTCGGCGGCCTGCGGCGGCATCTTGGACAGCCGGTCGAGCTCCTTCTCGGCCGCCTTCTGCGCCTCCTCGGGCATCTTGGCGTCCTGGATCTTCTTGCGCAGCTCCTCGATCTCCTGCATCCGGTCGTCGTCTTCGCCGAGCTCGCGCTGGATCGCCTTCATCTGCTCGCGCAGGTAGTACTGGCGCTGGGTCTTGCCGACCTCGTCGGCGACCTGGGACTGGATCTTGGTCGAGATCTCCTGCAGCTCCAGCTCGCGGGTCACGATCTCGACCAGCTTCTGGATGCGGTCCTTGACGTTGTTGCGCTCCAGCAGGCCGATCTTCTCCTCGACCGAGACCGTCAGCACCGAGGCCGCGAGGTCGCTCAGCCGCTCGGGCTCGCCCGAGCCGGCGGACATCACCATCTCGCCGAGGTCGTTGGAGATGTTGGGCGAGACCTGGACCAGCTTCTGAAACTGGTTGATCAGGCTGCGGGTCAGCGCCTCGAGGCTGACGCCCGACTCGGAGACCTCGTCGAGCCGCGTGACCGAGGCCTTCATGAACGGCTCGGTCGCGGTGAAGCGATCGACGCGAATGCGGTACAGCCCCTGGATGATCAGGTTGACGTTCTCGCCGCCGACGCGCACCACCTTCAGGATCCGCGCAACCGTCCCGACGCGGTACATCCGCGCCGGATCGGGGTCGTCGTCCGCGGGATCGCGCTGGGACACCACTGCGATCAGCTTGGTGCTGTTGACCACGTCGTCCAGCAGGTTGAGCGTCTTCCGCCGGCCGACCGAAATCGGCATGATCGCGTGCGGGAACAGCACGCTGTTGCGGAGCGGCAGGACGCCGATCTCGTCGTGGATGTTGGGTTGCGTCTGTTCCGTCATGCGGTTCGCTTCCTTTCCATCGACAGGATGCGTGGTCGGGCGGGCTGCGGACGCCCCGGTAACAAACTATGCGCCCCGGAGTCCGCACGCAACTCGGCGTGGTGCAAGCAGGGACGAAAGCGTAACAAGCCCCGGGGCCCGGCGATTCCGGGACCCCGGGGCGCGCGAATCACGAACGCTCACGCCGCGTGGATCTTGACCTTGCGCGGCTTGGCCTCCTCGAGCTTCGGCAGGACGATCTCCAGCACGCCGTCCTTGTACTGCGCGCTGATCTTGGACGTATCGACCGTCGTCGGCAGCCGGAAGCTGCGGCTGAACTTGCCGTAGCTGCGCTCGAGCCGGTAGGCGTTCTGCTCCTCGACCTGCTCCTCGCGCCGGCGCTCGCCGGACAGCGCCAACGTGCCGTCCTCGACCTGGATCTCCAGCTCGTCCCGGTTGACGCCCGGGAGCTCGGCGCGGATCACCAGCTCCTCGCCACGCTCGAAGATGTCGACCGGCGGCACCCAGGTGCCGTAAGCGTCATCGCGGCCGGTGTTGGCGGTGTCGGCCAGGATCTGGTTCAGCCGCCCCTGAACGTTCATCAGCTCGCGAAACGGATCCCAACGTACGAGTGTCATGGTCTGTGCCTCCTCGATCTATGCTCGCCGCCGCGGTTGCCCCGCGGGCGGCTCTCGTTTGCGCGCAGTTCATAAGATCGGCCCCTGAGGGTGTCAAGGCGGGAAGAAACGGCGTGGGTCGGCGGGGTTTCTCGCCGGCCGGAGCTCAGTCGATCAGTCGATCGTGGTGCAGCGCGATCAGGTTCTGCGGCACGGGCCGGTAGTCCAGCGGCTCCAGCGAGAACGACCCGCGGCCCTGGGTCTGGGAGCGCAGCACGGTCAGGTAGCCGAACATGTCGCCGATCGGGACCACGCCGTGGATCAGCACGTTGCCCTTGTGGAAGGCCGTCTCCTCGACGACCGCCCGGCGCTGCCCGAGCGTCTTCACGACGGCGCCGAGGTTGTCCTCCGGCACCCGCACCTCGAGCCGGCCGTAGGGCTCCAGCACCGCCGAGCCGGCCTGCCGCAGCGCCTCGCGGAACGCCATGCTGGTCGCCGAGTTGAGCGCGATCTCCGGCTGCCCGACGTCGTCGTAGCGCGCCGCCAGCAGGCGGGCGCGGATGCCGGTCACCGGGTAGCCGTAGAGGCCGCCCCCGTCCGCCGCGTTGCGCAGCGTCTCGAGCAGCCCGGGCACGAAGCCCTGGGGCAGCTCGCCGTCCCCGAGGCCGCTGGCCACCTCGACCGGCGCGCCCGCGACGGTCAGCGGCCCCAGCTCGACCTCGACCCGGGCGAACAGCACGTCGTTGCCGATCTTGCGGCGGTACTCGGCATGCGCCCGGGCGGACTGCCGGGCGGTCTCGCGGTACGAGACCCGCGGCTTGCCGTACAGCACCTCGATGCCCAGGTCGCGCTGCATGTGTCCCAGCACCACCTCGAGGTGCAGCTCGCCCATGCCGGACAGCAGCGTCTGCCCGGTCTCGTCCGAAACGGCGACCCTGAGCGTCGGATCCTCGCGCTCGACCCGCCGCAGCACCTCGGCGAACCGGTCGCGGTCGGCGCTCAGGCGGGGCTCGACCGCGATCGAGACCACGGTCGCGGGGAACCGGATCGGCTCCAGCAACACCGGCGCGTCCTGGTCGCACAGCGTGTCACCGGTGATCGAGCTCGACAGCCCGTCCATCGCGACGATGTCGCCGGCGACGATCTCCTTGAGCGGCTCCCCGCGGTCGGCGTGGATGCGCAGGATCCGTCGCAGCCGTTCCTGCCGCCCGGTGCGCGGGTTCCAGGCCCGGTCTCCCGAGCCGAGACGACCCGAGTAGACCCGTACGTAGAAACGGTCGGTCGCGCTGACCGCCGAGACCTTGAAGATCAGCGCGGCGAACGGCGCGTCGGGATCGGGGGCGCGGCGAACCTCCGAGCCGTCGCGCGGGTCGTGACCCTCGATCGGCGGGACGTCCAGCGGCGACGGCAGATAACGGCACACCGCGTCCAGTACCGGCTGCACGCCGGCGTTGCGCAGCGCCGCGCCGCACAGCACGCCGACCGCTCCGCGTTTCAGCGTGGCGGCGCGGATCGCGGCGTGCAGGTCGCCCGGCGTGATCTCGCGATCGGCCAGGAACAGCTCGGCCAGCGGGTCGTGGTGATCCGCCAGCGCCTCGACCATCGCCTCGCGGCGCTCGCCGGCGGCTGCCCGGAGCCGCTCGGGAATCTCCAGCACCTCGACGTCCTTGCCCAGCGACTCGGCGTCGAAGGTCAGGTAGCGCTGCTCGACCAGGTCCACGATGCCGCGAAACTGCTCGCCCTCCCCGTCGGGAAACTGCAGCGCGATCGGCCGGGCCCCGAGCCGTTCGCGGATCGAGGCCACCGACCCGTCGAAATCCGCGCCGACGCGGTCGAGCTTGTTGACGAAACAGATCCGCGGGACACGGTAGCGGTCGGCCTGGTGCCACACCGTCTCGGACTGCGGCTCGACGCCCTCGACCCCGTCGAACACCACCACCGCCCCGTCCAGCACGCGCAACGAGCGCTCGACCTCGGCGGTGAAGTCCACGTGGCCCGGCGTATCGATCAGGTTGATCTGGTGCTCGTTCCAGAACAGCGTGGTGGCGGCGGCGGAGATCGTGATGCCGCGGTCCCGCTCGTCCTCGCGGTAGTCCATCACCGCCTCGCCGTCGTGCACCTCGCCGAGCTTGTGGCTCTTGCCGGCGTAGTACAGGAACCGCTCGGTGGTGGTGGTCTTCCCGGCGTCGATGTGCGCCACGATGCCGATGTTTCGGACGAGCTCTCGCGCGGTATGACTCATACGGTGGGTCGACGTGTGGGACGGGCGCTCGCGGCGCGCCTACATCACGTACTTGCTGCCTCCGGGCTCGTCCGGGGTGTCGTCGTCGCCGAGCTCGCGGTCCTGGCGGGCGCGCTCGTCCTCGATCGCCTGGAGGATCTCCTCCTCCTCGGGGATCCGCACGTTGTGGATCGAGGCCAGCAGCAGCACGCTGTGGCCGACCATCACGGGGTCTTCGTCGAGCCAGTCGCGGAGCGGCTCGATCAGGTCGTCGCTGCCGAACAGGCTGACCCACTCGGCGGTCGTCCCCGGCCCGACCTCGTGCATGAACCACTCCAGGTTCGCCACGACGGCCTCGTACGCGCTGCGCGTTCCCAGATCGCACAGCAGTACCAGCAGGCTGTGGGCGGCGTCCGGGTCCACGGCGTCGGCCTCGATGCGGCCTCGCGCCGGCAGCACCAGCGCCTCTCCCATCCGCGACAGCGCCCGCTCGGCCGCGCCGTAGACGTAGGAGTTCTCGTCCGACAGGTATTCCATCACCTCGGGGATGAAATGGACCGCCCGTAGCTCGCCCAGCGTCTCCAGCGCCACGACCTTGGGGAAGAACGGACCCTGCGACTCCAGCATCCTGAGGCACCACTCCTGGGCCTGGCGCGCCTGCTGCTCGTCCTCCCGGCAGACGACGGCGATCGCCTGCGGCAGCTCGGGCAGCAGGAACGCCGTCTCGACCTCGGCCAGCTCGAGCAGCTTGCCCAGGTTGCCGCGGGCGCGTCCCAGCTCGAGCGCCACGTTGCGGTAGCGAGCGACCGCGAACGCGGCCGAGAGCTGGAAGCCCAGCACCCATTGCTGGAACTGGTGGCCCAGCCGCTCGACGTCTTCGAGCACCGGCTGGGCCGAGAAGGCCGCGACCGCCGCGGTGATCCGCGCCGGCAGATCGTCGTCCGGGTCGCACTCCAGGCTCTTGGTCGCCGTCTTCGTCCAGTCGGCGATCGAGCGCGTGATCTCGGCGAGATCGCCCGCGCGGAAGCGCTGGCCGAGATGGCGGATCGTGCCCTCGCCCATCGCGGTCAGCACGTCGCAATCGTAACCGGACTCGACGGCCTTGATCGTCTTGCGCAACTCCATCTTGCCCGAGGGCCCGGTGCGGAAGCACCAACCGGCATCGTCGATCTGCAGCGCGTCCATCAACGTCCGGAACGCCTCGCCGGCCCGGTGCGAGCCCTTCCACTGCAGGGCGGTGACGAAGCGGTTCAACAGCTCGGGCACCTCGGCGGTCTCGACGACCTTCAGCGCGCCGCGCAACGCCGAGGGATCCGCCAGCAGCTCGGGCTTGCGGGTCACGTACTCGCGCACCAGCTCGCGCGCGTCCCGCGTTCCCAGATCCGCCAGGGCCTTGACGATCACGCCCAGCGCGGGCTCGTTGAGGTCGCCGCGCTGAAGCGCCGCGCGGGCCAGCTCGACGGTGCTGGCGTAGCCCAACCGCGCCAACGCCTGGAGACACAGCCCCGGGGTCAGGCCGCGCAGCAGGCGGAACCCGCGAACCAGGATCGCGTGGTTGTCGGCGTTGCCGTGCTCGCCCAGGTGCCGGGCCACCATGGTCGGGGTGGCCTCGTGGTCGTCGAGCAGGAACCCGGCGATCGCGTCGCAGCACTCGCTCGGAAAGTGCCGGATCAGCCGGTCGATCGCCCAGTAGCGGACCTCCGGGTCCTCCCACTTGGTGAACCGGACCAGCTCGTCGAAGCTCCACAACATCCGCGACATCAAACCCTCCGCATCGAGGGGCTCGATTCTAGCATCGCACACGCGCGGTGTCGGGCTCAGTAACCGATCCGCAGGCCCAGCTCGAACGATCGCGCCGGGCCGGCGGGACCGCTGGCGCGCCCGAAATTCCTGGAGGTGATCCGTCCCTCGGGCGGACCCGCGTTGAAGCGGTCGAGCAGGTTGAACACCTGGATGAAGAACGCGCCCTTGACCCGCTCGCTCGCGAACGGCTTGGTCAATCGCAGGTCGACCTGGGCCAGGTCGGAGTCGGCGAAGCGCAGCTCGGACAGCGGGGCCAACCCCTCCTTGACCCGGATCGCGTTCACGGTCTCGAGCGAGATCCGGTCGCCGGCGTTGCGGCCCACTCCGGACGGCCGGTCGTTGTTGAGCCCGTCACGGTTCTCGTCGCGCCCGGTGGTGACGTTGAACGGGACCTCCGAGGCGTACTGGACCACGGCCGAGAGCCGCAAACCCCACCACGGGAGCCCCGTCTCGCCCGAGAACACGAAGCGGTGCCGGCGGTCGGCATCCGAGAGGCCCCGCTCGGTGCGCAACGCGTCCGAGTTCATCGGCAGGCTGATCCCGCCCTTCAGCGGGTCCGAGCCGAGGTCGCGGGCGCGCGACCAGTTGTACGAGACGGAGTACCAGCCGTCGTCGCCGCGCCAGCGCCAACCCACGTCGTACCCGCTGTACCAGCTGCGTCCCTCGGTGGTGATGGCGGCGATCGACCCCGTCGTGTCGTCACGGTGCCGCGGGAATCCGACGCAGGGGTCCGGGTGCGGGAGCTGCTGGATCGAACCGTCCACGCACTCCAGCTCGACGACCGGGTTGAGGTCGCGCATCAGCGGCACGTGGTGTCCCAGCGCGCGGATCGCGTTGGCGCTGAGCGCGCCGCGCGAGCCGAACTCGCGGTCGAAGCCCAGCGTGTACTGCACGGTGTACGGCGTGTCCAGCTCGGGGGCGGTCGAGAAGCGCAGGATCAGCTCGTCCGGAAACTCCAGCCTGCGCTCGACGATGTCCCGCCAGGCGTCGATGCCGTTCTCGGCGATGAACTGCGCCGCGGCGTGCTCGGTGACCTCGAAGGTCAGGCCCTGGATGAAGGCCAGGCCGATCTCGGTGCCCGAGGTGATCGCGGCCACCGCCGGAAAGGCCAGCACCAGCTTGTCGTGGAAGATCCCGGCGCCGCCCCGGATCACGGTGCGCCCGTCACGGCGGGGCGTGAAGGTGAACCCGAACCGCGGCGCCACGTTGTCGCTGTCGCGGCCGGCGCCGCCGTTGGGAATCGTCGAGGCGACCCGCGCGTCGTCGGGCAGGGTGAAGCTGCGCACGTCGTAGCGCAGCCCGTAGTCCAGCAACAGCCGCGGGGTGGCCTGCCAGCGGTCCTGCGCGAACAGCCCCAGCTGCGTGTCGTCCAGGGTCGCGCGCGGCTCGCCGAAGATGTAGGTGAACACCAGCGGGTAGGTGTAGATGAAGCCGGGCTCGTCGATCAGACCGTCGCCGTCGTCGTCGACGCCCGCCTCGCCGGGGCAGTCGATCGGCATCCGCGAATCGGCCGGATTGACCTGGTTGGCCACGATGTCGCCGCAGTCGCCGGGCTCGAACGGGTCGTCGGTGGTGTAGAGGAAGTTCCCCGCGGGATTGAAACGGGCGTGGATCCGGGTCCGGCTGCGCGTCACGTCCAGGCCGAACTTCAACGTGTGACGGTCGCGGCGCCAGGTCAGGTTCTCGACGAGCTGGATCCGTTGCTCCTCGCGCTCCTGCAGGTTGAGCTGGTTGCCGCCGTAGTTGCCCGAGGGCCGCTCGGCGCCGGGCAGCGAGGAGTTGGCCCGCTGGTCGAAGTCCGAGCCGCCGACGAGCAGCCGGGCCTCGTTGAGCAGTCGGTCCGAGACCACGGAGGTCAGCGACGCGGCGAGCTGGACGTCGCGCTCGTCGATGCGGAAACCGAACTCGTCGGTGAACGCCCCGCCGACGTTGACGTCGCGGGTCACCCGGTCGTCGGCCGACAGCCGCACCATCAACAGCTGCGAGTCGCCGAGATTGAAGTCGGTGCGCAGGAACAGGTTGTCGCTGCGCCCGGGGGCGACGGTGTAGCCGCCGAGCTCGCCGGTTCCCGTGACGCCGATGAACGGGACGATCTCGTCCTGCTCCTGGTGCTCGTAGGCCAGGAAGTAGAACGCCCGGTCGCGCTTGAGCGGTCCGCCGAAGCGGAAGCCGCCCTGGAACGCGGACGGCCGGCGCTGGGCCTCGCCGGGCGGCAGCGTGCGCAGGAAATCCCCTTCGTCGTTCCAGGCCTCGGTCGCGCCCTGCACGAAGAACTCGCCGCCGGGGTCGTTGCTCCCCTGGTGGGTCAGGATGTTCAGCACGCCTCCCGAGGCGCGGCCGAACTCCGGCGAGTACTGGTGCGTCAGCACCACGAACTCGCGGATCACCTGCTGGGAGAAGAACGCGTTGAGCGTCGTGCCGCTGGTCTGGTCGTTGTTGTCGAGCCCGTCGACCAGGAACGAGTTCGAGCGGCCGGTCTGGCCGTTGACCACGAACACCGATCCGCGCTCGCCGTAGAAGTTGCCCGCCGGGGCGACCTGGACCGAGGCGTCGAGCAGCGCCAGCTCGGTCACGTTGCGTCCGCCGATCGGCAGCACCTCGGTCTGCTCGCCCCGGATTCGCAGCTCTCCGCCGGAGCGGTGGCGATCGACCAGCGGCGCCTCGGCGACGACCCGCAGCTCTTCACGCAACCCGGTTCCGACGGTGAAGTCGAGACGCAACGTCTGCTGCAACGCCAGCGAGACGCTGCGCGACTCGCTGGGGCTGCCGTCGGGCAACCGGGCCACCACCGTCCAGCGGCCCGGCGCGAGCAGGTCCATGCGGTACTCGCCCCGGGCGTCGGTCAACGCGCTGCGCATCAGGCCCGTCGCCTCGGAGCGCGCCTGGACCACGGCCTCGACCACCGGTTGGCCCTCGGTGGTGCGGACGCTGCCGGCCAGCGATGCGGACGTCGTCTGCGCCGCCGCCGGCGGTGCCAGGAGGAGCATCAGAACCGCCGCGCCCCACAACGCGGCTCCGGATCTGCTCATGTCAACGCCCGTAGTGTCCCCACGGCCCGTCGCCGCCCGATCCGGTGGCGACGACGAGGAAGAAGGTCTCGGTCGGACTTCCCGACCAGCAGGTCGTCAGCCCGACCTGCGCGACCTCGGTGAAGCCGGCGTCGGATTCCGGCGTATCCGCGCCGAGCACACGGTACCCCGTCAGGCAGGGGTCCACCGCCGCGTCCCAGCATATCTCGCATCCCCCGCCTTCGGGCTTGTCGATCACGAGATTCTGAACCTCGACCGTCGGCGTGCAGGCGCCGCCGGTGGTGGTGCCCTGCACCTCGACCGGGTAGATCTTGTCGGGGTCGCCGGAGACCTGGGTCGGGTAGCGGATGCTCTCGTAGGTCGTGGTGACCGCGCTCAAGGGATCCGTGTAGGCCGAGCGCGAGGTGACCGTGACGAAGTACGTCGTGCCGGGCTGGAGCCCGCTGAGCGTGGCGCTGGTCCCGGCGCCGGTGAAGGTCAAGGTCGATCCGTCGCCACAGGGCAGGCTCAGCGAGTTGCAGGCGTAGTCGTCGGCCGCCCCGGAGTCGGTGTCCCAGTAGACCACGTAGTCCTGGATCCGATGGGTGTCGTTGCCCGGATCCCACGACAGGTCCAGCGTCGTGTCGGTCACGCCGTCGACCTGGATCGCCAGCGGCGGGAACAGGCCGTAGCTGATGTACGTGGCGGCCAGCTTGTCGAAGCTCGTGGCGTCGGGGACCTCCTGGGCCGACTGCAGCAGGATCACGGTGCCGAGGTGCGGCACCTGCCACATGTAGATCACCGTGCGGACCTCGTCGACCTTGTTGCCGAACAGGCCGTCGTCGCAGTCGTCGCCGCTGTAGATGCAGGTGTCCATGACGTTCTTGACCAGCAGCGCGTTGAGGGTGTGGCCGGAGGGCAGCGTGACCACGCCTCCCTTCTGGACCTCGATCGATTGCTTGCCCAGGTGGTCGGAACAGGCCTTGGCCCAGAGGTCGTCGGCGAAGAGGCCGGGCGCGCCGCAGCGGCGGTTGTAGAACACCTGGTCACACGTGAACACCGGCGACTCCCAGGAGTCCAGCGCCTGCATGTACCAACCGCCGGCGTCCTGATGGGGGAACCGCCACAGCGGGTTCTCCGGGCGGTCGAACTGGACGCACGGCCCGCTGCGGCCGGCGTCGGTGCAATCCTGGTTGGTGTCGCAGACCAGGCCGGGATCGTCGTTGCAACCCTTGGCCGAGACGAAGCAGAAGCTGCTCTCGCCACCGCCGAACAGGCCGCCGCGGTCCTCACGCTGCGCCCCCGCGCGCAGCCAGATCGTGGCCCCCTCGACGACGTCGTCGGTGCGCTCGGTGACCTGGTTGTTGACGTAGCGCTGCCCGCCGCCGAGCTCCTCGTCGCGGCGGCCGAGCACGCGCGCGCCGACCGGCGTGTAGCCGCAGCGGGCGGTGTTGCAGGTTTCGGTGGCGTCGACGGGCACCGCGGTCGAGTTCTGCTCGGTGCCGGTCGTGGTGCCCGAGAAGTCCCAGGTGTCGGCGGCGACCAGCGCGCCGATCGTCGCGTAGGCGTCGGGCGTCAGCGAGGAGACCCAGGCGCCGCAGTTGTTGGTGGCGCCGGTACAATCCGACTCCTGGGTGCAGGCGTTGCCCTCGCTGGCCCCGCTGGCGCAGACCTCGCGCCGGTTCCAGCCGACCAGCAGGTCGCGGAACGCGGGCTGCTCCAGCTCGTCGACGTAGATCTTGAGGTCGGCCGCTCCGGCCAGCACCTCGTCGACGTAGGACACGGAGGTGACGTCGAGTCGCGCCGTCCCGTCCAGCGACACCGGTCCGGCCACCTCGGCCACCACGCCGGCGCGGGGGTCGACCCAGCGGTGGATCAGGCTCTCGGCGACGAACGCGCGCTCCCCCGCGCGGCGGCGCGACACCAGCGCGCGCTGCAGCAGCACCTCGCGCGGACCGGAGGGCAGGTGCACCCAGCCGATGCCGGCGCGGCGGGTCTCGATGCGCAACCGGTCGACCGAGCCGGACCGTTGCTCGTCGATCACCAGCAACGCCGTCTCTCCGGGCCGCTTGACCAGCACGGGGTCTCGATCGGGGAACAGCCACCGGGCCGCCGCGCCGTCGCCCAGCGCGTCGGAGTAGCGGGTCTCGCCGTCCACCACGACGGTCGCCGGCTCGGGACCCGGCCGCGCCGACCGCGTGCGCTCGGCCCCTGGCGCGAGCGAGGTGAGGTCCCAGCGGGTGCGCCCCTCGGGACGCAGCAGATCCGCGGGCAACGGCGCTTCGGGATCGGCCTCGATCAGCCGCACGCGCCGCTCGGTCGGCGGCTCGACCGCGGCGGCCGCGCCCGCTGCCAGCACGGTGATGATCAGCCAGATCAAAGACTTGCGTCGCATGGCCACCCCCCGGTACGGGACGCTTTTACCTTGCCGGGGGGGCCCTGGCAAGGGTAACGCTGTTCACTTCCCGGTCTTCCGCCCCAGCCCCCGCTCGGCCTCGCGGACCCAGTCGGGCGCGTCCGGCTCGTCCCGCCGGGCCGCCTCGCGCGCGGCATCCAGCGCCTGCTCGAACGTCCGCAGGCTGGCCTGCCGGTCCTCGACCGCCCGCTGCGCCTCGGCCAGCGCCAGCAGGTTCGGGGGATGCTCGGGCGCGAGGTCGATCGCTTTCCGGGCGTGCTCCAGCCCCTTGTCGGGATTGCCCGGGCCCCGCGGCCAGCCGGGGGCCCGCAGGTACAGCAGCGCGAGGACCCGGTGGGGCCCGGCCTCGTCCTGGAGCGGGTCCAGCTCCGCCGAGCGCTGCAGCAGCGCCACGATCCGCGGCAGCGCGTCGAGCGCCGTGGTCTTGCGTTCCCGCGCCTGCATTCCCAGCGCGGCCGCGAGCCAGTACAGGCAGGCCGGATCGTCGGGAGCCGTGCGCTCGCACCACTGGGCCGTGTGGACCGCGGACCGTGCCGCGACGCTGCGCAGCTCCGGGTCCTCGAGGTGGTCGGCTAGCCACAGGTAGGTGCGCGTGGCCCCGATCCAGTCCGCGGTACCGTCACGGTCCGCGGCGGCGGCCTTGAGCCACAGCATCGCGGCGTCTCCCACCGCGCGGATCGTGCGCCGCGCGAACAGCGCTGCGGCGCGAGAGCGCGTCTCCTGCAGGCGCTCCGGAGACATCTCCCGGCCGCCGCCGCTGAGCTCCTCGACCGACGGCGGCTCGCGCAGCGCGGCGCTGCAGCCCGCCGCCAGCAGCAGCAGCGACGTCGCGAGCAGGCGTCCGGCCCACCGGCGCGAAACCGCCGTGCTCAACGACGGGCCTGCCCTGGCCCGGTCTCGACGCGCGGGTCGAGCGGGCCGAAACCCACCAGCCGCATCGAGCCCAGCAGCTCGCGCCCCTCGGCGGTGTCCGAGATCGCGAGCAGCGCGGCACGCAACCGGGAACGCCGCGCGTCCGTCAGCCGCTCCCCCACCGCGCAGACGAAGCTGGCCGGGAACGGCTCGGAGCGCGCGACGACTTCCAGATCGCCGGCGAACGGCAGCGCCGCCAGCGCGCCGGCCTGGGCGCGGTCCGCGAGCACGGCGACGTTCTCACCGCCCGCGCTGCGGCGAAGCGCCCCCAGCACGCGCGAAGTGAAAACGATGCGGGCGGAGTCGGGCAGCTGGCCCCACGATCCGAGCAGCGGCCCGCGCACGAACCGCGGGGCGTAGCCGACGGCGCCGGTCAGCTCCCAGCCGGCGAGCGAGGCCGGCGAGGAGACGCGGCCCTTCGCGGCCACGACGCTCCAGACCTCGTCGATCCCGTCGACCGGCTCGGCCTGGAGCAGCGGATTCAGACCCAGCTCCTGTCCGAATTCGTAGTACAGCGGGGACGGCACCATCGCGATCGCGGTCTCCGGCGACGCGAGCGCCTGGCGGCCCGCCTCGACCGTCGGGTGGTACACGGCGCGCACGGAACCCCGGGGCCAGCCGGCCGAGCGCGCCACGGCCAGCGCGAAAGCGTCCATCGTCTGCTGGGCCTGCTCGGTGTCGCCGGGGTATCCCGGCGCCCAGACCAGGATGGTCAGCTGCGGCGCCGCCGCCAGGGACGAGATCAGCAACACCGCGGCGAGACAGGAGAAGAATCGCTTCAGCATGGCACGGAACACTGTAACCCAAGCTCTGGTTCCGCGCCGATCACGGCCCGGCGAGCTCAGCGCCGGACGATGCCCAGCGTCACCAACAGGTTCGGGAGCACGATCGTCGAGGTAAGCAGGCACGAGCCGACGCCGAGCAGCAGCACCAGGCCCAGGCTGGCCAACCCGCGATGGCTCGCCAGCGCCAGGCTGCCGAAGCCGATCATGGTGGTCAGCGAGGAGATCAGGATCGCCCGGCCGGTATGGCGCAGCACCGTGCTCATGCCCTCGTCGCCTTCCAGCCGCATGCGGTGGATCACGTGGACGCCGTTGTCGATCCCGACCCCGATGATCAGCGGCACGCCGACCAGGTTGGCGAAGTTGAAGTCCAACCCCAGCAAACGCATCCCGCCCAGCATCCACACCACACCGATCGCCAGCGGGATCACCGACAGCGCGGCGTCCCGCACGCGGCGGTAGTCGATCAGCAGGATCAGCAAGACGATCAGCGAGCCGGCCACCACCGCGCGGTAGAACCCCGACGTGATGCGGTTCGACATCAGGTAGAACATCAGCGGGAAGCCGGTCGTTTCCGCCGACACGCGCCGCGAGGCCTCGATGTACGGGCCGAGCTGGCCCGGGTCGAAGACGCTGCCCACCGGGTACAGGAAGCCGATGTAACGCCCCGACTCGGTGATGAAGCGGTCGCGCAGCTCCTCCGGCAAGGTTTCCGGCGTCGGCGGTCCGGCGTCGGCCGCGTCACGCAGGCGGTCGAGCAGCTCGTGACCCCAGTCGACGAGCCGCCACCAGGCGACGCCCCACGCGGCGACCCGCTCCTGCGTCGCCGCCGCGGCGACCTGCCGCGCCGCCGCGGCCTCCACCCGCGCCCGTTCGAGCGGCTCCAGCAAATCGGCGAGGCCGGCGCCGAACGCCGCCTCGGTGGCGTCGTCGAGGGTCTGCTCCAGGCGCTCCAGCGAGCGGACGACCTCATCGCGCTGCACCGCGGCGGGCGGCTCGGGCAGCCGCACCGCGTCGAGCAACCTCTCGAGCTCCGCGATCGCCTCGCGCGAAGCTGCGGGATCGGCGGGGATGAAGTCGAGCACCGAATCGAAGCGCGCCACCGCCGGCTCCTCGCCCGCCATGGTCCGCAACCGTTCCAGCTCGCCCAGGTCGTCGGCGACGACCATGTTGAACACCGGCGAGAGGTCGGAGCCTTCGGTCATCCGCCGCATGTAGCGCAGCGACTCGGCGCTGTCGGGCAGCAGGTCCAGCAGGTTGGTGTTGAAGCGGATCCCCGAGGCGGCCCAGGCCGACAGCGCGGTCAGCGCCAGCGCCGCCGACACCGTGAGCCGCGGGTAGCGGCAGATGTGCGCCGCGGCGCGCTCGACCCACAGCCGGTCCACGGCGGACGCCGACGACGCGTGGCGCGGCGTCCGGTCGAGCCGCGCGCGCCGGCGGCCGTAGAGCAGCGTCAGGGCGGGCAGCGTGACCAGCGAGGCCAGCAGGCACAGCAGCACGCCCCAGCCGGCGACCAGGCCCAGCTCGGCGAAACCGGGGAATTGCATCAGCTGGATCGAGAAGAACGCCGCCGCGGTGGTGACGGCCGCGGTGCTGACCGCGGTGCCGGTGGCGTGATACGCGCCGCGCGTCGCCCGGAACGGGTCGACGGTGTGGGCCCCCTCCAGCTCGTACTCCGAGATCGGGTGGATCCCGTACGCGACCCCGACCCCGATCAGCGTCGGGATGAAGGCGGACGTCAGCGTGTTGAGGTAGCCCAGCTCGAGCCGCACGGCGCCGAACGCCCAGGTCAGCCCGACGCCGAGCGCGACGAGCACCAGGATGGCGTGGCTCTTCCAGCGGAACACCAGCAGGGTCAGCAGCGTGACCCCCAGCGCGGCCAGGATCGAGGAGACCCAGCTGTCGCGGCGCACCGTGTCCATCTCCTCGACGGTCATCGCCGGCGGACCGGTCAGCGCGACCCGGAAGCCCGGCATGCGGGAGGCGACGTCCGTCGCGCGGGCGCGCATCGCGCGGACCAGCTTGCGCAGCACGGGCAGGCTGTCGCTCTGGTCGACCGGGGAGATCACCACGAACAACACCTCGCCGTCCAGCGTCTGCAGGTAGCCGTCGCGGGCCTGTCCGCGGGCCGCGCCGAGCAGGGCCAGCGGCGGGGTCTCGATCAGCTCGCCGACGGCGCCCGCGGGATCTTCCAGGAACCGGCGCTCGGCCGCGATCAGCGCGGCCAGCTGTCGCACCGCCTCGACGGCCTCGGGACCGGGCAACCCGCTCGCCTCGCCGAGCCCGCGCGCGATGCGGTCCGCGAGCAACCGGTTCAGGTCCGCAGGCCCCCCCAGGCGCGCGAGGGCCTCGACGAGGCCGGGCTCGTCGCGCACGGCGGCGACCCCGCGCTCGAGATCGCCCGGCGGGACGAGGTACAGGGCGTGGTCGAGCAGCCACTCCGCATCCACACGGTGGAACACGTGGGCCACGGCGGGGTCGCGCGCCAGCTCGGCGGCCAGCGCGTCGGCGAAGGCCCGCAGCGCTGCCGGGTCGCGATCCGAGCCGGGCAAGGCCTCGACGCAGGCGATCAGGGCCTGCGAGCCGCGAAAGTCCCCGGTCAGCCGGTCGAGGCGGGCCTGGTCCGGATCGCCCGCGGGCGCCAGCTCGCTGCGCGAGGTGCGTAGCTCCACGCCGCTGCCCAGCGCCAGCGCCACCAGCACCAGCGCCACGGACCCGGTGAGCACGGATCGGGGGCGGGCCAGGATGAACGACTGGAGCCGGTGGATCAGCTCTCGCAGCAAACCTGCACTCCTGTCACGGCCTCCGGCATCCCGCTTCGAGCCCCGTTCTCGTAACCCGGATTGCGAAATCGGAGCTTATCGTAAACCTCCCCCGCCCTGGAATCCCCCGAATACTTGGATCGCCGGGCTCGCGCCGGGGTGGAATCCCGCGACAGGCACGTCGGAGCCTCCCGGCGCGACTGTGGAACGGCGATTGCTGTGTAGGGCCGTGAGGAAGAAGTGCATGAAGACGAAGCGACACGGTCGACACCAGTCCGGATTCACGCTGCCCGAGCTGCTCGGGGCGCTGGTGGTGCTGGGAATCGTGCTCGGCGCGGCCGGGGTCTGGCTGCGCCCGCTGGACAATCCCCTGGAATCGGGCTCCAAGCAGCTCGAGGGCTTCTTCCGCCAGGCGCGGGCGCGGGCGCTGGCGAGCACGCTGGCCTACCGCGTGGTGCCGCTGAGCGACAGCGAGATCGCCGGGGAGTTCTCCGACAAATGCTCGGACGAGGACTGGACGCTCGATCCCGCGCTGGAGCTCACGCTCCCCGAGGACGTGACGCTGACGGATACGGAGTGGTTCGTGTGCTTCAACGCCCGCGGGATCGCCAACGACACCGTCGTCGTCGACCTGTGGCATCCCAAGAAGGGCACGCGACAGGTCGAGGTCCTGCTGGGGGGCGTCTCGAGGGTGCTCA
>JBFKMV010000025.1:0-39331 GCA_041629655.1 Candidatus Polarisedimenticolaceae bacterium
GCCCAGCAGCGCGAGCTGTCGCAGCGCCTCGGCCTCGGAGATCCCCCGCTCCCGGAGCTGCTCGCGATCGGCGGCGGTGAAGGGAGAGTCGTTCATACCGTGCCCCGCCGATCGTAGCCACCCGCGGGGCGGCGGTCAACGTTGGCCTCACAGATCCTCGAAGCGCATCGGCGTATACTGAGCGACAACGCCACCGCCGAGGGGAATCGCCCGGGGAGGTTCCGTCGATGACCACCGTACGTCGGCTCGTTGGCGCGACGCTGCTGTCGCTCGCGCTGGTCGGCTGGACCGTGGCCGGGGAGCCGCGGACGTTCCGGGGCCACTGGGAATGGGCGGCCACCGGCGACAGCGGCAGCCTGGAGGCGGTGTTCACCCCGACCGGCGAGGGAACGTGGGACGTGTCGTTCCATTTCAACTTCCAGGGGCCGCACGTCTTCTCGGGAACGGCCGAGGGCAGCCTCGACGACGGCAAGCTCACCGGCACGGTGATCGACGAGGACGACGAGCGCAGCTTCAGCTTCCGCGGGATGTTCAGGAACGGCAAGCTCCGCGGCACCCATTTCGAGGTCACCGGCGGCAGCCGCCGCAGGACCGGCACCCTGAGCCTCAGGAGCTGAACGGAACCCTGCGGCGCCGTCGTGCGTCAGCACCGTACGATGCGCCGGATCCTCAAGACCCTGCTCAAGCTCGCCGCGGCCCTGCTGGGCCTGGCGCTGCTCGTGTGGACGGGCCTGGCGCTGGTTCCCAACACCAGCCCGGTCGCCCCGATCACGCCCCGCGAGACGACCGATTACTGGCCGATGTCCGGCGGCTACCGGATCGCCTACACCCGCGTCCCGGCCGTCGAGCCGGGCGACCCGCCGCGCCCGCCGGTCCTGTTCCTGCACGGCGGCCCGGGCGGCTACATCTACACCTCGACCATCGAGACCATGGGCCGTTTCGCCGAAGCGGGCCGTGACGTCTACCTCTACGACCAGGTCGGCTCGGGACTTTCCGACCGCCTGCCGCGGCCGAAGGACTACTCGTTCGAGCGGCATCTCGAGGACCTGCGCGAGATCGTGGTCGAGCGGATCGGCGCGGACAGGGCCGTGCTGATCGGCCAGTCCTACGGCGGGGTGCTGGTGGCCCACTTCCTCGCCGCCCACCCGGAGCTCGTCGAGGGTGCCGTCCTGACGTCGCCGGGTGCCCTCGAGCCCTCGGCGTTCGTCGACGGGCGCTGGGTCAACCTGGACAAGTACCCGGTCCCCCCGTCGCTCGAGTTCATCGAGCCGTACAACTTCCACCACGACACGACGCTGCGGGCGATGACCGCGCGCACCATCACCGCCCTGGTCTTCGCACAGCTGTTCGACGTCAAGCTGATCGACGACCTGGAGGCCGATGGCGAGCTGAACGAGATGGCCGCGAAGATCACCCGGGGCGTGGTCTGCGACCCGGCCAACGTGCACCCCGAGGAGGGCGGCGGGGGGTTCTATTCCCACTACTGGGGCAACTGGTACGGTGACCTGGAGGACCCGCGCCCGGCGCTGGCGCAGGTGGCGACGCCGGTGCTGGTGCTGCACGGCCAGTGCGACTTCGTCAGCTACCCCGCCACCTACGAGTACGCCGACCTGATGCCCAACGCCGAGTACCGCTTCATCGAGGGCGCCGGCCACGAGATCTGGTGGGACCGCGAGGAGGTGTTCGTCGAGGAGATCCGGAGGTTCCTGGAGCGACTCGGCGATGCTTGAGTTCGACCAGCAGCGGCTCGCCGACGACATCGCCGCGGCGGGCGTGGCGGCGGGAACGACGCTGATCGTCCACTCCTCGCTGAGCTCGATCGGGCGCGTGGCCGGAGGCGCCCCCACGGTGATCCGGGCGCTGCTCGCCGTGCTCGGGCCCCGGGGCACGCTGGCGATGCCCGCGGCCACGCCGCAATGCGCTGCGGATCCGGAAGGTGCGGCGCCGTTGTTCGATCGCAGGACCACGCCGACGTCTCTCGGCGCGATCCCCGAAGCGTTCCGCACCTGGCCGGGCACGCTGCGCAGCGACCACCCGCTGGAGAGCGTCTGCGCCCGCGGCCCGCTGGCCCCCGAGATCACGCGCGAGCACCCCCGAGCCTTCTCGGAGGGCCCGGGCAGCCCCTTCGCCAGGCTGCACGAACTGGACAGCCGGATCCTGCTCCTCGGCGTGGGCTTCAACCGGTGCACGGCGCTGCACTTCGCCGAGTCGCTGGTGGAGCGCCGCCGCACCACGACGGTCCGTTTCGCCGTGCTGCGGGACGGCCGGCGCTCCGTCGTCGAGGTTCCGAACGTGGCCGACGACAACGACACGTTGTTCCCGGTGATCGGCGACAGGTACGTCGCAGCCGGGCACACCGCACCGGTTCGGATCGGTGAGGCGAGGTGCTACTGTTTTCCGCTGCGCGGCCTGGTCGAGTTCGCGCGCGCGTTCCTGACTCGCGAACTCTGACCTGGCGCGAAGCCCGCCGCGCGGCTCAGGGACAGTTCGCGTTGCGGCTCTGCCCGGACGAATCCTCACCCCACGAACCGGTGCCGCACTCGGTGGTGCCGCGCACCAGGTAGTACCACGCAAAGTCCGCGGGCGGCGTGCCGGGATCGTCGTACCAGTTCTGCGCGATCCCGCTGCCCATGCAGCTCGGCCCGGCTCCGCTGCCGAGCCCGTCCAGGTCGCCCCGCGCCACGTCATACAGGGCGCCCGCGCCCATCGCGGTCCAGCGGACCGTGGTCTTGTCGGCATCGTGGCTCACGCCGCCGACCTCCGGGGCGGCGCAGCCCGACTCCGAGATGTCCAGCGCGTAGAAGAACGTGTGATCGGCGGCGAGCGGCCAGCCGATCAAGCTGTACGTGCTGACGTAAGCGGTCTGCCCGTCGGGAGTGATGCGGGGATGGTGTGTTCCGTAGATGCGGTAGCTCGGGTCCACCTGCCACGGCAGGTCGACGGTCCACTTCGTCCGGCCGTTCCGGGAGTCGAGACCCCGGATGAACCCCGGAGAGCCGTACTGGTCGCAGAGCGAACCGGCCAGGACGAGCGTCGCGCCGTCGGGAGTCAGCGTCGGCCGGTCCAGGCACGTCCCCGAGTCGAAAACCTGCCAGATCCGCGACTGGGTCGAGGGGTCCATCGCCTCCAGCTTGGCGCTGCTGCCGACGAAGTACAGCGTGTCGTCGGGACCGATCTCGACGTTGTCGGTGCCGGTCGCCCAGTCCTGCGGGTAGTACTCCCAGAGCAGGCTCCCGTCGCTCGGATCGATCGCCGCGACGGTCAGCCCGATCGCGCGCGGCCCGTAGATCGTCCCGTCGGAGCCGATCGCGGCCTCCGCGGTGCCCTTGAGGTTTCCCAGCGACCCGGTGAACAGCTGGTCGCCGTCGAAGTCGAAGGCGTGGAAGCCTCCG
This sequence comes from Candidatus Polarisedimenticolaceae bacterium, assembly GCA_041629655.1. Lineage (GTDB taxonomy): Bacteria > Acidobacteriota > Polarisedimenticolia > Polarisedimenticolales > Polarisedimenticolaceae > JBFKMV01. The sequence continues at coordinate 3,393 of JBFKMV010000025.1, forward strand.
CCGCCGTCCATGCTGACGTAGAACTGCTCTTGCGGCTGGCCGGTTCCCACATGCCCGAAGACCGCCTCCACCGCCTCGCCGGACTTGTCCGACAGCATCGGGTCGCCCGGGTTCTCCCACAGCAGCTGCCCGGTCGCCGGCTCGATGGCGAAGGCGCCGCTGATCTCGAAGGCGCCGTAGAGCAGACCGTCCGGACCGATGGTCGGCGAGACCTCGATGTTGACGCCGTTGCTCGGGTTGTAGCTCCAGTCGATGTCACCCCCGGGAGAGATGCGGTAGATCGTGCCGATGCTGCCGACGTAGACGGCGCCGTCGGGGCCCGCCGTGGGCGGCACGTAGGGGTACCAGTTGACGTGCCGGATCCACTTCAGCGCTCCGTCGGGAGACAGCGCGTACACAAAGGCGGCGTAGTCGTTGTTGGAGTGGACGTAGATCGTCCCGTCGGGTGCCAGTGCCGGCCGCCACCACTGATTCGTCCCGTCGGTCTCGAAGCGCCACTTGATCCGGCCGTTCCGCTGGCGGTCGGTGACCTCGATCGCCACCTCGTTGCTCTGCTGGCCGGTGACCTCGACGTACAGCGTCGTCGGACCCAGCGCCGCGGTCTCGGGGACGTAGGCCACGATCTGCGTGTCGCGCCACAGCGAGGTCCACGAGGCGATCCCGTCGATGTAAACGGTGCCGCCCGTCTCGAAGCCCGAGCCGGAGATGGCGACGCGCCCGCTGCGCGGCCGGACCGAATCGTGGATTTGCGTGATCGTGGGCGCGGCCAGGGTGGTCGTGGCCGTCCCGGCGAATAGAGCGGCAAGCATCAGTCTACGCAACATGGATCGCCCCTTACCTCACGGGCAGGCGCCGTACTCGCGCTCGTAACCCGCGCTGTCTCTGCCCCACGAGCCCTGGCCGCAGCCGTTCCCGCCGCGCACGCCGTAGTACCAGCCTTCGCCGGGCGCGGGCAGGCCCAGGTCGTCGACCCACGTCTGGGAGATGTTGTTCTCCAGGCAGCCTGGACCCGCTCCGCCGGCCGCGAGGTCGGCCAGCGACCCGCGGACCACGTCGTAGACGGCTCCGGGCTCGACCTCGTCCCACTCGATCCGCGTCGGGCTCGCGCGGAAGGCGACTCCCTGGACCTGCGCCGGGACCGGGCAGTCGCCGTTCGCCGTCACGTCGAAGGCATGGAAGTAGGAGGCGTTCTCGCCGCCGGTGCCGTGCCACGTCGAGATGTAGGCGATCTCGCCGTCGGGAGTGAATCGCGGGCGGGTGTCGACGAAGTGATTGAACCCGTCGACCGCCGCGAAGGTGTGGCGCCACTGCTCCTTGCCGTTCTTGGTCGAGCGGGAGACGACGTAGCCCGACTGGTTGCCCGTCGTGGCTCCCCCGAACAGGATCCGCGTGTTGGTCGGATCGACGTCGGGAGCCTTCAGCGGGTCGTCGAGCGTCAGGTGCCAACGCTGTGAACCGTCGGACCGGATGGCGTAGAAATGGATCCCGTTGACGATCATGTAGTGGATGCCGTCCGGGCCGACCGAAACTCCCGGGCCGTTGCGGGTGTCGTTGGGCCGGTTGTTGCCGAGGTCGAACTCCCACAGCAACTGGCAGTCCGGCGTCCAGGCGTGGTTGACCATGTGGATCGAGCCGTCCGGGCCGACGTCGACTGGACTGCGGTAGGCGTGCCAGATCTCGCAGTTGCGCTGGCCGCCGTGGATCCCGATCGCGGGCACGTGACCGTTGGCGTAGAAGTAGAGCTGCGTCTGGCCGTCGTTCGGCCCGAACTTCATCTCGGGATAGCTGATCGTCGGGCGGTCGTATTCTTCCGGATCGGTCCACAGCAGCTCGCCGTCGGGCGAGAGCGCGAAGACCCCCATACCCTGCGAGGCCAGGACGTAGACGTTGCCGTCCGGGCCGACCTCGAGCGCCACCGACACGAAGCCCGAGGGGACGATGTCGTAGGTCCAGCGGAGCTGACCGCCGGAGGTGTACGCCTTGACCTCGTAGGACGAGGTCGTGTAGACGGAGCCGTCGATACCCACGCCGACCCCTTTTTCCCCGGCGTCGCCGACGGCCCACCTGAGTGCGCCGTCCGGTCCGACCGCGTAGAGGTGATCGTAGACGTCGACGATGTAGAGCGTGCCGTCGGCACCGAGGGCCGGCTTGATCTTGCTGTAGGGGGCCGTCATGCGGAAGGACCAGCGGATGCGGCCGTCGGGCTGCCGCTGCGTCACCTGGAGCGTCTCCGGGTTGCTCCCGCCGGCGGAGTTCCAGACCTGAACGGTGGCCGCTCCGAGCGCCGCCGACTCGGGCACGTATCCGATCACCCGATCGGAGCGCCAGTCCGTGACGATCGCGTCGATCCCGCCGATCACGAGCCGGCCCGTCGGCTCGAACCCGCTCCCGAAGACCTCGACGTAGCCGCTCCGCGTGGCGCCGGGGCTAGACAGCCCGGTGATCGTCGGCGGATCCGTCGCCTGGGCCGCGCTCGGGGTCACCGCGAGCAGCGCGGCCGCGGCGATCCACCGTCCGACGAACAACCGCTGAGCCCGTGGCGATCCTGCGCGCATGACATCCCTCCCGTTGTCACAGACTTGTGAGTCTAGAGGGGATCGGCGCGCGTCAGATACCCGAGCCGCGGACAGATAAACCACCGGAATAGTCGCGAGTCCTTCAGTGCACGACGTAGAACGACAGCCCGGGAGTCCCGTACGCCGCGGCGCCGTCGTCGCGGTAGCTGCGAGCGGCCTGGACGTCCAGGATCGTCGCCTCGTCGAAGCTCGCCGGGTCCGCGGAACGGAACACGGAGTAGGAAGCCTGTCCCGTGTCGCTCCACTGCAGCAGCACGTCGGTGTTCAGCGGGCCCGTGCGCTCGAGCGTGAGCAGCGGATCGGCGGCCGGGGGCGTGTAGCCGAACGCGCCCACCAGGGTCGAGCCGGCGGCGCCGGGGTTGACCGCGGTGACGTCCACGCTGCCCACGGGATGCGCGGGCGTCGTGCCCTGAACGGTCGTCGCGTCGATGCGGACGGTATCCCGGAGCGGGATGCCGCCCAGCAGCACCTTGACGCCCGGCGCGAAGCTCGTACCGGACACGGTCACCGGCGTGCCGCCGCGGGCGCTTCCGTTCGCCGGAACGATGCCGCCCGGGGTCGCCGCGAACGCCGCGGGCAGGGTCACCGTCCCCAGGTCGACGTTGCCCGCGACGGCGACGCCGGTGATCGTCTCTTGGGCGCTACCCGACAGCGGTACCGGGTTGAAGCGCACGTCGTATGTCCCCGCGCCGACGACGGCCGCGAAGGTCCCGTCGGGCGCCGTGGTATCGCCGGTGCTGGGCTGCTCCGCCCCGCCGGCCGGCACGACGAAGTCGAGGTCCACGCCGGCCAGCGGGCTGCCCAGCGTGTCGACGACCGTGCCGCTGACGACGTGGCCCGTTCCCAGCACGACGTCGGGGAGCGCGGTGTCGGTACCGATCGCCACGTCCGTCAGCTCCGCGGGCGCCAGTCCGGTCGGAGGCGGGGGCGTGTACAGGATGTCGTAGTCGGCGGACGAGACGGCGATCACGTAGTCCCCGTTGTCGTCCGTGTTGTCCCGGGGTGTGAAGCGCTCGACGCCGCTCTGCACGACCGTGAAGTCGAGGTCCACGGCCACGACCGGCGCGGAGCCGCCGTCGCGGACCCGCCCGGTGACCAGGTTCCCGCGGTCCAGCGCGATCGTCGGCAGCACCAGGTCGGCGGCGATCGCGACGCCCGCGACCAGCCGCGGCAACGAGGTCGAGCCGCGCGCCGGGATCAGCATCAGGTTGTAGTTGCCGGGCGCGACCACCAGGTCGTACAACCCGGTGACGTCGGTGGTGTTGCGGATGTTGAAGATCTCGGCCCCGGTCAGCGGGTCGAGGGTCCGCACCTGCACCGCCGGCAGCGCGACGCCCAGCGAGTCCTCGACGAGACCGCTCAGGTGCACGCCGTCCTGGAGCGTCACGTCACCCAGGTCGAGGTCCAGCGATACCGCCAAGTCGTCGAGCCGTTTCGGCACCAGGTTCGAGCTCGCCGGCGGCTCGAACTCGATGTGGTAGGTCGACGCGCGAAGCACGACCTGGAAATTCCCCGTGGGGTCGGTGTTGTCGTGCGAGACGAAGATCTCGCCGTCGACGATGTCGACGAAGTCCAGGTCGAGCGGGAACACCGCGGTACCCCGCTCGTCGATCACCCGGCCGTTCACGAACCACCCGCCGTCCAACGTGACGTCGATGACCAGGTTGGACTCGACCTTGACGCCGCGGATTTCCTCGCCGACGTAACGGTCGCCCTTTTGCGGGTTGTAGCGGATGTCGTAGTCGCCCGTGGGCACGCTGACCGAGTAGAAACCCAGGAAGTCGGTGTCGTCGTTGACCAGCGGGATGTTCTCCCCGGTGTCGCGGTCGATGAAGTCGATGTCGACGTTGGCGATTCCGCTGCCGCCGGTGTTGGTGACCCGCCCGCTGACGACCCAGGCCTGGACATTGCCGCCCAGGACCGCAGCCAGCGCCAGCCCCAGCAGCGCACGCCTCGCGAATTCCATTTCGCCGCCCCCTCAGATCAGAACACGTATTTGACCTTCAGCCGGAACAACGTGGCCGGGTCGATCGGTCCCAGGAACGCCCGCCCCGGCTCGAAGTAGCCCAGGTTGACCTCGAACTCGAAGTGCCGGAGCTCTTCGAAACCGGCGATCAGGTTCCACTCCTCGCCGATCTCCGTGTCCAGCAGGTTGAGTCGACGGTCGTCGTAGGATGCCTCCACCAGCTCGCTCGCCGGCTCGTCGAGCCGGTAGCGGTGGTACACCAGGTCGAGCGAGGTCTTGCGTCGCGGACGGACGCCGATGCCGATGGTCTCGATGTGCAGGTTGGCCAGCTCGGGGCGCGAGATCTCACCGTAGTAGCGGAAGCTCGAGACGCCGTTCCACTTGCCGTTGTTGAGCTGCAGCCCCGACTGGCGGAACGTGCGGTCGGTATCGTCCAGCGGGTCGTCGTCTCCGCTGCCCATGGCGTAGCCCAGGGTCAGCGACGGCTCGAGGCGTGACGGCACGATCAGCGTCACGCCGGCATCGAACGCCTCACCGTCGAGCTGCGTGCCGCGAATCGTGCCGCGCGCGCGGGCCAGCTCGGCCCAGTAACCGAACGTCTTGCGCAGCTTTCCGGACAGACTCAGACCGAAGATTCTCGGACTGAAGTCGCGCGGCGCGCCGGCGTCGGTCAGGCCGCGGTCGTCGCGGTCGAGCACGTAGGCCGTGATCGCGTGCCGCTTGCCGGGATAGGCCGTGGCGGCGAGGTAGGTGTTGCGCACGTCGCGGTGGCGCTTGACCGGGTCGACCAGCTCCTCGGCCACGGCCAGCTCGACGCGGAAGCGGGCCCAGTCGGCGAACAGTCGCAGCGCGTCGATGTCGCGGTTGAACAGCCAGTCGCGCCGGTCGTCGAAGCGGCTGCGGCCGACCTGGAGCGACACGTGCCGGCCCAGGATGCCGTCGAGCTGCACGTAGGCCCGCCCGAGCGTCAGCTTGCTCCGGTCCTCGAGGGCGTCGTTCTGGTCCTCCAGCTCGCGCTCCTCCTCGGCCTTGACCTGGAGCATCCCGCTGACCCGGCCCCGCGGCTGGAACGTCAGCTCCAGCCGGCCCCGGCCGCGACCCGCGGTCTCGTCGCTTTCGAACTCGTCGGCCAGGTCGTAGTTCTGCTCGCTCTTGTAATCGAGCCGCAGCTCGCCGGACAGGCGTGTGAAGCGGCCGAGCTGGACGCCGCGCGCCGGGCGCACGTCCTCGTCGTCGACGAAGCTGCGGGGGCGCACGATGCCGTCCCAGGCAGTCCGCGCGGTGGCCCGCACCTCCTGGCCCAGCAGCTGGATGTAGGTCTCGGTCTCGGTGTGCACCACCGACTGGACGGCGCCCTCGAGCCGCAGCCGCGACGGCGAGTCGCCGGGCATGATCCGCACCCGGCGGACCCGGATCTCGCCCGAGTCGTCGACGCGCAGCGAGGCCTTGACGCGCTGCCCCGGGCGCAGCGTGGCGGGATCGATGTCGTTGCCCGCGGCGTCGCGGAAGCGCGTGCGCTCGTCGGCCTGCAGCCGCAACGCGCCGAAGCGCAGCTCGCCGGTCGCCGGATCGTAACGGTCGATCGTGCCCTTGACGCTTTCCGAGCCGTCCTGGGCGGCCTCGATCTCCTGGGCCTCGAACACGGTGCCGCGGAACAGGCCCTTGATGTTGACGCGCGTGCCGACATCCAACCGCTGGTCGGGGCGCACCGCGGCGGACGCCGCTGTGAGCGGCCAGGCCAACAACGCCGCGGCCAGCAGCAGGGGCAAGACGGGTTTGGGGTTCATCGCGATCAACCTCTCGTCGCCGCGCGCGGGCGCCGGCCGTTCCGGATCGCGCGCCACGACCGGTCCAGCAACGCGGCGGCCTGTTCAGGTCCGCGGAAATCCAGCCCCCAGTAGGCCTCGGGCTTGCTTCGCTCGAGCCCTGCCCGGATCTGCGCCATCAACGCCACGGGGTCGGGCGGGTCCTCGCCGATGCATTGCAGGCGACCCCGCGACTCCAGGATCCGGGCGCGGATCCACTGCTCGCGCCGCGGCCGGGTGCGCGGGGCGATGATCGAGCGGGCGCCGGCGCAGGCCAGCTCGCACACGGTGTTGTAGCCGCCCATCGAGACCACCAGGTCGGCGGCGTGGAAGATCGCCGGCGGGTCGTCCGAGTACTTGATCACCGACAGCGAGGGCAGCGCCTGCGCCGCCTCCTCGAAGCGCGCCCGCTTGCGTGAACTCATCAGCGGGCCGGTAATCGCCAGCACCTCGAACTCCGGCTCGCCGGCCGCGCACAGCTGCTCGAATCCCTCCAGGAACGCGCGCAGCAGCCGGTCGCCGTCGCCACCGCCGCCGAGCGTCACCACGACCAGCCGCCCCGTGCGCGGCGCGAACTCGCGCCGGATCGACTGCGGATCGCGCATCCGCGGCCCGCGCGGGACGTAGCCGACGTACTCGAGCTTGCTCGCGACGTCGGCGGGAATCCCGTACTGCTCGACCACGTCGAACACGTCGCGCTGGCCGTAGACCAGGATCAGGTCGTACAGCCGGCGCAGCGCGTCGATCACCCGCTCGCGCCGCCACGTCGCGCGGACCTTGTCCGGTTCGTCGATCACGTCGCGCAGACCCAGCACGCGCAGGGTCCGCGAGCGGCCGCCGCCCAGCCGGCGCAGCGTGCTGACGATCTCGCCCCCCAGCCCCAGCGGCGAATGGTCCACCAGCAGCACGTCGGGCCTGAAGCTGTCGCCCGAGACGCGGATCAGCCGCTCGCGCATCTTGACCACGCTGCCGACCGTCATGTCCAGCTCGCGACTGACGTAACTGCCCAGCTCGTCCTTGGTCACCGAGGGCAGCTTGAGGTAGTCGCAGCCCTCGGGGTACTCGAAGTAGTGCGCGCGGGGCGCGCCCGTCAGCAGCAGGCACGACGATTCCGGCCGGCGCGCCAGCACGGCTTCGGCCAGCGAGATCGACCGCCGCACGTGGCCCAGGCCGTAGGAATCGGGGCTGTAGAGCATCAGTCGCAAGGGGCCACCTCGACGTCCTCATGAGCCCGCGCGGGATCCGCTGATACCCGCCGGGGGGACGGAAGCGGCTCCGCCCAGTCACCGCTGCGCTCGAGCGCTTGCTCCGCGCTCCGCATCAGCCGCCCCAGCAGGCCCGGCTCGCGCCGGCGGCGCGCGTAGATCAGCGCCAGGCGAAGCAACGCCGAGGCGGTCCAGACGTGGACCCGCTCCGGACCGGCGACGGCAGCCACACGCAACGCGATCTCGCGCCACGGCACACGCGCGCCCTGCAGCGCGCGCAGCCGCAGGTGCGCGAGGAGGTTTCCGGCGTCCAGGCCCGGCGGCCCGGCCGCCGCGAGGTCCAGGTCGATCAGGGACCCCTTCGCGCCGTCGAGCAGGATCTGCTTGTCGTGCAGGTCGCGGTGGCAGAACCGCGCCGGCTCGTCGGGCAGCGACCTGAGGGCCGCGCAGACCCGCCGGACCAGCGGGGCCGCCGCGGGCGACGGGTTCTCGAGCGTGGCGTGGAAGGCCTCGAGACGCGACTCCAGCAGCCGCACCTCGTCCCCCACGCCGTAGCGCGGGAAACGGCGCGGCAGCGTGGTGGTGCCGATCCAGCGCAGCAGGTCGGCGATCCGGTCGCCGTCCTCGGGGCGCCCCTCGCCGGCGAGCCAACGCTCGTTCAGCGAGCGGCCCTCGACCCGCTCGAGCCGGATCGTGCGCGTCCCGGCGTCGTACCGCAGTACCGCCGGGGTGCGCCACTGCGTGGCGGGGTTGGTGGCGGGGAGCGTCCAGCGCTCGAGCAGGTTGCGGTCACGGCGGTAGACCTTGGTGATCCACGACCGCTCGCCGTCGCTCGAGGCGAGGACCGCGCGGCGGCCGACCCGCCACGCCAGCAGCCGGTGCCGCGCTCCGTTGCGCCGCCGCGGACCGAGCGCCTCGTGCAGCCCGGGCAGCCGGCCGTCGTCGAGCGGCGACAGCGGCACCAGGCGGCGGCATGCCGGATCCGTCCCGTACCACCCGGCCGCGCCGTCCGGAGCGAGAAACAGCCAGTCACCGCTGTTGCGTCGCTGCACGCGCAGCCATTCGCGTCCCCGGGCCAGCCCGGCCGCGGGCTCCACGAGCTCGTCGGTCCAGCTCGGCGTCACCGCGTCACCGCCATCAGCCGCGACTCGATGCGGTCGAGCCGCTCCTGGACGAGCCGCGGCCAGTCCGGCGCGAGGCGGCGGAACGGCACCGCCAGCCGGTGGAACGCGGCCGTGGCCCGGCCGAGCGCGAGCTGCTCCCGCGTCGCGGCGCGGGGCGCGACCTTCGCGTAACCGTCCAGGAAGGCCTCCCCCCACGGTCCGACGTCGCCCGCCTCCGCCAGGTAGGCCAGCATCGAGCCGAGATCGGTCGCCGGATGCCCGGCGCCGGCGCGGTCGAAGTCGGCCACGAGCGGCGGACCGTCTCCCAGGACGACCTGGCCGGGGTGGAAATCGCCGTGAACCGTCACGGCCGGACTGCCGTCGAACAGCGCGGGCAGCAACGCGGCCAGCCGCTGGCCGACCTGCTCGATCCTCCGCGCCTCCCCGGGGAGCAGCGCGGCGAGATCGGCGCCCTGCCGTGCGACGTCACCGACCGGGTCGCCCGCCCGGTCGCCGAGCGACACCGGCAGACCGTGCAGGACCGCGAGCGCGCGTCCCGCCCGTTCCGCGGCCTCGCCGGCGCGCGCGGTCGCCAGCAGCTGCGCCAGCGACGACCCGCGCGCCCAGTCCCGCATCGTCAGGCCGCGCGCGGCGCTGCGGGTCGCGCCACCGGGCAGGGCCAGGTCGGACGAGGCCGCCGCCGCCCGACGGATCGCGGCCAGCTTGCGCTCGGTGGCCTCGTACGCCCGTTGCGGCTCGATACGGACGTGCACCGGCACGAGGCGGCGCTCGCGGTCCTCGCGGCGCTCGAGACAGGCGTCGACCCGGTACACCGCGCGGCGTCCCGGCTTGTAGGCCAGCAGGCGCCGCGTGGTCCGATGCTTGACCAGCCGCCACCCGGGTGGGCCGTCGCCGTCGAGGTACTCGAGCAGCGCCTGCTTCAGGCGGTAGTCGCGGTGGAAGTGGCGCAGCGCGGGAAGCTCGGGATCGTTGGGGAACGGAACGGCGACCACGGCGTGGGACCGGTCGAGAAAGGCGCCGTAGCGCGGATCGTGAAGCAGCAGCTTGCGCGTCGCGACCTTGGCCCAGGCCTCCTCGGCGCGCCGGGTGTCGGGGTACAGGTGCAGCAGGAACCCCTGCGGCGGATCCCCGTGCAACACCGCCAGGCGGCAGGAGGTATGCGGTTTCAACCGCACGTAGCGCACCGCCGCCCGGAAGCGGGCAAGCGGGAAGACACGCTGCTGCTCGACCCAGCGATCCCTGAGGTCGCCGGCGTGCAGCGCGGCGAGTCCCGGTAGACCGGCGGGTGGAACGGGAAAGCTCATGCCGTCACCCGCTCCACGAGCGTCTCGATGCCGTCGAGGATCTGCCGCACCCGTCGGTCCCAGGTCGCGTGCTGCGCGACCCAGGTCGAGGCCGCCCGCGCGCGACGGACGGCGTCCTCGCGACCGTCGGTCAGGGCGTGCGCCATGACGCGCGCCAGGTCCGCGGCGTCGCCGGGACGGTACAGCGATCCGAGACGCCCGTCGTCGAGCACCGCGCGGATCTGGCCGATGTCCGCGGCCACCAGCGGCAGCCCCAGCGCCATGAACTCGAACACCTTGAGCGGCGAGTAGTAGAAGTCCTCGAGGTCCTGGTACGGCGCGACGGCGAGATCGCCCCGGGACAGCCAGCGCGGCACCTCGGCCTGGGGCACGCTGCCGGTGAAACGGATCCGCGTGTCGAGACCCAGCCGCCGCGCGTCCTCCGCGAATCCCTCGCGCAGCGGTCCGTCGCCGACGCAGAGCAGTCGTGCCGCGGACACGTGCCGCTCGACGAGGATCCGGAACGCCCCGAGCAGATCTTCGAGACCGTGCCACGGCCGGAACGACCCGCAGAACACGACCGTCGGATCGCCGTTGCTCGGGCCGCGGCGGGTCGCCGGCGGCGCGAACAGCTCCGGGTCGACGCCGTTCGGTACGACCCACACGCCGCGTGTCGTCTCGCGCATCCCACGCACCCAGTCGGCGACCTGCTCGGAGACGCAGACCACGCCGTCCGCCTGCTTCATCAGCAAGTCGGCGATCCCCGACGCGAGCGGATGGTGACGCAATGCGCGGTAGCGTCGCGCCTCGCGCGGCAGCGGACTGTTGACCTCCAGCACGAACGGGACGCCCCACTCGCGCGCCCGCGCCAGCCCGCCGGTGTGCCACAGGCTGTAGCGTTCGTAGACGAAGTCCGGCCGCGGCTCGACGTCGCGCAGCGAGTCGCGGCCGAGCAGGTACGCCTCCAGCTCGCCGCGCTTCCCGCCGTCGTCCGGTGCGAGGGGCGACAGCGGTACACCGCGGAGCGTCGTGGCCCGAGCCCGCGCGGAGCGTACCTCGCCGACCAGGCCGGCCCGCGTCAGCGCCGCGACCACGCCGGCGACGTGCACCGAGCTGCCCTTGGTTCCCGGCAGCGACACGCCGGTGTCGGCGGAGACGTAGAGGAAACGCTTCACGCCGGAACCTCGAGGCCGGCGCGTTCGACGAACATCCCGCGCAAGCGGCCGACGTTGCGCGCGAGGTCGAACTTGCGCAGGCAGACCTCGCGGCAGGCGCCCGGTTCGCGGCCTCCGTCGCGCAGCTCGCCCCAGACGGTCTCGATCGCCGCTGCCATCGCCGCGGCGTCGCCCGGCGCGGTGAGGAGGCCCGTGCCGGGCTCGACGATCTCGGGTACGCCCGTCAGCGAGGTCGAGACCAGCGGCAGGTCGAGCGCCAGCGCCTCCAGCAGGACCGTGGGCAGGGCGTCCATGTTGCCGTCCTGGTCGGGCACGCAGGCCAGCGCGACCAGGTCGGCCGAGTGCAGGATCTCGATCACCCGGTCGTGGCCCAGCGCGCCGGTGAAGGTCACCTCGTCGCGTAGCCCGAGCTCGTCGCGCAACCGCAGCAGGGCGTCGTGCTCCGTGCCGCCCCCGACGATGGTGGCGCGGCAGGCGAGCCCGTTCGCCTTGCACAGCGAGAGCGCCCGCAGCAGGTGGTCGAAGCCCTTCTTGGGCACCAGCCGGCCGACGCTGACGACGTGCGGGAGGCGCGGGGGCCCGCCCTCCCGCTTGCGCGGGCGGAGCCGGGTCAGGTCCACACCGTTGTACAGCGTGACGACCTTCGCCGGGTCCACGCCGGGCGTGTGGGCCAGGATGTACTCGCGGTTGAACTCGCTGACGGTGACGCAGAACGCGCTCCGCTCGACCAGCTCGGCGAACAGCGTGCGGTCGACCGTGGCGCGGAAGATGTCCTTGGCGTGCGCCGTGAACGAGAACGAGACCCCGGCGAGTTGCGCCACGACCGCCGCCATGCGGGTGGCCACGGTGGCGAAGTGCGCGTGCAGGTGCTCGACGCCGGCCTCCCGGACGTGGGCCGCGATGACCAGGGCGCGCAGCAGGAACTCCAGGTCGCGCGGCACCGCGTGCCGGCGCAGCAACCGGACCGCCTCGTCCCAGCGCTCCGGTGGCGTCGCCAGCGACGCGGGCAGCTCGTGGACCACGTTCCACCACAGCTCGGGCTTCTGGCTCGGGTAGTACCGCGCCGCCAGCGTCAGCTCGGCCAGCTGCGGATGGAACCGGCCGTCGTCGGGATGCTTGAGGCTGAACACCGAGGCCGTCACGCCCTGGCGTTCCAGCTCCAAGAGCTCGTTGAGGATGAACGTTTCCGACAGCCGCGGGAACATCTTCAGCACGTACCCGACGCGCAAGGCGGAGTCGGTGGTCTGCGATCGATTCATGGGCCCACCCGGTCTTCGGCCGCCAGCGCTTGCCGCAGCCGGATGCGTTTGGCGAGCTTGCGCTCGCGTCGTTGGATGAAACCGTCCCACCACTCGGCGGCCTCCGCTGCCGCCCGCCGCACCGCGACCGACGGCGCCGCGCCGGAGCGCGAGAGACCGAGTTCGTCGAGCAGATCCCCGGCCAGCGCCTCGAACAGCGCGACGTCCTCGGCCGGCAGCTGCCGGCGCCAGTCGCGAAGGCCCGCGGTGGGCGGGAGCCACTGGCTCTTGGCCGAGCCGCCGGCGCCCGACGTCGGCTTGCCGCGATGGAACTCGAGCATCGCCGGGTGCATGGGAATCCCGAGAAACGCGGCGATCCGCGTCAGCTCCCGCTCGGGGTCGGCGACCAGCGCCTCGTAGGAGACCTCGTGGTACGGACCCGAGCGGCCCTGGCGCGCCGCCTCGCGCCCGGATTGCACCTGCCAGCGCCACCACAGCGCGCAGGCCGCCACCGGGTGGCGCTCCCACAGCTCGAGCCGCCCCGGTCCCTTGCCCGGCGTGGCCCAGTCCAGCAGCGACAGCGCGACGTCACGCCCGTCGCGCACGATGTGCACCACCCTGGCGCGCGGGAACAGCCCGGCCAGCAGCGGCAGGCGCCGCACGTAGTCCGGCGTCTTCTCGCCGCCCAGCCGCTTGCCCCGCTGCTGCGCGAAGCGCGTGTACAGCCGGCCGGCGAACTCGCCGAGGTCACGGCACCCGCGCGCCAGCAGGCGGGCTTCGGCCGCGGGAACGCCCAGCCGCTCGAAGCGGTGGTACACGACCACGGCGTCGACGACTCGCTCGGTCAGCGGCGGCACGCGGCCCCGCTCGATCTCTGCGAGCTGCTCCGGGGCCTCCCGCTCGACAGCGCGCGGGATGAAGTGCGTGTCGTTGGCCACCGCCAGCTCGGGGTGGTGGTCCAGCATCCGCTGCAGCAGCGTCGTACCCGACCGTGGGCAGCCGACGACGAAGACGAACGGGTTCAGCTTCATCGGGCCTCCTCGACGCGGCCGGACGCCGGGTCCGCGAACAGCCGCGCGAAGCGCCCGCCGCGGCTCCTCAGCGTCGCCGGCGCCCCCGCCTCCACGATCGCGCCGTCCTCGAGGTAGACCACCAGGTCCGCCCGCTCGGCGATCTCCGGGTCGTGCGTCACCAGCACGGTCGTCGCCCGATGGGGCAGGCGCAGCAGGGCGCGCGTGACCGCCCACTTGTTCCGCTCGTCGAGCCCGTTGGTCGGCTCGTCCATCAGCACCAGCGGCGCCGCGCGCAGGATCGCGCGTGCGATGGCGATGCGCTGGCGCTGGCCCAGCGAGAGCGTCGAGCCCCGCTCCCCCACCGCAGTCGCGTAGCCCTCCGGCATGCGGCGGATGAACTCGTCGGCCTCGGCCAGCCGCGCCGCGTGCTCGATGCTCTCCGGAGCACTGTCGGTAGATCCCAGCGCGATGTTCTCGGCCACGGTCCCTGAGAACAGCGCGGTGTCCTGCAACACCACGGCGAAGCTCTGGCGCAGCGACGCGACGGTGAACGCGCGCACGTCCTGGCCGTCGATGCGCACCGTTCCGGCGTCGGGATCGTGCAGCCGCAGCAGCAGGCTGATCAGCGTCGACTTGCCGCCGCCCGAGGGTCCGGTGAGCACCACGAACTGCCCGGGGTCGATCTCGAGGTTCACGCCGCGCAGCGCCGGCCGGTCGGAACCGTAGGAGAAGCTCACGTCGGAGAGCGAGATCGCGCCGGCGAAGCGCGGCGCAGGCTGCGCGCCCGGGAGGTCGTGGATCTCGGGCTGCTCGTCGAGCACCTCCATCACGCGCTCGCCCGCGGCGGTTGCCTTGGCCAGGCGTCCGGAGTGCTGGGCGAAATCGCGCGCCGGCTTGAAGGCCTTCTTCAGGTAGGCCAGGAACACCACCAGGTCGCCGGCGCTCATCTGTCCGCCGAGCACCAGCCAGCCGCCGTACCACAGCACCGCCGCCACCGCGAACGAGTTGAGGATCGAGACGTTGCGGCCGAGTCCCGCCGACAGCCGCACCGTCTTGAGTTCCTCCTTCTGGATCCGTTCGTTGCGATTGGCGAAGCGGTCCTCGAACGAGGATTCGAGCGAGAGCGCCTTGACCTCGCGGATCGAGACGATCGACTCCGCCGCGGTGGCGGCCATCGCGCCCTCGTTCTTGCGTTGCCGTCGCGCGGCGAGGTGGATCCCCGAGCCGCTGCGCGCGGTGGCGACCACGATCAGCGGCGCGACGGCGACAGCCAGCAGCGCCAGCTTCCACTGCAGGAAGAACACGATCGCCAGCATCCCGGCCAGGATCAGGACGTTGGCGAGCAGCGGGAGCAGCGCCGTCGAGGTGACGTCGCGCAGCAGCGTCACGTCCCGCATCACCCGCACCAGCAGGTCCCCGCTGCGCTTCTCGGTGTGGTAACGCAGCGACAGGCCGTGCAGGTGGCTGTAGATCTGGAAGCGCAGCCGTCGCAGCACCCGGTTGCCGATCCTGGCGAAGCCGATCCGTTGCCGGTACTCCAGCAGCGCGCGCAGGCCCGAGATGACCACCACGGCCGCCGCGGCCAGGCCCAGCACCAAGACCACCGGCGGCGGGTCCGCGGCGGCCGGTGGACCGGCGGCGCCCCCCGACAGCACCCGGTCGAGCACGAACTTCAGCGGCCAGGGCTCGGCGAGCTTCATCGCCACCCCGGCCACCAGCGTGACCGTGGAGGCCGCCAGCAGCGAGCGCTCGTCACGGATCCAGGGCCACAGCCGGGTGAACACGTAGCCCAGCCTGCGCACCGAGTCCCGGGTCGATTTCGGACGCGCCATCCAGTCTCCCGATCACGGCCCCCCGGTACCCGAGGCGGGCGCCGGGCCGCGCTTCTCAAGAACGCGCCGGGCGCCCGCTGATACGAGGCGACGGCATTCCCTCGCCAGAACCGTGCCGGGTGCGTGAGGACCGGAAGAAACCGGGATTGCCGCGCCGGACCCGCGGTGCCGCTGCAAAACGGGCCGTGCGCGTCACCCGGTATTACGGGATCGTAAGGACCGCTCGCGGCGAACCTATAATGAGCGGCCGGTAGCGCCGAGGGGGAACATGAACGCTGACGTCGACCTGGTTCGTCGTTGCATCGACGGGCAGGCGTCCGCCTGGAGCGAGCTGATCCTGCGCTATCGCAGGCTGATCTACTCGATCCCGTTCGGTTTCCGGCTTCCGGCCGGCGATGCCGACGAGATCTTCCAGCTCGTGTCGATGAAGCTGCTCGAGCACCTCCCGCAGCTGAGACGGGCGGAGACGCTGGCCTCGTGGATCGCGGTCACGACGCGGCGGGAATGCCTTGCGTTGCTGCGCGCCCAGCGGCGGACCCAGCCGTTGGCGGAGGGGGCGGAGGACGAGATCGAGGCGGAGTCTCCGGACATCGCGGCGAACCTCCACGAGATCGAGTGTCAGCACGCGCTCGCGCTGGCGTTCGAACGCCTGGACGCGACCTGCCGGGAGCTGCTCGGCGCGCTGTTCCTCGAGGACCCGCGCCCGTCCTACGAGGAGCTGTCCGCGCGGATCGACCGGCCGGTCGGCAGCCTCGGTCCGACGCGCAGCCGCTGCCTCGAGAAACTGCGCGAGCTCTACCTGGATTCGGGAGGTGAGCCTCCCTGATGCCGTTCGTTCGCGTATCAGCCGTCCCGGGCCCGACTCTAGTGGGCCGAGACGCGAGAATTGCCCCGGCGCGGCCGTGGCGCCACGGATGAGGATCATGGACGACGAACGCTGGGAAAACTGGGTCGCTCGCGGGTTGAAAGGGGAACGGCTGCACGAGCCTCCCCCGGAGGTCGTGGACCGGGCCCTCGGTCTCGCGCCGCGACCGGCTGCCGCCCGGCGGTCCTCCCTGCGCTGGGTGCTGGCCGCCGCCGCGTCGCTGATCGTCGTCGTCGCCGCGGGGTGGCTGTTCCGCGTCGCGGGACCGCCGGAGCTACCCGGACGCGAGCCGGGCACCGTCGTTCGCGGGGCCCGCATCGAGGCGCTCTCCCCGACCGGCGAGATCGACGCGGCGCCGCGGTCGCTGCGCTGGTCCGCTCACGCCGGCGCCGAGCGCTACCGCGTGCGGCTGTTCGCCGTGGACGACAGCGTGCTCTGGGAGCAGACGACGGCGGCGGAGTCGATCGAGCTCCCCGACGACGTGAGCGCACGCCTGCTCGCCGCGGTCGCCTACCAGTGGCAGGTCGAGGCGTTGGACGAATCGGGTGGCGTGCTCGCCGCCTCCGAGCGGGTTCAGTTCCGCCTGGCCCCGTAGCGCCGCGCGGCGAACCCCAGCAGCCCCAGCAACGCGGCCGCCGCCACGGCCGGCGCCAGCCACCGTGAGCGCGCCGGCCGCCACGCGGGTGCGGGGTTTCCGACCAGGACGTACGGCGACCAGGCCTCGCTGCCGCTCCAGCGCGGGTCGGCGAGCATGCGCAGCTTTGCCCCGCGCAACGCCTCGGCCGCCCCGTACCCACGGCGGAGCTGATAGTAGAACTGTTCCATGAACGCCGCGGTCGCGGCGTCGTCGACGTCCCACAGCGTGGCCACCACGGCGGACGACCCGGCGGCGAGGAACGAGCCGGTCAGCGAGGACAGCGCGCCTCCGTCCTCGGCGGAGCCGAGCGCGGTCCGGCACGCGGCGAGCACCGTCAGATCGACCGGGTAGTCCAGGCCGGCGATCTCCGCCGGGTGCAACAGGCCGTCGGAGGAGCGGCCCGGGGTGAGCAGGATCGCCGCTCCCCGGCCGTGGCGCTCGTCCACGACCGTGTGCGAAGCCACGTGTACGACGCCCGCGCCGCCCGCGACCCGCTCCCGGAACGCCTCCTCGGTGGCCTGCTCGCGGGTCAACGCGGTCACCTCCCCGGGGAACATGCGGCGCAGCGCCTGCAGCTCCACGCCCGCGGCCGGCAGCTCGCCGAGACCGAAGCGCCGGATCCACAGCGTGGCGGGGGTGGCGTAGTCGGCGGCGGGAGCGGCGAGGACGGGGTCGCCGAGCGCGAGCAACGAGGACTCGGCCGCGCCCACGCGTTCGCGCAGCCCCTCGATCGCCGCGCCGCTCGGCAGGTAGCTGACCGTCAGCGCCTCGACGAGCAGCCCGCCTCCCGGCGCCTGGAGCATTTCGAAGGGCAGGTAGTGCAGGAACCGGTCGGGGCTGATCCGCAGGCTTTCCGCATCCGCGATGACGCCCTCGAGCCCATGCAACAGGTGGCCGGACAGTTCCGCCACTGCGGCGGCGTCGGGCGCGACGCCGTTCGACAGCGACTCGTGGACCGTCCGCACCAGGGCCCGGATCGGCGCGGCCGGTCCCAGCGATTCCATCGTCAGCCGTCCGCGGTGGAGCGTGAAGCGGTGCAGGTCCGCTCCGGCCACGAAGTACTCGACCAGCGGGTCGCCCTGGAGCCGCTCCGCGATCTCCTGCTGCGAGCTGTCGAGCGACCGTCGCGCCGCCGGACCCAGCGCGTCCAGCAGGTCGCGGGCCTTGGCGCGGTGGACGGCGGCGAAGGCCCGCTCGGCGAAGCCGCCCCCGGGCCGCTGCGACTCGAGCGTGGCGAGGGTGTCGACCGCCGAGGCGTAGACCAGGCGCTTCTGACCGATGTAGCCGGCCACCAGCGCTCCGTCGTCGAGACCACCGCCGACGCGCTCGATCTCCTCGATCGCCGCCTCGAGACGTTCCACCGCCCCGAGCCGCTCGCCGCGCGCGAGGGCGACCCTCGCCAGCCCCTCCAGCGACGCGACACGGCCCTCGGCGGGTCCGGCTTCTCCCACCTCCGACAGACCCTGGCGGAACAACGCCTCGGCCTCCTCGAGACGCCCCAGGTCGAGCAGGGCGAAGCCGAGCTGGTTGCGATCCTGGATCTCCTCCGCGCGGTCGCGGCTCCGGACGGCCAGCTCCATGGCGCGGCGGTAGAACGGCTCCGCGGCACCCGGATCGTCGAGATTCAGGTGGTGCACGAGGCCGATGTTCAGGTAGAGGTTGGACAGCGCCGCAGTGTCGCCGGCGCGCTCGAACGCGGCTCGCGCCTCGTCGAACGCGCGAAGGGCGGTCCGCGGGTCGCCGAGGTTGCGGTAGGCGATGCCGCGGTTGACGGCGAGCGCGGCCCGGCGGCGCGGCTCCATCGCCGCGCTCTCCTCGAGCACCTCGTCGTACAGCGAGAGCGCCTCGCGGTACGCGCCCAGCCGCTCGAACACCACGGCCTGGTTGACGCGCACCACCCGCGCCTGCTCGGCGGCCCACGCTTCGCCCCGGTGGGCGCGGGCGAGCTCCAGCGCGCGCTGGAGCGACTCGATGGCGTCGGAGTAGCGGCCGGCCTGCGTCGCCGAGACGCCGAGGTTGGCCCAGTTGATGGTCTCCCCCGCGGCGTCGCCCAGCCGGTGGTTGATCTCGCGGGCCTGGCGGAAGTGCCGGTCCGCCTCCTCGAACCGGGCCAGGTACTGCAGCACCAGTCCCAGGTTGTTGTGGGCCTTGGCCAGCGCCTCGGCGCCGCCCGTCTGCTCACGCAGCCGCAGGGCGGCGCGGCACTCCTCGAGCGCGTCGTCGAGCCGGCCGGTGTTCGTCAGCAGCACGCAGGCGTTGTTGCGCGCCGCGCCCGCCGTCACGGGGTCGGTGGCCTCCAGCCGGTCGGCGGCGGCGCGGAACGCGGCGATCGCCTCCGGGATGCGGCCCTCGCCGTAGAGTTGGCGCGCCAGCTCCAGCGACTCGCCGCGCGCGGCGGTGGGCAGCAGCAGGCACAGCAGCGCCACGCCGGCCAGGCCGCGGAGGCGCGACGGGAGCGCGGGCGCTACGGCGAGCAGAGGTCGTCGCTGTCGGAGGTCGGGTTGCAGGACACGTCCGGCGGCTCGCGGGACCGGAGCGCGGAGTCGCTGCCGTAGCCGCCTTCGAGACCGTTCACGACCGGGACGACGAGGAAGAAGTCGGCCTCCCCCGGGCCCAGCGGGACCTCGGCGCTCGGTCCGGCGTCGCCGCAGTGGCCGGGCTCGAGCGCGATCGACGCGTAGCCCGCCGCGAGGTTCCCGCGGTACACGGCGTAGCGCGTCCCGTTGGGGCAGTCGGTGGTCCACGACAGCTTCAGGGTACCCTGCGGGGTTCGCGCGAGCGCCAGGTCGGTGACGGCCTCGTCGGGCGACGGGCGGACGAACTCCACGTTGCCCCCGGCGATCTGCAGCGGGACGGCCTTCGAGTCGGCGTCGAACAGCTCCGCTTCCAGGGACAGCGGCACCAGCGTTCCGGGCGCGGTCCCGATCGAGGTCGGCACGCGGATCTCGATGAAACGGCCCGGCACCCGGTTGAGGCTGAGGTCGGCCGACCGGAAGTCGACCACCACGCGGCCCGGCACCGAGACGTCGCTGGTGAACTTGGCGTCGCCGTACCTCGGGCTCATCACGACTTCGGGGATCCCGGCCTCGATGGCCGGGTCGTAGGTCAGCGTGACGCGCCCGGAGGAGATCGGGAACAGCTCGTTGGTCTCGACGAACAGTCGGGCGATTCCGCCCGGGACCACGCGCTCCGCATCGGCCTCGAGGGCGATCGGCGCATCCGGAGCGCGAACCTGGAGCACGCCGTCCCGCGGCTCCAGCTCCACCAGGTCGCCGGCGGCGTCCCGGAGGGTGCTGTTCGCCAGATCGAGCTGCAACGCGTACGTCTCGCCGGGAGTCAGCGCGAGGCTCGTCTGCAGGTAATACACCGCCAGCGGACCGTCACTGGCGTTGATCGTCTGCGACGGCGAGTCGAACTCGACCATGAAGGTCTGCGGGGTCGCGGCGGTGTTCGACGCGGTGGCGGTCCCGGCATCGTTGGCGTCGCTGGTCACCTCGGCGTTGTCGAGCTCGGTGACCGGTCCCGATCCGGACCCCGACTCGCCCGAGACCTCGAGACAGAGCTGTCCCTGGCCGATCGGCCGCGAGGCGTAGGTGCGCAGCACGACGGCGAGCTTGCCGCCCGGCACCACGACCGCGTCGTTGATGCGGACGCGCAGCGTGTCCTTGGCCGACGCGGGTAGCGGGAGGAGCGCGCTCGCCAGCAGCAGGCCGGCGACGACCCCGGCTCGCGCGAGTACTGACCGGCTCATGGCCTCTAGTCTCCGTGGAACCTGACCCCCTCCCGGCTCCAAGACTCCGGCCCCGGGGCCGGAATCTCCTGAGTATACGACGAGGGAGGACCGATGGTGATACGTGGGGTCCGAAAGGTCGGAATTCTCAGCGGTCTCGGCCCTGTGGGCCCGGCTCGACGTCGACGATCACGAGCTCCGGGCGGCACAGGAATCGCAGACGGGGCGCCCGGCCCCGCTCCATGCCGATCCCGCGCGACACGATCAGCGTGCCGCCGCCCGGAAGCCCGGTCGCTCCGGCGGCCCAGGCGCGAGGCACCCGGGAGAACGTGATCGGCGGACCGAGGAACGGGAGCCGGACCTGGCCCCCGTGGGTGTGGCCGGCGATCAGCAGGTCGGCCTGCACCCGGCCGAGGGCGAAGTCGGGGGCGTGCCCGACCACGACGTGGAACCGATCGCTCGCGGGAACCTCGAGCGTCGTGTCGAAGGAGTCGAACAACCCGAGGGCGGTGAGCCGGATCTCGCCCACGTCGTAGCCCGTGGTGACCAGGACGGGCCGCACGGGAAGGTCGCGGAACAGTCGCGGCCACACGTTGTCCTCGACGTTGCCGCGCGTGGCGAAGACCCCGAGCGGCGCCCGGAAGCCGACCTCGCTCAGCAGGGCCCGTAACTCGCCGGCCAGCTCCTCGCGGCGGCGGGGGTCCGGCTCGTGGATGTAGTCGCCGGGCATCAGGATCAGGTCCGGCTCGGCCTCCATGACCCGGGACAGCGCCCGTCGCTCGTAGCTGCCGATGCGGTCGGTCTGGAGATCGGCCACCACGGCGATGCGCAGCGGCGCGGTCAGCTTGTCGCTCGTGAAGCGCAGCCGCGTCACCTCCAGCCGGGACGGCTCGACCAGGAAGGCGTCGCCGGCCACCGCCAGCAGCCCGATCGCGGCGGCCGCGCAGACGACGGCGGTACGTTTGGACCGCGCCCAGCGGACCCCGGCGATCCCGAGCAGGACCAGCGGCGCATGGAGGAACACCGCGTAGGCCCACAGCCGGAACAGGTGGAACGCGCCGGACTGGAGCAGCCAGATCAACAGCGCCGACACCAGGGCCGCGGAGAGCAGGGCCAGCAGCAGCCGCGAGCCGGTCGAGAGGCGCGCGGCCAGGGCGATCGCCACGCCGTCCACGACGAGCTGCAGCAGGTTGTAGGGCAGGTCCACGCCCCGAAGTATGGCAGGCGGGGGAACATTTCGGGCCCCTGTAACTTTGCGGAACTTCGCACGTTGTTCATACGTAGCCTCAGGGTGAGAGCCGAGGAACGTCCCTGTCCTCCGGGGAGCCACATACCATGCGTCGCATCATCGTTTTTCTGTCCCTGATCGTGGCGGTCGGCCTGCTGGCGGCCGGTCTGTACCTGTTCCGGGCCGCCGCGGAGCCCGCCGGCGGCGACGGCCAGGTCGCCGAGGCTGCCGATCCGGCCTCCACGCCGCCCTCCCCCGAGGCCGCCGACGCCGCGGAGGGCGAGACGGCCGTGCCGGTCACCATCGCGGACGTCGGGGTCGGCGACGTCTCGACCTACATCACCGCGACGGCGAACCTGGTTCCCGACAACGAGGTCGAGGTGCTGGCCGAGGCCGAGGGCCGGGTGTCGCACCTGACGGTCGAGGAGGGCGACCGCGTCCAGCGCGGCCAGCTGCTGGCGGCGCTGCTGCGCGACGACGCGGAGATCGCGTTCGAGAAGGCCAAGCTCAAGGCCGCCAACGCCGAGATGGCGTTCGAGCGCGCGCAGCGGATCTTCCGCGAGAAACTGATCGCCCAGGAGGAGTACGACAAGACGACGATGGACCACCGCATCGCCCAGCAGGAGCTGGCCGAGGCGAAGCGGAAGCTGGACAAGACGGAGATCCGCTCCCCGTTCGACGGCCGGCTGACCCGCCGCAACGTCACGCTGGGCCAGCACATCCGCCCGGGTGACGAGCTGTTCACCGTCACCGATTTCGATCCCCTGATCGCGCGGATCTACCTGCCCGAGCGCGACGTGCTGGCGCTCGAGGAGGGACGCGAGGTCGGGATCACGCTCAAGGCCGACCGCGCCGTCAGCTTCCGCGGCCGGATCCGGCAGATCAGCCCGGTGGTCGACACCGCCACCGGGACCGTCAAGGTGACGGTGGCGGCGATCCGGCCTCCCGCGATCGTGCGGCCCGGCGGCTTCGTCACCATCGAGATCGTCCGCGAGACCCACGCCGCGACGACGCTGGTGCCGCGCAAGGCGGTGATCCGCGAGCTCAAGAACGCCCACGTGTTCGTGGCCCGCGACGGGGTGGCCCACAAGCGCACGGTCGAGTTGGGCCTCGAGGACAGCGAGCGGCTGGAGATCACGAGCGGCCTCGAGCCGGGCGAGCGGATCGTGGTCGCCGGCCAGGGCGGCCTGAAGGACGGCTCGACGATCAAGGTCCTGCCCGAGGAGGACCTCCAGGCCCGTTCCCCGGTCGAACCCCGCGACCGCGGCTGAGCCGGGGGGACCGAGATGGGCATCGTCGGCTTCTCCCTGCGGCGGCGCGTCACGATCTCGATGTGCGCCGTTGCGGTGATGCTGTTCGGCATCGTCGCCTTCACCCGGCTGCCGATCAACCTGCTGCCGGAGCTGTCGTACC
The DNA here is from genome assembly GCA_041629655.1 of Candidatus Polarisedimenticolaceae bacterium. Lineage (GTDB taxonomy): Bacteria > Acidobacteriota > Polarisedimenticolia > Polarisedimenticolales > Polarisedimenticolaceae > JBFKMV01. The sequence continues at coordinate 26,483 of JBFKMV010000025.1, forward strand.
CCAGCGTCACGGTCCAGACGCGACTCCCCGGCGCCGCGCCCACCGAGGTCGAGGCGCTGGTCACGCGCCCGGTCGAGGAGATCGTGGGCGTGGTCTCGGGCGTGCGCCGGCTGACCTCGGTCAGCAAGCCCGGCGTGTCCCAGGTCACGCTGGAGTTCGGCTGGGACCGCAACATGGACTTCGCCTCGATCGACGTGCGCGAGAAGCTGGACATGGTGGTCCTGCCGCGCGAGGCCGAAAAACCCGTGCTGCTCCGCTTCGATCCGGCCAACGACCCGATCGTGCGGATCTTCCTCACCGGCGGCCGCGACCTGTACCAGCTGCGCTACGTGGCCGAGGAAGTGCTCAAAAAGGACCTCGAATCCACCGAGGGCGTGGCGGCGATCAAGGTCAACGGGGGCTTCGAGGACGAGATCCAGGTCCGCGTCGACCAGGGCAAGCTCTCGCTGCTCGGCCTCGGCATCGACGAGGTCAACCGGAAGCTGCTGCGCGAGAACGTCAACCAGGCCGGCGGCAGCCTGTACGAGGAGGAGGCGCGCTACCTGGTCCGGGCCGACAACGAGTTCCGGTCGCTCGACGACATCATGGAGACCGTGCTGGTCTCGCGCGACGGCAAGAACGTCAAGCTGGGCGACGTGGCGACGGTCGTGCGCGGACACAAGAAGCGCGAGGTGATCTCGCGGTTCGGCGGCCGGGAAGCGGTCGAGCTGGCGGTCTACAAGGAGGGCGACGCCAACACGGTCCGTGTGGCCCAGGCGCTCCAGGCGCGGCTCGGCAACGTCGGCGAGGAGCTGCCCGAGGGGATCGCCGTCGTCACCGGCGTGGACCAGTCGCGGTTCATCCGGGCCTCGATCCGCGAGGTGTTGCAGAACGCGCTGATCGGCGGGTTCTTCGCGATCCTGATGCTGCTGTTCTTCCTCAAGGACTTCCGCAGCACGCTGATCATCGGGATCTCGATCCCGATCTCGATCGTGGCCACGTTCTTCCTGATGTACCAGACCGGCACGACGCTGAACATCATGTCGCTGGGTGGGCTGGCGCTGGGCGTCGGGATGCTGGTCGACAACGCGATCGTGGTGCTGGAGTCGATCTTCCGCCGCCGCGAGCAGGGCGCCTCGGCGCTGGAGGCGGCGCGGCTCGGCGCCTCCGAGGTCGGGCGGGCGGTGATCGCGTCGACCTTGACCACGGTGGCGGTGTTCCTGCCGGTGCTGTTCCTGGAGGGCATCGCGGCGCAGCTGTTTTTGGACATGGCGCTCACCGTGTCGTTCTCGCTGGTCGCGTCGCTGGCCGTCTCGCTGACGCTGATCCCGATGATGGCCGCGCTGACCGGGGCCGGGCCCGACGCGGCCGCCCGGGCCGAGCCGGCGGGCGGCGGTCGGATGCGTCGCTTCGGGCGCGGGTTGTTCGTCACGGCGCCCGGCGCGGGGCTGCGGCTCGGGCGCTGGGTCGCACGCGGCGTCGGGACGATCCTCGCCTTCCTGGCGCGACCGCTGAGCTGGCTGTTCGACGGCGGGCTGGGCGGTCTGTCGCGCGGCTACCCGGTGCTGCTGCGCGGGGCGCTGCGGGCGCGCGTCCTGGTGCTGGCGGTCGCGCTGCTGCTGTTCGGCGGCTCGCTGCTGCTGCTGCCGCGGCTGGGGCTCGACCTGATCCCGCAGTTCTCGCAGGGCGAGTTCAGCTTCAACGTCGAGCTGCCCGAGGGCACGCCGCTGGAGCTGACCGACCGCTTCGTGGCCGACGTGCAGTCGGCCGTCGCGGACGATCCGCGGGTCGAGACCCTGTCCAGCATCTCCGGCGGCGTCGGGCTGGCGTTGACGCGCACGGGCACCGAAGGCGAGAACGTGGCCCGGATCCAGGTGCGCATGAGCCCCGAGACGACCCGCGAGGACGAGGAGGCGGTGATCGCCCGGCTGCGCGAGCGGCTCGAGGCCTCCGGGGTGGCGCGGTTCAAGTTCGAGCGTCCCTCGTACTTCAGCTTCCGCACGCCGATCGAGGTCGAGGTCTACAGCGACAGCCTGGAAGAGCTGCACGCCGCCGCACCGCTGGTGCGCGACCGCGTGGCTGCCGTGGCCGGCCTGGTCGACGTCAAGTCGTCGGCCGAGCTGGGGAATCCCGAGCTCCAGGTGACGTTCAACCGCGACCAGCTGATGACGCTGGGACTCGACGTGTTCCAGGTCGCCAGCACGATGCGCAACAAGGTCCAGGGCGAGGTGGCGACCCGCTTCACCGAGGGCGATCGCGAGATCGACATCCTGGTCCGCTCGGTCGAGCCGGGCGAGGCGTCGGTCGGCGACGTCGAGGACATGATCGTCGGCCAGCGCGGGGGCGTGCCGATCTTCCTCAAGTCGGTGGCCGCCGTCCGGCTGGTCGAGGGGCCGAGCGAGATCCGCCGGATCGGCCAGAAGCGCGCCGCGGTGATCTCGGGCAACCTCGAGGGCCGCGACATGGGCGCGGCCGCCGCCGAGATCCGCGCGCGGCTGGCCGGCGTGGCGCTGCCCGCCGGGGCGTCGGCGTTCCTGAGCGGCCAGGAAGAGGAGATGTCCCGCTCGCTGCGCTCGTTGCTGATGGCGATGGGGCTGGCGATCTTCCTGGTGTATCTGGTGATGGCCTCGCAGTTCGAGTCGTTTTTGCACCCGTTCGTGATCATCTTCACGCTGCCGCTGGGCGCGGTGGGCGTGATCGGCGCGCTGCTGTTGACCGGGCGCTCGATCGACGTGGTGGCGATGATCGGCATGGTGATGCTGGCCGGAATCGTCGTGAACAACGCGATCGTGCTGATCGACGCGATCAACCGGCGGCGGCACGAAGGGCTGGCCAAGGCGGACGCGATCGTCCAGGCCGGGCTCAACCGGCTGCGGCCGATCCTGATGACCTCCGCGACCACGATCCTGGCGCTGCTGCCGATGGCGCTGGGGCTCGGCGAGGGCGCCGAGCTGCGCAGCCCGCTGGCGATCACCGTGATCGGCGGGCTGGCCGTCGCCACCGCGCTGACGCTGCTCGTGATCCCGGTGGTCTACTCGCTGCTGGACCGCAAGGTGCTCGCCGCCGACGTCGCGGCGGCGGACAAGACGTCCGACGAGCGGCGCCGCTCGATGCCGCTGATCCCCGAGTCGCCGGAGACCGCGCGATGAACCTGCCGCGTCTCGCCGTGCAACGTCCGATCACGACGCTGATGGCGCTGGCCTGCGTCCTGGTGCTGGGCGGGATCGCGGTGCTGCGGCTGCCGCTGGCGTACCTCCCCGAGGTCGACGCCCCGTTCATCCACGTCCAGATCCCCTACCCCGACTCGAACCCGACGCAGATCGAAAAGGAGATCGCGCGGCCGGTCGAGGAGGTGCTCTCGACGCTGTCCGGCGTGAAGAAGCTGCGCTCGGAGTCCTCGGCCGACGCCGCGGAGTTCGACCTGGAGTTCACCTGGGGCGACGACCTGGACATCGTGCGCATGCAGGTCAGCGAGAAGATGGACCTGGTGCGGGGCGACCTGCCGGCGGGGATCGGCGACATCCGCATCTTCTCGTTCAACACCAACGACATCCCGGTGGTCGAGGGACGCATCTCGGCCAAGGGGGTCGATCTGTCGGCCAACTACCCGTTGCTCGAGGCGCGGGTGGTCAACCCGATCCGGCGCGTCCCCGGGGTGGCCCGGGTCGACCTCGACGGCGGGGCGCCACGCGCGATCAACCTCCACCTCGAGCTGGCGGCGCTCAAGCAGCACGACGTCGTCGGCGGCGACCTGATCCAGCGGCTGCGCGGGGCCTCGTCCAACCTGGTGCTGGGCCAGATCGACCAGGGCGGCCTGCGCTACACCGCCCGCGCGGTGGGCGCCTTCGACTCGATCGACGCGTTCGGCGACTTCCCGGTGGACGAGCGCGGCCTGCGGCTCCGCGACATCGCCGAGATCACGTTCGAGGAGCCGCCGATCCGCTACGGGCGGCACCTCGACCGCGAGTACGCGATCGCGATCGAGGTGTTCAAGGAATCGACCGCGAACACCGTCGACGTCGTGCGCGCCGTGCAGCACGTGATCCATGACGAGATCGACGCCGACCCGTTGCTCCAGGGCGTCGAATTGTTCGTGTGGGACGATCAGGCCGAGCAGATCACCAACGGCATCAACGGGCTCAAGAAGGCCGGCGCGATCGGCGCGCTGCTGGCGGTGCTGAGCCTGTACTTCTTCCTGCGCCGTCTCGACTCGACCGTGATCGTCTCGCTGTCGATCCCGTTCTCGGTGATCGCCGCCTGCGGCGTGCTGTACTTCCTGGACAAGTCGCTCAACCTGCTGTCGATGATGGGGCTGATGCTCGCCGTCGGCATGCTGGTCGACAACGCGATCGTGGTGCTGGAGTCGATCGACCGGCGGCACCGCGAGGAACGGGACACCCACCGGGCCGCCCTGGACGGCGCCAGGCAGGTCACGATGGCGGTGACCGCCTCGACCGCCACGACGCTGATCGTGTTCCTGCCGCTGATCATCGGCGCCAGCACGGATCTGACGACGTGGCTGCGCGAGGTCGGCATCACGATCTCGCTGGCGCTGGTCTGCTCGCTGTTCTCGTCGCTGACGCTGATCCCGCTGATGTCGGCGCACTTCCTGCGCCCGCGGCAGACCCGGCCGAGTCGCCTCCTGGCCCGGATCGAGAACCGCTACGCGCGGATGCTGGCCTGGACGCTGCGGCGCAAGGGCTGGACGCTGCTGTCGATCGTCGCCGGGCTGGCGATCGGCCTGGCGCCGTTCGTGGCCGGCTGGGTCGAGACCAGCATCTTCTCGGCCCGCGTGAACGAGCGGCTGTTCCTGCTGTACGAGTTCGACGACTTCCACTACAAGTCGGAATCCGAGCGTGCGGTCGACCGGGTCGAGGAGTACCTGTACGGGCGCAAGGACGAGTTCAACCTGCAGTCGGTCTACAGCTGGTACGCCTCGAACGACGCCGCGACCGTGCTCAACCTCGCCGACCAGAACCTCTCGGACGACCAGATCAAGCAGCTCAAGCAACAGGTCCGCGAAGGCCTGCCCGAGATCCCCGGCGTGCGGGTGTTCTTCCACGAGGACGCCGACCTGGGCGACGACAGCACGCGCTTCGCGGTCAAGTTCTTCGGCCAGGACAACGCCACGCTGCGCGGGCTGGCCGAGGAGGCCGAGCGCCGGCTCAACACGATGGCCGGCATGCAGGACATCAAGACCTCGTTCAAGCGCGGCCGCCAGGAGATCCAGGTCAAGATCGACCGCGACAAGGTCGCGCGGCTGGGGATGGACGCCCAGGACATCTCCGACGTGTTCTCGTTCTCGCTGGGCGGCATGCGGCTCCAGCGCTTCGACACCGGCGAGCGCGAGGTCGAGACGTGGCTGGCGCTGCGGATGGAGGACCGCGAGAACCTCGAGGACCTGAAGCAGCTCCGCTTCGGTGCCGGCGAGGGCCGCACCGTCCAGCTCGGCGACATCGCCAGCTTCGAGATCGTCCGCCGCGAGCAGGAGATCGTCCGCGAGAACCGCAAGGTCCGCGTCGCCGTCGAGGCGACCTACGAGGGCGACGAGTGGGACGAGACCCGCGAGCAGATCACCAAGACCATGGACTCCCTCGACATGCCCGCCGGCTACTCCTGGACCTGGAACGACCGCATCCTGGAGCAGGACGACCAGAACGCCCAGATGGGCATCAACTTCCTGCTGGCGCTGATCCTGGTCTACCTGGTGATGGCGTCCTTGTTCGAGTCGCTGGCCCAGCCCTTCGCCATCCTGTTCTCGATCCTGTTCGCGCTGCCCGGCGCCGCGTGGATGCTGTTCCTGACGGACACCCCGTTCAACCTGATGTCCCAGATCGGGTTGTTGATCCTGATGGGCATCGTGGTCAACAACGGCATCGTGCTGCTGGACCGCATGAACCAGCACAGGAAGGCGGGGTTGTCGCGCGAGGAGGCGATCCTCCAGGCCGGGCGCGACCGGATGCGCCCGATCCTGATGACGGCGTCGACCACGATCATCGGGCTGGCGCCGCTGGCGCTCGGCGGCTCCTACGTCGGCGGGTTGTTCTACTACCCGCTGGCGCGCACCGTGATGGGCGGGCTGATCTCCTCGGCCGTGTTCACGCTGCTGGTGCTGCCTTACCTGACGCTGGGAATGGAGGGCATCGCTGGCTGGCTGCGCCGGGTCTGGCGGCGGTCGGCGATCGCCGGCGTCGGGGCCCCGGAGGCAGCGGCCGCTCCGCGCTGAGCGGGTCAGCGTTGCGGCTTCGGCCTCGGGTTGTCCTTGCCCGGCTCCCGCCCGGCCTCCCGCAGCACCCGCCGCAACAGAAACTCCACCTGCGCATTGAAGCTCCGCAGATCATCATCCGCCCAGCGCTTCAACGCAGCATGGACCCTGGGATCCAGCCTCAGCAGTACCGCCTTCCGCTCACCCACGACGCCGGTCCTCCCGGTCCGTCACGCGACGCCTGCGCCGATCACCCGGTGTACAGCGAGCCGGTGTTGATCACCGGTCGCGGGCGGCTGTCGCTGCACAGCACCACCAGCAGGTTGCTGACCATCGCTGCCCGGCGCTCCTCGTCCAGCTCCAGGACGTGCTTCTCGGAGAGCATCTCGAGGGCGTTCTCGACCATGCCGACGGCGCCCTCGACGATCTTGCGGCGCGCGGCGATGACGGCGGCGGCCTGCTGGCGCTGGAGCATCGCGCCGGCGATCTCCGGGGAGTAGGCGAGGTGGCTGATCCGGGCCTCGATCACCTCGACGCCGGCCTGTTCCAGGCGCTGCTGAATCTCGTCGCGCAGGCGCTCGGAGATCTCGGCGGTGTGGCTGACCAGGGAGATCTCGCCCTCCTCGAACACGTCGTAGGGGTACGCGGTGGCCAGGCCGCGGCCGGCGGCCTCGCTCTGCACGTGGACGTAGTTCTCGTAGTCGTCGACCATGAACACGGCCTCGGCGGTGTCGACGACCTTCCACACCACGACCGCGGCGAACTCGATCGGGTTGCCGCGCTTGTCGTTGACCTTGAGCTTGCCGGTCTCGAAGTTCCTCACGCGGAGCGAGACGCGCTTTTTCGTGTAGAACGGGTTGGCCCAGCGCAGGCCGGGGTCGCGTACGGTGCCGACGTACTTGCCGAACAGCTGCAGCACCCTGCCCTGGTTGGGAGCGACGGTGAACAGGCCGACCATCAGGAAGACGTCGAACAGCGCGACGACGATCAGACCGATGAGAAGCCACAGCAGCGCGACGGAGAACCTCGCGTCGAGCGCGATGCCCGTGCGCACGATGCCGAACACGGCACCGGCCAGGATCAAGAGGAACACGATCAACAGCAGGATGCCGGAGGGGGCCTTGCGGGGAACTTCCTGGATCATGACCGACCTCGCTTTCTCGGGTCGGCCCGGGCGCGCGGGGGCGGTTCGGGCCGATCCGTTGGATTGCTATTGATAAGATACTATAGTGATATCATCCTGTCAAGACCCCCCGAAAAAGCCTGCTATTCCGCCCGGATCGGCCCGCGGGCTACTCCGGCGGGGCGTCCTCGATCACGGCGCCGTGGACCCCGAAGCGGTGCCCCGGGTACTCCTCGGCCAGCCGGGTCCAGGAGCGCTTGAGCGGTGCCCAGGCCTTGGGGCCGGCCATGAAGCCGGCGATCCCCTGCCAGTAGAGCGCCTCGGGGTGGATCGGCGTGTCGGCCGCATCGTCCACCAGGGCGTCGAAGCCGGCCTGCGCCTCGGCGAACTTCCCGCGGTTGAAATCCGCCAGCGCGCGGCAGAAGCGGAGCTCGGCCACGAAGCTCCCGGGCGGCAGCCAGCCGACCCAGCGCCGCACCTCACCCGCCCGCGGGTCGGCGATCACCAGGGTCGGTCCCCACATCACGCGGCCGCCGGCCGCGGCTTCCTTGAACTCGGGATGGCGCGCGGTCATGTCGATCTTGTACGGCGCGAACCCCCGCTCGATCTCGGCGACCACGCTGTCGTGTGGATACGTCACGGTATCCATGCGGCGACAGCCGAGTCAGCCGGGTGCGAACAGATACGTCAGCAGCAGCCGTCCCTCGTCCGCGGCCCGCTCCCGCGCCCCGGCCAGCGACTCGATCCAGGCGATGTTCCCCATGGCGTCCTCCCGGGTGATGACGTTAGCATGGGGCCATGGGTCGTGACCTGTCAGCACCGGGAGAGCGCCTGCGCAGCCGGTGGGAGACGCTGAGCCGTTATCCCGGCGGAGCGTGGCTGTTCGGCGTGCTGCTCGGCCGGATGGTCCCCTACACCGGCACGATCCGCCCCCGGATCCGCGAGCTGCGCCCCGGTTTCGCGCGCATCGAGCTCTCCGACCGCCGCCGGGTGCGCAACCACCTGGACTCGGTCCACGCCGTGGCGCTGGTGAACCTCGGCGAGGTGACCAGCGGACTGGCGATGCTGACCGGGCTGCCCGGCTCGGTGCGCGGCATCCCGGTCGAGCTGGGAATCGAGTACGTCAAGAAGGCCCGCGGCACGATCACCGCCGAGTGCAGCTGTGAGGTCCCGGTGGTCGAGAACGGCTCGGTCGACTACCCGCTCTCGGTCGAGCTGCGCGATCCGGCCGGAGACCTCGTCGCGCGGCTGCGCGCGGTGTGGCACCTGACGCCGCGCGAGGCCTGATGCGGGAGCGCTTCCTCCGCGACGCCGGCGTCGAGGTGCCGCTGATCTGCGGCCCGATGTACCCCTGCTCGACCCCGGAGCTGGTGGCCGCGGTCTCGGAGGCCGGCGGCCTCGGCGTGTTCCAGCCGATCTCGCTGACCTACGTGCACGGCCACGAGTTCCGCGCCGGGATCCGGCTGATGCGACAGCTGACTTCGAAGCCGATCGGCATGAACGCGCTGATCGAGAAGTCCTCGAAGACGTATCTCGAGCGGATGCGCCGCTGGGTCGACGGCGCGCTCGAGGAGGGCGTGCGCTTTTTCATCACCTCGCTCGGCAACCCGCGCTGGGTCGTGGACCAGGCGCACGCCGTCGGCGGCGTGGTGTACCACGACGTGACCGAGCGCAAGTGGGCCGACAAGGCGCTGGAGGCCGGCGTGGACGGCTTGATCGCGGTCAATTCCCGGGCCGGCGGCCACGCCGGGCCCAAGGACCCGCAGCAGCTGTTCGACGAGCTGGGCGATTGCGGGCTGCCGCTGATCTGCGCCGGGGGCGTGGGCAGCGAGCAGCGCTTCGTGGAGATGTTCCGGATCGGCTACGCCGGCGTTCAGATGGGAACGCGCTTCATCGCCACCACCGAGTGCCGCGCCTCGGAGCCGTACAAGCGCGCGATCGTCGAGGCCGACGCCGACGACATCGTGCTCTCCGAGCGGATCACCGGCGTCCCGGTATCGGTGATCAACACGCCGTACATCGAACGCACGGGGCTCCGGGCCGGAGCGTTCGCGCGCTGGATGCTGCGCGGCCGGCGGCGCAAGCACTGGATGCGCACGATCTACGCGCTGCGCTCGCTGTGGCAGCTCAAGCGCGCCTCGTTGGACGAGACCGGCAGCCGCGACTACTGGCAGGCCGGCCAGAGCGTCGAGGGCGTGCGGCGGGTCGAGCCGGCGGGCGAGATCGTCCGGCGCTTCGCGGCGGCGCTCGACGCCTGAGCCGCGCCCCGCTCAGGCCTTCGCCGGATAGCGCTTGTAGATCAGGTCCTCGAGGTCCGCGCGGTCGGGCTGCAACAGCGCCTTGATCCGCTCCAGGTCCACGTCGGCGACGATGATGTGGCCGACCTCGTCGTGGACGTCCTTGAAGATGCCGTGCGACTTCATCTTCTGCGTCTGGTAGCGGTTGTCCTCGGTCGGGCTGACGTAGTGCACCGAGAACGCCTTGTAGCGGTGGATCAGGAACAGGTGGACCAGCGACATCAGCCGCTTCTTGCGCATCGCGACCTCGAACGTGTTCTGGTCGCGGATCGACAGGATGCTGCGTCCCTTGCGGTCCAGGATCGGTGCGAAGACCACGTTGGCCAGCGTGTCCCGGGCGTCGCCCGTGATCTTGAGCTCGAGCAGCTCCGCGCCGGCGGTGTGCGGCCGCAGCACGACGCGCAGCGGCGGCAGCTCGTAGTGCGACGTCCAGATTTCGATCCACTCCTCGAGCAGCCGGGTCGGAACCTCGGTGTGCACCAGATGCTGGAACTGTGTCGAGCCCTTGCCCATCGCCTTGGTCGAGGCGGTGCGGCCGGACGCCGCCATCAGCCCGGCGTCGGCCCGCGGCCCGCCGACCAGCGTCTGCGGCGTCTTGTACGGCGAGTCGACCAGCCGGAACTTCCGCTGCAGCCGCGCCAGGGCCAGCATCCCGTCCTGCCGTAGCGCGGTGGCGAACTCCTCGCCGGCCAGCCCGTCGATCTGGTGCCCCCCGTAGGTGATGAAGTTGAACACGAAGCCCAGCTTGCCCAGCTCGGTGGGGAAGTCCTTCATCTCCTGCTCGCTCATGCCGGTGGTGTCCCAGTTGAACGACGGCGAGAGGTTGTAGGCCAGCATCTTGTCCGGGAAGCGGGCGTGGATCGCGTCGGCGAAGCGCTTGGCGTCGGCGAGGTTTGCGGTCTTGGTCTCCATCCACAGGACGTCGGCGAACGGCGCGGCGGCGAGCGACTTGGCGATCGCGAAATCGATCCCGCCCTCGATCTGGTAGTAGCCCTCGGTGGTCTTGGGCAGCTCGCAGTCCCAGATGATGTTGATGCCCATCGACTTGGCCTTGTCGCGGGCGTCGTGGAACGAGGCCTGGCGGGCGAAGGCCAGCCACTGCTCGGCATCCAGCTCGAACCGCTCGCCCTCGTCGCTGCGGAACCCGATCACCTCGGCGACCGCCTGGGCGTAGGTCTTGAGCCCGGCTTCGGCCTGCCAGGCGTCGATGTAGCGCGTGGCCAGCTTGTCGAACACCGGCGGGACCTGCGCCTCCTCGGCCCGCTCGAGGACCTTCGCCGCATCCTCCACCGCGCTCATCACGCCCGAGCGGTCGAGCCACGCGTTGGCCAGGGCGTACTCGCCGTCGGAGATCGAGAACAACAGGTGCCCGCGGATCTCGTCGACGCCCAGCTCGTGCAGCCGCTTCAGGATCGCCAGCACTCCGGCCTTGTAGCTCGGCAGGTCGACGGTGGTGGCGCCGAGGATGAACGGCTGGTCGCGCTCGTCGCTGCGGGATTCGAGGAACGTCGCGGACTCCGCGTCGGTGCGGGCGACGACGATCCCCGGCACCCCCATCACGTCGAGCTGGAAGCGCGCCGCGTTGAGGCGCTTGATCTGCTCGTCCTCGGCGACCAGCACCTTGCCGCCCTGGTGCCCGCACTTCTTGAGCCCCGGCTTCTGGTCCTCGATGTGGTAGCCCGGGACGCCGGCCTCGACGAAGCGGCGGATCAGGTTGCGCACGTGGGCGTCGCCGCCGTGACCCGTGTCGGCGTCGGCGATGATGAACGGGCGGAAATCCACCTCGCGGGTCGCGCTGCGCTGGGCCTCGCTCATCCGCGCCCGCGCGAAGGCCTGGTTGCGGTCGGCGGCCAGCAGCGCGCGCACGATCGGGGCCGCCTCGTCGGGCACCTGGCTCAGCGGGTAGCTGGCCAGGTCGGGCCCCGGGTCCTCGGAGATCGAGCCCTTGGCCGAGGTGGCCCAGCCGCCGAGGTAGATCCCCTCGATCCCGGCCCGTTTCATCGAGACCGCCTGGCCCGGAGAGTACGGGCCGAAGGTGGTGATCGACTTGCCCTCGCCGAACAGCTCGCGCAACCGCTCGTAGAACGCCTCGGCGGCCATCCGCGCCACCGTGTAGTCGTTGCGGATCGTGCCCCGCTGCTCGACGACCTGCCGGGGGGCGTACAGACGAACGATGCCTTCGAAGCGCGGGCTCTCGAACCAGCGCGTGACTTCGGCGACTTCCTGCTCGAATGCGTTCATCGTTCGCTCCTGCCCCGGTTGACGGCGGACTCCGCCGCATCGAAGTCGAGGTTCTCGGTGATCCGCGTGCCGTCCTTGCGGAAGGCGTCCATGAACCGGCGGATCCGTCGCCGGGCCTCCGGCAGGTCGTCGTTGTCGAGGTTGATGTTGAGCAGGTCGATGTACCAGGGCGCCTTGACGTCGGAGCCGACGTAGCTGGCGGCGATCTCGCGCGCGATCGGCAGCGTGGTCTGCTTGGAGTCGTCGTGAACGTTGCGGTTGCTGGCGTGGAGCAGCTTGTCGTACTCCTCGGCCAGCAGGCGCTCGAACAGCGCCGGCGTCAGCGTGTCGCCCGTCTTGACGCCCGTCTCGGGGTCGTCCGCGGTGAACGGGGCCTGCTTGTGCAGCCACTCCCACAGGATGCTGAGCCGGATCTCCCCGGTCGCCATGTCCTCCATCAGGTACAGCACGTCGTCGTTCTCGAAGAAGTCCGCGGGCTTGAGCGCGGCCGCCTGGAAACCGCGGCCGAACGCGTTGCCGTACTGCAGCGCCACGCTGAGCAGGTCGCGGGCGCCGCGGACCGTACGCGGCGCCGGCTCCAGCAGCGTCAGGTCGGCGGCGTCGGCCGGCGTGTGCGTCAGCGCCGGAAACTCGCGGCCGAGCTGGTTGGCCTGGCCGGCCTGCTCCCAGACCGGGCGCACGATGTGCACCATCTTCCAGTGCGCGACCCACTTGCCGCTGGCACCGTTGCGCTGCTCGCGCGCGCCGCCGGCCACCGCCTTGTTCATCGCCTCGGCCACGCCGCTTTCCGACCCGACCGGGATGTTCGGTTCCATCCCGCCCTGCCACAGCGCGCAGCGGCCGTGGCGGTCCGGCGTGTTGACCGCGCGCCGCACGCGGTCCTCGTAGACGCGCATGTAGCCGTAGGTCATCACGATCGCGTCGATGTTGGGGTTCTGGAACTCCGGGTCCCAGACCATCGCGTCGGACACGCTGTTGATGTAGTCCCAGCGGCCGGTGTTGTA
>JBFKMV010000026.1:0-38780 GCA_041629655.1 Candidatus Polarisedimenticolaceae bacterium
GCTCGCGACCGGGGCCGATGGCGGAAGCGGCGCGGGTCGTCGAAGAGGCGGGCGCCGACGTCTGCGACATCAACATGGGCTGCCCGGCCAACAAGGTGCTCAAGGGCTGCGCCGGCGCCGCGCTGATGCGCGATCCCGACCACGCACGCCGGATCATCGCCGAGGTGCGGCGCGCGATCCGGATCCCGCTGACGGTCAAGTTCCGCGCCGGCATCGACGACCGCCGCATCAACTTCGTCGAGCTGGGCCAGATCTGCGAGGGCGAGGGCGTCGACGGCGTCGCGCTGCACCCGCGCACCGCGAAGCAGATGTACCGCGGCGCCGCCGACTGGTCCCGGATCGCCGAGCTGAAGCGCCGCCTCTCGATCCCGGTGGTGGGCAACGGCGACATCGCCACCCCCGACGACGCGGTGCGCCTGCTGCGCGAGACCGGCTGCGACGGCGTGATGATCGGGCGCGCCTCGATGAAGAATCCCTGGATCTACCGGCAGACCGCCGATCTGCTGGCGGGGCGCCGGCCGTGGGAGCCCACGCTGGACGACCGCCGCCGGCTGATCCTGACCCATTTCCGGATGCTGCAGGAGCAGGAGCGGGGCATGCACGCGATCCACAAGCTCCGCACCTTCACGGGCTGGTACACTCAGGGCCTCCCCGGCGGGCGGACCCTGCGGTTGCGCATCGGCTCCCTGGGCAGTCCCGAGGAGTTCGTGGACGCTGTCGAGGAGTTTTTCGAGGAGGCGTGCGCGACCGCCGCCTGACCGTCCACCGAACGGAGCGACGTCGGACGGAGGCGATCATGAAGGTCTCGAAACGAGGCGAGTACGGGATGCGCGCGCTGTGTCATCTCGCGGAGCACTTCGGCGAGGGCGTGGTCCACATCCGCAGGATCGCCGAGCAGGAGGACATCCCGGCCAAGTTCCTCGAGGGCATCCTGCTCGAGCTCAAGCGCGCCGGGTTCGTCAAGAGCCGCCGCGGGATCGAGGGCGGCTACGCGCTGGCCCAGGAGCCGGGCGAGATCCGGCTCGGCGACGTGGTGCGGGTGCTGGACGGCCCGCTGGCCCCGATGTCCAGCGCCGAGGAGCTGCGCCAGCTGATGGAGCGCAACCCGCGGCAGGTCGGCTTCTACGCGGTGCTGATGGACGTGCGCAACGCGGTGTCGGGGATCATCGACCGCACCAGCCTCGCCGACGTGGTGCGCCGCACCGCCGAGCTGCACCGCACCAGCCAGGCCCCTTGAGCGCGTCGGGACACGGAGGAGCGATGGACCTGAAGGCGATCCAGCAGGCGCTGGCGCAAGCCGGCCTCGACGGCTGGCTGTTCTGCGATTTCCACCACCGCGACCTGATGGCCTATCGCATCCTGGGTCTCGATGCCGCGATCATGACCAGCCGGCGCTGGTTCTACTACGTGCCCGCGCGCGGCGAGCCGGTCAAGCTGTCGCACCGCGTCGAGCCGCGCCGCCTCGACCCGTTGCCCGGCCGGCAGGAGTTCTATCTCGGCTGGACCGAGCTGCACGACAAGCTGAAGCGGATCGTCGGCGGCGCGTTCCGCGTCGCCATGCAGTACTCGCCGCTGAACCACATCCCGTACGTCTCGGTCGTCGACGCCGGGACCGTCGAGCTGGTGCGCAGCTTCGGCCCCGAGGTCGTCAGCTCGGCCGACCTGGTCCAGCAGTTCGACGCCGTGACCGGCCCCGAGGGCTTCGAGAGCCACCGCCGCGCCGGCGAGCGCGTCCAGAAGATCAAGGACGAGGCGTTCGCGCTGATGGGCCGCGCGCTGAAAGACTCGAAACCGGTCACCGAGTACGAGGTCAAGGAGTTCATCCTCTCGCGCTTCGCCGAGCAGGGCCTGACCAGCGACGAGGCCAGCCCGATCGTCGGCTTCAACGAGCACCCCGCCGACCCGCACTTCGAGCCGACCAAGAACAACGCCTTCACGCTCGAGCGGGGCGACACGATCCTGATCGACCTGTGGGCCCGCGAGGCCGACCCGCCCGGCATCTACTACGACGTCACCTGGTGCGGCTTCGCCGGCGACGACCCCCCGAAGAAATACGTCGAGATCTTCGACGTCGTGTGCCGCGGCCGCGACGCGGCCCTGGACCTGGTCCGCGAGCGGTTCTCCTCCGCCACCCCCTGCTACGGCTGGGAGGTCGACGAGGCCTGCCGCAACGTGGTGCGCCAAGCCGGCTACGCCGACTACTTCCTGCACCGCACCGGCCACAGCATCGGCATCGAGGTCCACGGCAACGGCGTCAACATCGACAACCTGGAGACCCGCGACGAGCGCCTGCTCGTTCCCGGCATCTGCTTCTCCATCGAGCCCGGGATCTACCTCGCCTCCGAGCGCATGGCCGTCCGCACCGAGATCGACGTGTTCATCACCCCCGACGGCACCCCCGAGGTCGTCGGCCCGATCCAGCGGGAGTTGCTGCGGATCTAGGAGCAGCAGCGATGGCGATTGCCGACCGGGCCCGATTCTTCGCCAAGCGGCTCGGCGAGCGGCTGTGGGTCAAGCCGCTCGCCGTCTGCCTGCTCTCGATCGCGGGAGTCTTCGTCGCCAAGGCCGCGGACCGTACGGATCTCGGCCGCAGCATCCCCCACATCACCGCCGCCTCGATCGAGGCGCTGCTCTCGATCATGGGGGCCAGCATGCTCGTCATCGCCACGTTCGCCGTGGCGTCCATGGTCGCGGCGTATGCCTCGGCGAGCAGCTCGGCGACACCGAGGTCGTTCACCCTCGTCATCTCGGACGACGTCTCGCAGAACGCGCTTTCGACCTTCATCGGTGCGTTCATCTTCAGCATCGTCGCCCTGACCGCGGTCAAGAACGACTTCTTCCAGGATGCCGGCCGCACGGCCCTGTTTGCCTTGACGGTGGTCGTGTTCGCGATGGTCATCTTCACCTTCGTTCGGTGGATGGATCGAATCGCCCGCCTTGGGCGGCTCGGTACTTCGATCGACAAGGTCGAGGAGGCCGCCGCCCAAGCGATCACGCGGCGGCGCGCCGCGCCCGCGCTTCGCGGCCGGTCCGCGAAACGGCGGCTGCCGCAAGGACGAGCCGTACACGCAACGACGGTGGGTTACGTGCAGCGCGTCGACGTCTCCACGCTCCAGGCTTGCGCCGAGGAGGCCCGGGGATGGGTCGCCGTTGCGGCCCTGCCGGGCACCTTCGCCGTTCCGGGGCGCGCGCTGGCGTACGTGGGACACGATGTCGACGAGACGGCCGAGCTCGACTGCGAGAAAGTCGCGAACGCCTTCGTGATCGGAAGAGAGCGGCTGTTCGACGAGGACCCGAGATTCGGCCTGGTGGTGCTTTCGGAGATCGCGGACAGGGCCTTGTCGCCCGGGGTCAACGACCCCGGCACGGCGATCGCCATCATCGGATCGCTGGTGCGGCTGTTCGTGCTGTGGACTGAACCTGCAGAAGATTCGCCGGCACCGGACTATGACCGCGTCGAAGTCCCGGTGTTGTCGGTGCGGGACATGTTCGACGACGCATTCACGCCGATCGCCCGGGACGGCGCCGCTGCGGTCGAGGTGGTGATCCGGCTGCTCAAAGCGCTCGAATCGCTCTCGTCTCTCGGCGACCCGGCGGTGCGCGACGCTGCATTGGCTCACGCGCGGCTCGCGCTCGCCCGCGCGGAGAAGAGGCTGGAACTGCCGGAGGACCTGGCGCTCGTGCGCAGCGCCGCAGCATTTGCCGGGACAACTTGACGCGAGCTCGCCTGGAGCCCGATGTCGCCGGGCGGCCCGCCAGGGTCCTTCCGGCTAAGGCCCCGGCGGTGAGGCGCTGACCGGCCCGAGGTACCACGCCCCGTCGTAGTCGCGGCCGTCTTCGTCGTCCCATTCGACGAACGGGGCCTCCCCGCGGTCGCGTCCGCCGGCGGGCTTGGGGCCGCAGCTGTCCGGAGTGCCGCCGTTGCAGTACCAGGCCTCGCCGCCGGCGTGTACGAAGCGCAGCGACAGCAGCGACGCCCCGGACTCCAGCAGTTGATGGGTCACCGAGCGGTAATCCGGAACCCACGGCGAGCCGATGGTGCGCTTGGCGTGCAGGTTGCCGACCAGCAGCAGCGTCAGCGCTCCGGGGTGCGCCGCGCGCCGCTCCTCGACCAGGCGGGCCATGCCGGTGTCGCGGTTGCGCTTGCCGGTCGGATCGAACGCGAACAGCTCGACCGCGCGGCCCGTCCGGCGGAGCTCGCGGACCGCCAGCACCAGGTCGCCCATCGCCCGGCTGGTCCGGCCGTCCTGGTAGCTGCGGGCGAAGAACTCGCTCTGCGAGAGCGCGGCGCGGGCCTCGCTCTCCGTCGGCGCCGCGAGCGCCGCCTCGAACAACGGCTGCTCGCGCTGCGGCAGCTCCACGCCGACCAGCACGCGGTCGCGGAGGTTGGCGGCGTGACAGGCCAGCGTGCCGAACGCGCGCGGCATCTCGACCGTGCCGTGGAACTCGCCGAGCACGATCACCTCGTGCTCCGAAAGCTCCGCCGCCAGCCCGTCGGGGACCGGATCGCAGCGCAGGGCCGGCGCCGGAGCCGCGACGGGAGCCTCCGTCACGGGCGGCTTCGCGGCGGGACCCGCGGGAGCGGGACGTTTCGCCGGCGCGCACGCCGACCCCAGCGCGGCGGCGGCGAGCAGCGCGACGAGCACCCACGCGGCGCCCCGCGGCCTCATGCCTCGACCCGCGCCGCGCCGGCCAGGATCGCCTCGGTGGCCTCGGCCACGCGCGCCGCGGCTTCCGTCGGGCGCCCGCTGAACAGGTGATCGGCGCCCTCGACGCGGTAGATCGGCGAGTCGGGGGCGGACTCGTCGAGCACCGCCCGCACCTCGTCCACGTCGCCGAACTCGTCCTCGGTTCCCTGGACCACCGCGAACGGCCGCCCGAGCCGCCGCAACGGCACCCGGAAGTCGTACTTCCGCACCGGAAAGCCGATCGCCACGATCGCGCGGACCGTGTCGTCCGAGAGCGCCTGGCGCACCGCGCACCACGAGCCGAAGGAGTAGCCCACGACCAGCAGCGGCAGCTCCCGGGCCACCCCGCGCAGCCAGATCACGGCCGCGGCCAGGTCCTCGACCTCGCCACGGCCCTCGTCGTGCTTGCCGTCGCTGCTGCCGACGCCGCGGAAGTTGAAGCGCAGCGTGGTCAGCCCGCGCCGGTGCAGCTCGCGCTCGGCGTGGAACACCACCGGGTTGTGCATCGTGCCGCCGCCCAGCGGGTGCGGGTGCGCGACCACGGCGGCCGCGCGCGCCGGGCAGGCCACGCGCAGCGCCGCCTCGAGCCGGCCGGCCGGGCCTTCGATCCAGAGTTTGCGGAGCTCGCTCACGTGTCCTCCGGGGGGACACTATCCACGTTAGGGCGGCGGTGGGCAAGCCGCCGCCCGTCGCGGGACGGGCGGCAGGCCGTGCGCGAGGGAGGGCGGGCCGGTCTAGGTCATCAGGTCGGAGACGGCGTCGACGATGGAGTCCGCGGGGGCCTCCTGCTTCTTCTCCGGCTTGTCGGCCTTGGCCGAGCCCTTGGCCGGCTCGCTGGACCGCTGCGCCCGGCGCTCGCCGACCTGCAGCTCGCAGTTGCCGAAGGCGACCTTGAGCGCGCCGTTGGGCTCGCTCAGCCGGACCTCCAGCTCCTTGGCGCGGATCACGGTGTCGTCGCTGACGCGGCCCGAGAGCTCGACGACCTCGGCCTCGACCTCGCCCGCGACCTCGCCCTCCGAGCGGAACTGCGAGACCTTGACGTTGCCCTGCACGTTGCCCGTCGAGGTGACGGTCAGCGCCGGCGCGTCGACCTGCCCCTTGAGCTTGCCGCTCAGGGTGATCGCGCATTCCGAGCGGATCGACCCGTCGAACTCCGTGCCGTTCTCGATCACCGTTTGCTTGGTACTGTCGGCCATACCGTGAGTCTCCCTCGCTGTTGGGTTACTTGCGAATCCTCAGCCTGAGATGGCAGCCCCGCTCGAAACCGAATTCCGTCAGCTCGGCGGCCTGCTGCACCGCGGCGACCACCGAGCCCTCCTTGCCCACGACCAGGCGCTTGGGTCCGATGATGCACGGCGCGTCGCCGTTCTCCTCGATGATCCCGTGCACCACGATCTCGCCCGCGCCGCTGATCTCGCAGCCTTCCAGCACGCCCTTGGGGCCCACGACCAGGCGCGCCCCTTCCTTGAGCGCGATCGAGCACTGCTCGAAGCGGCTCTCCACCTCGACCAGCGAAGCCTCGCCGAACTCCAGCGTGGCCCCGGACAGCACGTCGCCCTCGCCGAAGTAGCGCCGGTTGCGGTCCTGCGACGGCGCCGCGGCCAGCGCGAATCCCTCGCCGCGCTTGAGCAGGTCGAAGTACTCGACGACCTCGGCCTGGTCGACGCGCACCTCGCTGGTGCGGGTCGAGAAGTCGACCCAGTCGGCGACGATCGTCTTGAACTGATCCGGCGCGGCGTCCACGCCGAGCAGCTTGGCCCCGGTCATCCGGCAGCCCTCGAGCACCGCGTCGCGCAGGCACGCGCCGCGGAAGTCGGCCTCGCCGGCCTCGGCGTTCCGGAGCCCGGCGCCCTTGAGGTTGGCCCGCTCCAGCACCGCCCGCGCGAGATCCGCGCCCTCGCAGTAGGCGCCCGTCAGGTCGGCGCGCGACAGGTTGGCCTCGGTCAGCTGGGCCTGCTCGAGGTTGGCCCGCTCGAGCACGGCGTTGTCGAGATCGCACTGCATCATCTTCGCGCCGCCCAGGTAGGCCTCGCTGAGGTCGGCGCTGTCGAGCGTGGTCCTCAGCAGCATCGCGCCGCCGAGGTTGGCCGCGTCGAGCTGCGCCGAGCGCATCCGCGCGCCGCTGAGGTCGGCGTTCTCCAGCGAAGCTCCGGAGAGGTTGGCCCGGCTGAGGTCCGCGCCGCGCAGGTTGCCCCGGTCGAGCCGCGCGCCCTCGAGGTCGGCCTTCTGCAGGTTGGCGCCCTCCAGGTTCGCTCCGACCAGGTGGGCCTCCCGGAGATCGATGCTGGACAGCTTGGCCTTGCGCAGGTCGCATCCCTCGAGGTTCGCCCCGCGCAGGTCGGCGCGGCGCAGGTTCGCGCCCTGCATGTCGGAACCCGAGAGGTCGAGGTTCCGGAGGTCGGCGCGCTCCAGCCCCTCGCCCCGGGACAGCTTCTCGAGCACCTGCTGCTGCGTGAAATCAGCCATCGGTATCCTCTCTTCCTTCGCTTCGAACTGCCCGGTCTAGGCGGCGCCGGCCCCGCGCTGGGCGCTGTTACCGGCCAGGAACTCCTCCAGGGTCTCGATCCGCCGCTCGAAGGGCAGCTTCTGGAGGTATTCGGCCAGCTCGATCTCGCCCATCTCCGCCAGCAGCACCTCGATCTGGAACGCGCAGAGCTGCCGCTCCTGGAGCAGGCCGCGCTTGCGCGCCACCACCGCGTCGTCGGACGAGTGCGACTCGGCGACGCGCTCGTATTCCCCGTGGGACTTCTTCAACGCCGCGGTCCGCTCGACGAGACGCTTGCGGAAGGCGGACGGGCCGCCGGCACGCTGGATCGCCTCGACCTCGCGGTGATGCTCACGGAGCCGTTGGCACAGCAGCCCGCACAGCCGTTCCGGGATCCCGGTCGTGGCCACGAGGTCGCGCTCGCTGGCCTGGAACAACGCCGCCAGCGTCGTCAGGCCGGAGCCGTAGAGCCGCTCGAAGGTCACGTGGCCGACGCCCGGGACCTGCTTCAACAGCGAGTGGATGATGATGCTCTCGCGCTGCACGGTCTGCTCGCCGAGCGCGAACGAGTCGGGCAGCACCTCGGCCATCGCCGCGTACCGTTCGAGAATCAACTCGCGTGCCGCGCCCTCGATCCGGCGACCCGGCTCGGTCGCCGCCTGCTGCAACGCGCCTGCGAAGCCACCCATCGACTCGGCGGCGTGGGTCATCTCCACGGCGTTCGCCGCCTCGATCAGCGTGCCCATCACCGGGCCGCAGATGTCGAGCCAGTCCTTGGTCGCGGTGCCGCGGTGGAGCTCGAACATGAAGTCCTTGACCGGCTGGGCCTGGTTCGCGGCGACGCCGGCAAACAGCTCCCACACCGCCGCCTGGTCGAACGCCTCGCCGCTCCGGGTCGTGGTCCGGAAACCCTCCGGGGCCGCATCCGAGAACAGATCCTCGATGGCGTTTTCCATCGCCTGCTCGTCGGCCTGAGCGCTCGCCACGGCCGGCTCGGCCACGGGCGATCTCGCGGCGGAGGCCCCGTTCCCGGGGTTGGGGCGAGAGCGGGCCGGAGGTGCGCCGCCCCGCCTCGGCGCGGCCGCCGCGCGCGGCTTCGGGGGCCTGGAGCTGCGGGCACGCCGTTCTTCCGGCGTGGGCTCCGGAACGTTCAGCATCCTGTTGAACAGATCGAATAAACCCATACGACCCGGTTTCATGGGGTCCGGCTGTCGTCGCGGGTCCGCGCGCCGGACCTGTCGGCGGACCCGGGGCGAATATGTGTTTCGGATTGCCCGGCAACAACCGATCCGGGAAAAAAAATCGGAGCCGCCGGGGACGAACTTCAAATAGGCTAATCCGGCGCAGGGGCGGTATAATCCCGGGCTTGGTCAAGACGCCTCAGCCCGGGTCCCGTCGCGCGGCCCAAACCGGCCCGATCAAGGCCGGGCTGCCGGCGCTGGCTCTCGCGCTGCTCGTCGCCGGTCCGCTCTTGGCGGCGGAGCCGCGCCCCGAAACGACCCGCGAAGCCGGCGAGCCGGTCCCGATCCGGCTCCCCGAGCCCCCGCGCCCCCGGACGCTGGTCGACCGCGTGATGGAGGCCGACGAGCCGGGTTTCGGCGGCTGGGAGACCGAGGTGCTGAGCGCCGCCGCGGGCGGCCAGCTCAACCGGATCGGCGCGTGGATCCACGACGAGGGGCAGGGAGGCGCTCGGGCGCTGGAGCCGCTCGTGGGTCCGGGGTTCGGCTGCGAGGCGCTGCGTCCCGCCGAGCTGGTCGAGGTGTTCCGGGACGGCCTGTTCACGGTGCGGCGCGGCGCGGGCGGTGGCGCCGGCACTCCGGCGCAGGGTCACCGCGGCGCCGAGGGCCTGGCCCGGACTCTGACCGGGCTGCTGCGGGGGCTCGGCGACGGCGGCGCGCCCCACGTCAAGTTCAAGGTCACCGGCATCGACCAGGGCGAGGACGCCTTCACGACCCGTGTGCTGTTTCTGGCCGACCGTCACGGTGCCACCGGCGCGGTCCAGCAGAACGCCGAGTGGACGCTGCGCTGGCGGTACCCTGCGGACGCCGACGCCCCGCCGCTGTTGTCCTCGATCGCGCTGCTCCGTTACGAGGAGATCGCGCTCGACCGTCCGGGCGGCGTGCTGTTCCGCGACCACACCGCCGCGGCGCTCGGCGCGACCCCGGCCTACCGCGAGCAGCACCTGCGCGGCGTGGCCCACTGGGTCGATCGGATCAGCCGCCTGGACGGGGTCTCGCTGTTCGGGCACTCGGGGCTCGCGCTGGGCGACGTCAACGGGGACGGGCTCGAGGACCTCTACGTCTGCGACGAAGGTGGACTACCCAACCGCCTCTACCTCCAGCGGCCCGACGGCACCCTCGACGACGTCACGACCGTGTCCGGCGCGGACTGGCTGGACCGCAGCTTCTCGGCGCTGCTGGTCGACCTGGACAACGACGGCGACCAGGACCTGGCGGTGGCGACCTACCGGCGGCTGCTGCTGGCCGAGAACGACGGCGCCGGCCGGTTCACGCTGCGCACGGCGCTCGGCGGGGTCGAGGAGGCGTTCGCGCTCTCCGCGGCGGACTACGACGACGACGGCGACCTCGACCTCTACGCGGCGACCTACGGCGGCCGCGGACCGGGTGCGGCCGGCGAGAGCGCCCGCGACGACGATGACCGTCCCGTGACCGGCCTGCCGGTGCCCTATCACGACGCCAACAACGGCGGGGCCAACGCGCTGCTGCGCAACGACGGCGAGTTCCGCTTCGCCGACGCGACGAAGGAGACCGGGCTCGACGCCAACAACTCCCGCTTCAGCTTCGCCGCGGCGTGGGAGGACTACGACGACGACGGCGACCTCGACCTCTACGTGGCCAACGACTTCGGCCGCAACAACTTGTACCGCAACGACGGCGGGCGCTTCAGCGACGTCGCGGCGGAGGCCGGCGTCGAGGACATCGCCACGGGGATGTCGGTGTCGTGGGGTGACTACGACCGCGACGGCGACCTCGACGTGTACGTCGGCAACATGTACTCCAGCGCCGGCAACCGGATCACCTACCAGCGCCGCTTCGCCCCCGGGCAGGATGCGGCCGCCGTGGCCCACCTGCAGCGCACCGCGCGCGGCAACTCGCTGGTCCGCAACTCCGGCGACGGCACCTTCGAGGACGTCAGCGAAAGCGCGGGCGTGACGATGGGCCGCTGGGCCTGGTCCTCCAGCTTCACCGACCTGAACAACGACGGCTGGCTCGACGTCGTCGTGGCCAACGGCTTCCTGACGGGTGAAGACCCGCACGACCTCTGAAGCTTCTTCTGGCGGCAGGTCGTGTCGCAAACCCCGGACGCGAGACAGGACGGAGCGGAGTACGAAGCCGGCTGGGACGCCGTGATGCGGCTGGTCGAGGGGGGCAAGTCGTGGAGCGGTAACGAGGCCAACTGCGTGTTCCTGAACAGCGGCGGCGAGCGCTTCGCCGACGTCTCGGCCGCGTCGGGGCTGAACTTCACCGACGACGGACGTGCGCTGGGCATCGTCGACTGGGACCACGACGGCGACCTCGACCTGTGGATGCGCAACCGCACCGCCCCGCGCCTGCGGCTGATGCTCAACCAGTCGAACCCCGCGCCGCAGAGCTTCGTCGCGCTGCGGCTGCGCGGCAAGACGGTCAACCGCGACGCCATCGGCGCGCGCGCCGAGGTGCGGCTGAAGGGCGGGGCGGCCGGGCGGCTGGTTCGCACGCTCTACGCCGGCGACGGCTTCCGTTCGCAGTCCTCGAAGTGGCTCCACTTCGGGCTCGGGCCGGCCGCGGAGATCGACGAGGTCGTGGTGCGCTGGCCCGGCGGCGCCAGCGAGCGCTTCTCCGGCGTCGCTCCCGGGGGGCGTTACGTGTTGGAGCAAGGGAGCGGCCGTGCGACCGGGTGGACGCCACCCCGGCGCGGGGTGGCGCTGGCGGCGTCGGAGCAGCTCGTGGCGCCGCCCACGCAGGCGGCGCGCGTGGTGCTCTCGCACCGGCTGCCGCCGCTGGCGCTGCCGTACCAGCCGTGGGACGGGTCCCCGCCGCGCCGCATCGACACCGGCGGCCGGCCGCTCCTGGTCAACCTGTGGGCCAGCTGGTGCGCGCCGTGCGTCAACGAGCTGCGCGAGCTGACCGCGCAACGGGACCGGCTCGAGGCCGCCGGGATCGACGTGCTGGCCCTGACCGTGGAGGGGCTCGACCCCGAATCCGAGACGCGGCCGGACGACGCACGCTCGATGCTCGGGCAGCTCGGCTATCCGTTCCGCTCCGGCGTCGCCACGGCCGAGCTGCTGGACAAGCTGCGCGCGGTGCAGGAGAGCCTGTTCACGCGCGTGCCCGCGTTCGCCGTGCCGTTGAGCGTGCTGCTGGACGACGCGGGCCGGCTGGCCGTGGTCTACCGCGGCCCGGTCGACGTGGATCGTCTGCTCGCGGACCGGGCCGTGCTCGCGCTGTCCGGCGAGGCGTTGCGCGACGCCGCGCTGCCGCAGGCCGGTCGCTGGTACGCGCCGTTCCAGCCGACGGGTGCGCTGCTGCCCGCGCTGGCGCGGGGATTCGTCGAGCGCCGCCCGCAGGACGCGCTGTCGTTGCTGCGCGGCGCGCTGGACCACGAGCTGGCAGAGGGCCGGCGCGCGGCCACGGCCGAGGAGCGCCAGCGGCACACGGCCGGGCTGGCCCAGATCTATTTCCTCGTCGCCAAGTCGCTGGCCAACCTCGGGCGCTTTCCGCAGGCGATCGAGCAGTACCTGCGCTCGCTGCAGCTCGATCCGAACGATGCCGACGTGCACGAGGGGCTCGGGGTGGCGCTGTCGACGATCGGCCGGCTGGACGACGCGATGCAGCACTTCATGCAGGCGCTCGAGATCTCGCCCGACGACCCCGAGGTCCACAACAACCTCGGCCTGGTGTACCACCTGCGCGGCGAGCTGCCGCGGGCGCTGGCGCATTACCGCGAGTCGGTCCGAATCAACCCGCACGACGACCAGGTGCACTACAACCTCGGCCAGGCGCTCAGAATGTCGGGCCGCCGGGAGGAGGCGCTGGCCGAGCTGCGCGAAGCGCTGCGGATCAACCCCGACTCGCTGGGCGCGCTCGGCGACGTGGCCTGGGCGCTGGCCACGGATCCCGACGCCGCGGGCGACCGGCTCGCCGCCGACGAGGCGTTGACGCTGGCCCGGCGCGCGGCACAGCTGACCGACCAGCGCGACGCGACGATCATGGACACGCTCGCCGCCGCCTACGCCAACGCCTCGCAGTTCGACCGCGCGGTGGCCACGGCGCAGGTGGCGCTGGAGCTGGCGCGGGAGGCGGACAACCGCGAGCTGGTCCACTTCGTCGGCCTGCGCCTGGAGCTATACCGGCAGCGCCGGCCCTACCGCGAATCGATCCCGCCGCCCCCGGGGGCCGCGCGGCCCGGGGCCGATTGACACCGTGCGGACCCAGGAAGTAACGTGATCCGTTCGGGAGGAAGCTGAATGCGGCTGGGCGGCTCACACCGTTGCGAGCGACTGGCCACGGCCCTCGTGGTGGTGGCGGTCGCGGTCGCGTCGCTGGTCGCCGCGTTCCACTCCCACCCGCTGGCCATCCCCGGCGTGGGTGCGCCGGTGGCCGACGCGCCCGGCGAGCGCCACACCGCCGGCCCCGCCGGTTGCTGGGCCTGCCGTCTGTCGCACGACCCGGCGCCGGAGCTCGGCGTCCCTCCGGCCGTCACTGGCCGCAGCGACGGTGGAGCGCCGCTCGTCGCGGTCGCTCCCGCGGCGGTCGACCGTCCGGTCCGCGGCCCGCAGGCTCCCCGAGCACCTCCCGTCTCCTGACGCGTCGTCCACCCGTTGGACGCACCGCGCCCGACGTGCCCTCGCGCTTGCGCGGGTGGCGCCCCGCGCATGGTGCCGGATCGCGACAGGAGGCCCCACAGATGAGGAGAGATCGTTCTTACATTCGTGTCTTGAACCGGGCGGCGTGCTCGGCCGCGGTGCTGGTGCTGCTCGTCCCCGCGCTGCCCGTCGCCGCGCAGCCGGACGCCGTCGACCTCGAGGCGCTGCTGCGCAGGATCGAACAGCTCGAGCGCACCGTGGCCGGCCAGCAGGCGGTGATCGACGAGCTGCGCCGCAAGCTCGAGCCGGGCGCCGCGCCCACCGAGGCGACGCCCGACGCCGCGGCGGCCGAGCTGGAGCGCCGGCTGGCCGAGGAGCTCGGCGTGACGCCGGCTCCCGCCGCGCCGTCCGTCGCGCCCCCGCCGGGGACGCTGATCCGGGACGCCTCGGGCCGCAATTACCTCAACCTCTCGCTGGACGGGCTGGTCACCGCCGGCACCTCGAGCGAGCCCGACGTGCCGGGGCTCCAGCCCGGCTCCCACGATCCGAGCCGCCGCGGCTTCACGGTCCAGAACGTCGAGGTCGTGCTGAGCGGCGCGGTCGATCCGTACTTCACCGGGCAGGCCAACATCATCTTCGTCGAGTCGCCGGAGGGTGAGACCGAGGTCGAGGTCGAGGAGGTCTACGTCACGACCTCCAGCCTGCCGGGCAACCTGCAGGTCAGGGCCGGCCACTTCTACAGCGAGTTCGGCCGCCACAACACGCAGCACCCGCACTTCTGGGACTTCGTGGACCAGCCGCTGGCCGCCGCGCGGATGTTCGGCGGCGACGGCCTGCGCTCGAGCGGCGCGCGTCTGTCGTGGCTGATGCCGACCCCGTTCTATTCCGAGCTGTTCCTGGCGGTGCAGAACGCGTTCGGCGAGACGCTGCCGGGCTTCGGCTCGGTCGGCGGCGAGGAGCTGTTCGGACGCGTGCTCGGGGAACGCGGCGTGCGCACGGCCGGCGACCTGCTGTACGTGCCGCGCTGGGCGGCCTCGTTCGACCTGACGCCCAACCAGACGTTGCTGGTCGGCGCCTCGGCCGCGCTGGGGCCCAACGCCACCGGCAACGCCGGCACGACCGAGCTCTACGGGTTCGACGCGTTCTGGAAGTGGAAGTCGCCCCGCGCGATCCAGGGTTTTCCGTTCGTCAAGCTCCAGGCCGAGGGCTTCGAGCGGCGCTACCGGGCCGACCAGCCGTTCCAGCGCTTCTCGGACCACGGCGCCTACGGCCAGGTGGTGTGGGGCTTCACGCGCGGCTGGACCGTGGGCGCCCGCTACGGCGAGATCGGCGGCGACGACGGCGGCGTGGCCGGGGTGCCGGGTTTCGAGGACCGCTGGCGCGCTTCGGCCAACCTGACCTGGTTCCCGACCGAGTACTCCAAGCTGCGGCTGCAGTACAACCACGACGGGCGCGAGCTGCTCGAGGACGCCGATTCGTTGTGGCTCCAGCTGGAGTTCATCCTGGGCGCGCACGCCGCGCACAAGTTCTGAGGGGCGGGGAGCCGATGTCGACACGACGCTTACCGACGACCGCCCTGATCGTGCTGGCGCTGGCGGCGGGCGCCGTGCCCCTGCAAGCGAGGCTCGACCTGGTCGCGACGACCCCGGACTACGGCGCGCTGGCGCAGGCGATCGGCGGCGACGCGGTCAAGATCACCGTGCTGGCCAAGCCGACCGAGGACCCGCACTTCGTCGACGCCCGACCGAGCCACCTGGTGACCCTCAACCGCGCCGATGCGCTGATCGAGAGCGGCGCCGACCTGGAGCTGGGCTGGCTGCCGCCGCTGGTCCAGGGGGCGCGCAACCGCGGCATCCTTCCCGGGGCCGCGGGGCGGCTGCTCGGCTCGACGGGCATCGCGCTGCTCGACGTCCCCACGGCGCTCGACCGGTCGCAGGGCGACGTGCACGGCAAGGGCAACCCGCACTTCCTGATGGACCCCAGCAACGCCGCGATCGTGGCCCGCAACCTGGCCGAGACGTTCTGCCGGCTGGACGCGGCCGGGTGCCCGGCGTACCGCGAGAACCTGGCCCGCTTCGACCGCGCGCTGCACGCGCGGATGGAGCGCTGGGGCACGATCCTGGCGCCGTTTCGCGGCGCCTCGATCGTGACCTACCACAACACCTGGCGCTACTTCGCCGAGCGGTTCGGGCTCTCCGCCGACGTGTTCCTGGAGCCCAAGCCGGGCATCCCGCCCTCGCCGCCGCACCTGGCGCGCGTGATCGCCGAGATGAAGTCGCGCGGCATCAAGGTGATCCTGGTCGAGCCGTTCCAGTCCCGGCGCACCGCCGAGACGGTCGCCGGTCACGCCGGCGCGACCGTCGTCGACGTGTGCCAGTTCCCGGGCGGGCTGCCCGGCACCGACCGCGACTACTTCGCCCTGATGGACGCCAACGTCACCGCGATCGCCGCCGCACTGGCGGGGGGCGGACGATGACGCTGTTCGAGCTGTGGTTCTGGCCGCTGATGGCGCTGCTGCTGCTGCCGGGCATCCTGGTCTACTTCGGCCTGCACGTGGTGCAGCGTGGGGTGATCTTCGTCGACCTGGCGCTGGCCCAGATCGCGGCGCTGGGGGTCTGCGTGGCGATCGCGCTGGGCGGGCACGGCGGCCACGACCCGTTCACCACCGCGATGTCGCTCGGGTTCACGCTGATCGGCGCGGTGCTGTTCTCCTGGACGCGCTTCCGGCATCCGCGGGTGCCCCAGGAGGCGATCATCGGCATCATCTACGTGGTCGCCGCCACGGCGAGCACGCTGGTGCTCAGCCGCACGGCCGA
The DNA here is from genome assembly GCA_041629655.1 of Candidatus Polarisedimenticolaceae bacterium. Lineage (GTDB taxonomy): Bacteria > Acidobacteriota > Polarisedimenticolia > Polarisedimenticolales > Polarisedimenticolaceae > JBFKMV01. Next base: position 15,796 of record JBFKMV010000026.1, read on the forward strand.
GGGCGACGAGGCGATCAAGAGCCTGCTGGTCGGCAACGTGCTGCTGGTCAGCCGCGAGCAGGTGTTGCGCACCTTCGCGCTGTTCGCGGTGATCGCGGTCCTGCACTGGGTGCTGCGTCGGAGCTTCCTGCTCAACTCGTTCGACGAGGAGGAGGCGCGCCGGCGCGGGATGCGCCTCCGGTTGTGGGACTTCCTGTTCTACTCCAGCTTCGGCCTGGTGGTGATGAGCTTCGTGCAGATCGCCGGCGTGTACCTGGTGTTCTCGTACCTGATCGTCCCGGCGGTGTGCGGGGCGCTGCTGTCGGGCGAGATCAGGACGCGGCTGATCATCGGCTGGGTGGTGGCGCTGGTGACCGGGGTGGCGGGCCTCGTGATGTCGGTGGAGATCGAGACGCTCGACCTGCCCACCGGGCCCACGATCGCCTGCCTGTTCGGCGTGATGCTGGTGCTGAGCGCGATCGTGGCGCGGGTGCGGGGCGGCCGGACCGCCTGATCTCCGCCGGCCGCGCGGCGTTTCCGATCGCGAACCCCGTGGGCCGCGGGATCCGGCCCGGCGGACCGGCCCGGCGGCTAGCCTCGCCGGATGGTCGGCAAGACGCTCGCGTTGCTTCGCACCGCCGCGTGGGCCGGGTTGCTGTACGCGGTCGCGCAACCCTGGAGCTCGCTCGGCGGGCTGGTCGACGAGCGGTTCCGGTGGTGGGAGTGGTTTGTGGTCTGGATTCTGCCCGCGGTCGGGTTCGCGCTGGCCGGGCTGGTTCGCGACCTGGTCCCGCAGGCCTCGATCCGGCGGCTGCTCTACCCCGCGCTCGGGCCGGCGGGCCTCGCGATCCCGCTGCTGGCCTGGCTGGGGCAGCGGGAGCTGGTCGGGATCGTCGTCACGGCCTGGCTGGCCTACAGCGCCGGGGTGGACGTGGCCTGGAACGTCGCCCCGTGGTTCCGACGGGCCCCGGACGACGAGCACGCCGACGCCGGCGGGACCGCTCCGTGGCGGCCGCCCTGGGACCGGCCGTGACGCGGGCGCTACAATCGCGGCCGGAGCGGTCGGGCTCCGCGGAGGAACCGATGGACGTCAAGGACATCCCGCAGGACGAATACGCGCGGATCGAGAAGCTGATCGAGAGCGCCGACAGCCCGGTGGGCATCGACGCCAAGAAGACCCACATCATCATCATCCACAAGCTGCTCCAGCTGGAGCGCCGCCTGTCGCGGCTGGAGCGGGAGCGTTAGTCGCGCTTGCGGGTGATCTCGACCTTGCGGCTGAGCATCTCGCCGTCCTTGTTCAGCAGCAGCTTGCCCGGCTTCTCCGGGATCTTGAACATGAACGGCGTCTCCGCCCCCTCGAGCGCCAGCCGGGTGGGGTACTCGCGCTTGCTCTTCTTGCCGATCGCGGTCACCGAGACGAACCCGCCGAACTGCACGCCGGTCAGCTCGTGCCGCGGGTTGCCGACCACCACGCGCTGGATCAGCTTGCCCTCGATCAGCCAGTTGCCGTCCTCGGTCGCGCGGGTGTCGTAGACCAGCTCGAACTCGGGAAGTCCGGTCCCGCGGATCCACTGGTCGAAGAACCAGTCCATCGGCACGCCGAACGTCTCCTCGGCCACGCGCTGGATGTCGCGGGTCACGACGGGGCGGCCGTTCAGCTCGGTGGCCAGGTTTTCGAGGAACGTGAAGAACTTCTCGCGACCGAACGTCATCCGCAGCATGTGCAGCGCGTAGGGCCCCTTGGCATAGATCGCCGCGTGGTACGCGCCGCCGTTGAGCGAGCGGGCGTGCTGGACGCTGCCGAACAGGTCGGCGTGGACGACCTGCTCGCGCCAGCGCTCGACCTCGCCGAGGTAGGCCTTCCAGCCCTTCTCGCGGTCCTCGCGCTCGTTGATCGCCTCGAGGTACAGCGCCGAGGCGTACTCGGCGATGCTCTCCACGAACCAGTAGTTGCGGTCGTTGGCGTGGGTCACGATGCCGCCCCACCACTGGTGGCCGACCTCGTGCGCGACCAGCGAGCGGGCCGACTTCATCGTCCACGGCCCGACCGCGGCGACCAGGATCCCCTCGCCGCGGAAGGCGGCGCTGCCGAGGTAGACGATCGAGGCGGGGGACTGGCCGTACAGGAACCCCATCGGGTCGTTGACCAGATCCAGCTTGTCGTAGGGGTAGTCGACCCCGAAGATCTCGCGGTACAGGTTCAGCGCGTTGGCGGCCTGCTCGGCCAGCGTCGGGAGCTGCTTGGGCCGGATGTTCCAGTCGGTCATGCCGTCCCGGTCGACGTGGATCGTGACGTCGATCGGCGTGCCGTCGTTGCGCTCGGCGCGGAAGGCGGGCTGCCGCACCACGTAGTCGCCGAAGATGATCGTGGGGAAGGCGACCTGGCCGTCGGCGACCCAGCGCGTGGTCGTGACCTCGCCCGCGGTCGACTCGTGGACCTTGCGCCCCACGCCCAGCGTCTTGTAACGCGCGGGCGCCTTGACCGTCAGGTCCAGCTCCTCCAACGTGTCGGAGAAACGCACGAAGGGCAGCCAGCCGCCGCGGGCCACGCGGGAGTACGACGGCGAGAGCTTGTAGATCGCGCCCTCGTTGGTGAACTGCATCCGCAGCGTCAGCCGGGTTCCCCCCGGCACCTCGGCCGGCAACACCACCACGCCGCCGTAGGAGCCGACGCGGACCCAGGTCAGCTCGCGCCCCTGCTCGTTTTGGATCGAGTCGATGACCAGGCTGGGGTCGCGGAACTGCGACTTGATCCCGCCGCCCCGCATCAACCGGGCGATCGCGAACGGCAGCACCCGCAGCGCGCGCTTGGTGACCAGCCGGAAGGTGACGTCCCCGGTCATCGTGGAGTGGTCGGCCAGCGCCAGCTCGACCGTGCCCGCGACGGCGCGCAGGTCGTAGTCGCGCGCGTCCGCGTCGTCGCGCTGCTCGAGGTCGTAGGGTGTGACGTCGCCGGCCAACGTCTGCTGCGAGTAATAGCCGAGGAAGGTGCCGTACTCGGTGGCGCCGAACCGCACCTCCCAGCCGGCCCAGGAGTCGTGGAGCAGCCACAGCCGGTCGTCGGCGCCCTTCTTTTTCACCACCACGGCCAGGAAGCGGCGCCCGGGCTCGAACGGCGTCGCGAAACCGCGAAAGCCGTTCTCGCGCAGCTCCCGCTCCTGCTCGTCGCGGAACTCCTCGTAGAGGCGCCGCAGCGCCGGGTCGGTCTCCTCGATCGCGACCGGGCGCAGTCCCGTGAACGCGGTGGCCAGCAGCCGGTCGCACTCCTCGGGGTCGCAGGTCAGGCCGACGTGCTCGGGCGCGAACTCGAACTTCTCCGGCGTTTTCGTGGTCAGGTAATCCCAGGCCGCCGCGGCCTGGAAGCTCGTTCCGTGCGGCGGCGGCGCGTAGCGCTGCTCGAGCTGCTCCGCCGTGATCACGATCCGGTACAGGCGCCCCGCGAAGCGGTCGGTGTAGAGGCTGCCGTTGCGCGCCGTGATCACGAGACCTTCGTGGTCCAGCGAGAAGCGGTCGAAGCGATGGAACTCCTCGTCCCCCACGTAGCCGCGCACCAACCCGTCGAAGGTGCCCTGGACGCGCTCGTCGACGACCCGCCACGCACCGTCCTGCTGTTGCAGGGTCAGCAGCAGGCGCTCGGTACGCAGGCGATCGCGGTCGGCGGTGTCGCGGTGGAACGTGACCTGCCAGCCGTCGGGCGGAGCGGCGCGGAAGCTGTGTGAGAACGAGCCGCGCCGGTAGGCCAGACCGTCGTCGTTACGCTCCTGGAACAGCTCCCTGACCAGGCGCGACAGCGTCTCGGTCAGCGCGGCGCGGACCTCGTAGGTCGGTTCGACGGCGGGACGTTCGTCGTCCGCCGGCCAGGCCGCCGTGGCTAGGAACAGCGCCACCGCGATCGACGGCAGCGCGCGCCACGAGGTGCGCCGCCCGCGCACGGGCTCAGACGCCGAACCGCTCGGGCTGCCAGTCCAGCCCCAGCTCTCCCGGAGGCGCCATGTAGCCGAGCAGCGCCGAGGCGGCCACCACGACCGGGCTGGCCAGGTAGCCCAGCCCGCCCAGGCCCATCCGGTTCTGCCAGTTGCGGTTGAACGAGGTGATCGCGACCTGGCCCTGCGACAGCGCGTCCGGTCCCTGACCGAAGCAGGGGCCGCACCACGAGTCGCGGATCTGGCCGCCGACCGAGCGGAACACCTCGGCGATCGACTCGCCGCCGAGCCGCAGGTCGCCCTGCTCGATCATCCGCTTCACGCCGCCGGAACCGGGGAAGATCACGAAGTCGCGCGCGGTCTGCTTGGCCCCGGCCTCGCGGGCGGCGGCGATCACCAGCGCGGCCTGCAGCAGGTCGTCGTAGCTGCCGTTGGTGCACGATCCGATGTAGGCCTTGTCGAACCGGATCCGCTCCCGGGCCACCTCCTCGGCCGGCTGGGCGTTGCCGGGGCTGTACGGCTTGGCGATCATCGGCACCACGTCGGACAGCGGAAGCGTCTCGTCGATCTCGTAATGCGCGTCGGCGCCGGGCCGCAGGGGCGGGTAGGGCAGCTGGCCCAGGCCTTTGTCGCGGTACCAGGCGTAGGTGATCTCGTCCGGCGCGAAGATCCCGTTGAGCGCCTCGGCCTCGGCCATCATGTTGGCGATGGTGTTGCGGTAGGCGATCGGAAGCTGCGCGTCGGCGTCGACCAGCTCCACCGACATGCCCTGCGACTGCTTCGCGCCCCAGCGCTCGAGCAGCTTGAGCACGATGTCCTTGCCGCCGACCCACGGCTGGAGCTTGCCGCTGAACACCACCCGCCGCGCCCGGGCCGGGGTGAAGTAGATGTAGCCGGTGGACCAGCCGAAGCCGAGCGTGGTCGAGCCGACGCCGATCCCGACCGCGCCGTAGGCGCCGTAGGCCCGGCTGTGCGAGTCGGCCCCGGGGATGAACTGTCCCGGCAGCACCAGGCCCTGCTCGGGGAAGTAGAAGTGGAAGATGCCGTCCCCCGGCGTGGCGTAGTACGGCTTCTCGATGCCGTGCAGCTTCGCGAACTCGCGCGAGATCGCGGTCTGCCGGTCGTCGGCCTCCTTGCCGGTGAACACGAAGTGGTCGTTGGCCACCGCGGCCTGGCGCGGGTAGATCGCGCCGCCCCCGGTGATCTGGTTGAAGGTGTGGATCGAGAACGGACCCGTTCCGTCGGAGGCCGGCAGCAGGTCGGCGTAGACGCGCAGCGTGCGCCCGGGCTCCACCGCGGCATCCTTGTCCACGCGGTGCGCCCACGCGATCTGCTCGGTGGTGGTCAGCCGGCGCGCCGTCTCGGGGTCGGGCCACTCGATCCGCGGCGGCGTCTCCACCGAGGCCCGGAACTCGCGCCGCCCGATGGCGAAGATCCCGCCGGTGCGGCGAATCTCGTCCTCCTTGGGCGTCAGCGGCAACGGCTCGTAGGTCTTGCTCTGTGTCTCGTTGACCAGCCGGCGCGTCGCGGGATCGAACGAGAACTCGTCGCCGTCCCGCGCGTCCCGCACCGCCTGGGGCGACTGCACGACCTGCAACCCCAGGTTCAGCGAGTTGCGGCGGAAGATGTCGCCCATGTTGTCGCCGCAGACGACGACCAGCGTCAGCCCGGCCTCCTCGGCGACCGCCTTCAGCCCGGCCGGGCTCATCTCGCGCGAGGAGCCGATGGCGAAGCGGTCGCCGGCGACCACGAACGTCTCGCCGGAGTGCACGCGCTGGCGGAAGTCCGGCATCAGGTAGCGGAACGAGCCGGCCTTCCAGCGCTCGTCCAGCGAGTCCAGGCTCTCCGACACGCAGTCCTGGGCCGGCGTGATCTGGTCGGTGTCGATCGCGTCCAGCTTCTCGCCCGGGCGCTCGGGGTCCCAGAAGATCAGCGCGCGGCCGCGGATCGTGCCGGTCTCGGAAATACCGCGCTCGCCGGCGTCGGCGGACGGCAAATCCTCCACTTTCACGCCCGGCTTGAGCCGGGCCGGTCGGATCGGCGTCGTGGTGCCAAGACTCATCGGGTGTGCCTCCGCTGCGATGGGGGATGATACAACAGGGCCGGACGGTCCGCAGGGCAGGAGAGATGAGGCGCGTGCAAGGTCCGTTGCTGTTCGTCGCGGCGTTGATCGCCGCCCTGGTCGTGCTGCCGTGGGTGTTCCAGCGGCGGCTGATCTACTTTCCGTCGACGGCTCCGCCGCCGCCCGCGGCGCAACTGCTCGCCGACGCGGAGGACGTCGCGTTCGAGACCGCCGACGGCCTGCGTCTCGAGGCGTGGTTCGTTCGCGGCGACGGCGCCGCGGCGCCGACGGTGCTGGTCCTGAACGGCAACGCCGGCGACCGCTCGCTACGCAGCGGTCTCGCCGAGACGTTCCGTGCCGCCGCCGCCGCCAACGTGCTGCTGACCGATTACCGCGGCTACGCCGGCAACCCCGGCCGCCCGACGGAGACGGGCCTGCTCGAGGACGCCCGCGCCGCCCGCGCCTGGCTGGCGACCCGCGACGACGTCGACCCGGAGCGCCTGGTTTACTTCGGCGAGTCCCTCGGCTCCGGCGTCGCGGTGGCGCTGGCCGCCGAGCAACCCCCCGCGGCGCTGGTGCTGCGCTCGCCCTTCACCTCGCTGGCCGACGTCGGCCGGCTGCACTTCCCGTTGCTCCCCGTACGCACGATGCTGAAGGACCGCTTCCCGTCGATCGAGCGCATCGGCAGCGTCGGCTGCCCGGTGCTGATCGTCGCCGGCGATCGCGACACGATCGTGCCGGTCGGGTTGAGCCGCAGGCTGTTCGAGGCGGCGGGGGAGCCGCGGGAGTGGGTCGTCGTCGAGGGAGCGGATCACAACGATGCCGCGCTCACCGACGGCGACGCGTGGGGCGCGGAACTGCGGGCGTTCTTGAGGCGGCACGGGGTGTGAGGGGCAGTAGCAACGGAGTGGGCCCACTAGACGGCAGGGGGCCCGGCATCGTACAGCTCGATAAAGGAGCACGATGATGACGCCGACCCTCCTGTTGATCTCGTGGCTCGCGACCACGGCAGGCCTGACGACATCGACGACCACGACCACGACCGTGACCCACTTTCGCCAGCCACCCGCGGCACAGTGGAAGCTCGAGCTGCGAACGGACCCGGGCACGCCGCCGTCGGCGCGGGTCTGGTGGATCGTCGGTCCGGCCGTGCACCGTGGGATGCCGGAGCGGCTGATTCGCCGCTCGGGGCTCGAGCAGTCCGAGCTACCGGACGAGATCCGAGCAAGAATCGCCGAGATCGACGCCGTCGGCTGCCCGGCGCTGACGCGCATCGCGCGCGACCTGCAAGCGCTGACGACCGGCGAGGCGAGCATCTCGCTTGCCGGGTTGGCCCCGGAGGACCCGCGGGTACGTTGGGCCGAGCGGTCGTGGCCCCAGCTCGAGGCGTGCGCCACCGCGGCCGCTGACGCCGTTGTTCCGTCGGAACGCGAGCCGGACGATCGCGGACGTGCCGTGGACACGGTCCGGCCGGCACCGGGAGATCGGTAGCCGGAACGATCGCGACCCGTCGGTACGGCGCCAGATCGGCTTTCGGCCTATTTCCTCCGCTTGTACTCGATGATCATCGTGCGGAACTCCTTGCCGTCGGGTCCCTTGCCCCACATCTCGAACGAGTTGCGGTTGTTGTCCTTGATGCGGATGATCGAGCGCAGGGTGACCTGCTGGCCCGTCATCGGGTCGACCATGTTGCTGTCGAACTCGATCTTCCTGGCGGTCGGCTTGCCCGTGCCGATGCTGGTCATGATCCCGGTGCCCATGGTGTCCATCCAGGTGCCGACGTACTTGTTCACCGCGTTGTCGAACCCGGTGTGGCCGACGCCCTGGAACGGCATGCCCATCGACTTCCCGCGGTAGGTCTGCTGCAGGTAGCGGCCGCCGAGGATCCACTTCTGCGTCGAGGTTCCGCTGCCTTCGCTGGGGGGCGCGCCGGGCTGCATCCACAGCTTGACGCTGACGTCGAACTTGCCGACCAGCGGTTCCAGACGCGCGTGCCCCTTGCCCGGGGTCATCGCCCGCTGCCAGGCGGCCATCATCGCCTCCTCGGAGCCCGCGGGCGCCGCGCTCTTCTGCTTGGTCGTGCGGGCCGGGCTCTTGCGCGCCCGCGTCCGGATCCGGGAAGTCGATCTCCTGCGTCGTTCCGTCCTGGACTCCATCTCGTGCCTCCTTGTCTTGAGCCGTGCCGGCGAATCAGGGCCGAACGGCGGTGGCGAAGATCATCAGCGACCTGTCGACGAAATCGTCCGCCCGCATGCGGGCGAAGCGCTCGTGAACGCGGCGCCAGAACGACGCTCGTTGCTCGGGTGACAGCGATTCCACGCGGCGCCGAGAGGAGCCGCGGCTGGTACGCATCGCCAGGAAGCCCTCGCGCCCGTAGCGGTGTGCCAGCTCGACCGTCCAGGTGCGGACGCCGTCGTAGCCGGCGCTGTGCAACAAGCGCTCCATCTTCTCGGGCGAGCAGAGCGGTTCGTGATTCAGCAGCACGTCGCCCGGCGCGGCGCCGTGGGCGTTCAACTCCTCGTTCCACGCGAGCTGTGCCGGGAACCTCGGCTCTCCGTCCCACGTGATCGTGCCGAGCGCGCCGCCCGGGCGCAGTACGCGCCGCAGCTCGCGCAACCCGCGCCGCGGATCGGCCAGGTGGAACAGGACGAACGCGGCGATCGCGGCGTCGAAGCATTCGGCGGCGAGAGCGCACCGGCCGAGGTCCATCGTCACGCGGGGATAGCCCGCCGGGGCCCGGGCGAGCATGCCGTGCGAACAGTCGGCGGCCACCACGGTCGCCCCCGGCGCGGCGGCGGCAAGCTCGGGCAGCAGGCTACCCACCCCCGCACCGGCATCGAGGATGCGCCGGCAACCGTCGAGCGGCAGGGATTCGATCAACCGCTTCCCGTGGGGCCGCAGCACCGGCGCCCAGGATTCCTGATAGGACAGCGCGTCGGCCGTGTAGAGCGCCGCCGCCGCCCGCAGGAACGTCTTGTCTTGCCGGGGCGGGGTACCGCCGGCTCCGGACCCGTCGGGGATCTCGTACCGGCCCAGCTTCAACCCGGCTGTGAGCTTCATCGCGCAACCCGAGGCTACACCAACCCGGGTCCGGTCGCCTCGCCGCTCTCGCGAGAAACCGTTTGCCTCGTCGTCGCCAACAGCCCTATCATCGCGGTCATGGGACTCCAGGGCCGCCCGCCGGCAAAGCCCGGCCACGGCGACGCCGATCGTCCACGACATCGATCCGCGGCTGCCGACCCCGAGCGCACGCAGAAGCTGGTGTGGAGCCTGCTGAGCTCCGTGGCGCGCGCCGACATGGCGGTCAGCGCCGACGAGCAGGCGATCCTCGAACGGTACCGCCGCGCGCTCGAGGTCCGCGGCGAGGCGCTGGCCCTGGCCGACGAGGCCGCCGTCGATCTGCGCACGGTGCCCGTGATCGAACGCGTGCACGCGCTGCGGATGATGTTCGGCGTGGCCTACTCGGACGGAAGCTGCAGCGACGTCGAGCTGAACCTGCTACGACGGCTGGCCGGCGTGATGGGCCTGTCGGCGGTGCACTTCGCCGACACCCAGGTCTTTTTCGAGCAGCGGGCCCTGGACCGGCGGCGCCGGCGCTGGTGGCTGGCCGCCGCGGCGGGCGTGGTCCTGAGCGGGGTGGCCTTCGGCGGCTGGCTGTACGTCCGGCAGAGCGTGAGCGCCCCGGCCGCGGCAATCCAGTCCTTCGTCGCCGACGCAACGCGACAGATCGGCGACCTCGAGCGTCGCGTCGGCCGCGTCGCGGAATCCAGCTCCGCCGGCGGGGAGGCCCAGGGCATCGCGGAGGTCTCCGCGACCCTCGACGGCCTGCTGGCCCGCGCGGAGCAGCTCGAGGCGGAGCACGCGCGCGCCGCGGCGAGCGACCCGGGTTCCGGCGATCTGGCCCTGATCGCCGAGCTGGAATCGATCAAGCGCGAGCTGGCGGCACTGCGCGAGCAGCTCGACTTTCCGCAGGTGCTCAACCGCTACTCCGACTCGGTCCTGTTCATCCAGACCTCCTACGCCCTGGTGTCCGGAGAACGCCGCTTCCGGTTCGTGGGGGACGGGACGGGGTTCTTCGTCACCGCCGACGGCGTGATCGTGACCAACAAGCACGTCGTGCAGCCGTGGAAGTTCGACGGACGGTCCGTGGCGATGCTCGACAGCGGCTACCGGCTGGACGAGCAGTCGGTGCGCCTGGCCGCCTGGCCCAACGGCGCGCGGGTCACGGACGAGGCCGGCGTCACCGTGCTGGACCGGGCCTTCGACAGCGGTCGCGGCGAGCTGGAGATCGCCGCCATGCCGCCGGACGAGCTCGAGCAGCGAAGCGAGCCCCTGGGCGACGGCCGCGTTTACGAGGGCCGGTTCCACGCGCAGGACGAGTCGGACCTGGCGCTGCTCCAGGCCACGGTCCCGCAACCGGTGGTGCCGATACCGGTGGCCGAGGACACCTCCGCGCTCAGGAAACTCGACCCGGTAATGGTCCTCGGCTTCCCGACGGGCAAACTGATCCTGGAGAGCGGCATCGCCGAGACCCTGCCGACCCGCGGCGAGGTGCTCAAGATCGACCGCAGCCTGTTCATCACGGCCCAGGTCCATCCGGGCAGCAGCGGCGGCCCCGTGATCGACCGCCACGGCCACGTGGTCGGTATCGCGACGCGGCGGGTCTCGGGAGACTCGGCCCTGGGCGTCTGCATCCGGAGCGCTCACGTCCTGCGCCTGTTGCGCAACACGGCGGCCCTGGCCGCGGAGGCGACGCCGACGGCTCGTTGACGGAGTCGAGGCCAGACCCCGTCGACGGGTCGACGCACAGGATCCTGGCGGTCGTCGACCTTGTCCCCGTCCTGATCGCAAAGCGCACCGCGTTTCGCAACGACCGCGATCGGTAGTCGCGAGCGAGTTGCAGCGCGGAGGGCCGTCGGGGAAGTTGACCCGATCGGTGGGAAGCGTTGGGTTGACCCACCCGCTCGTCCGGGTGTACGAGTGCGAGCAGGTCGATTCCCGCCGAGGGAACGGGCGACTCTGTCCAAGAGGGCGACGTGAGCGTGTGCCCGGGACGCGCGGCGCACCGCAGCCCCTGTCGGGGCGGGCACCGATCCATCCACTCCACAGACCGGCAAGAAACGCGAGGTGGTCCGATGAACCTGGAAGCGAGGTTCCGACCGTGGTTGCTCGTGGCGGTGATGCTCGCGACGTCCGGGGTCGGCGGTGGCGAGATCGCCGCGCCGGGTGGAACCGACGACGAGCGGACGACGTTGATCACGGCACCCCTCCCGCCTCCGGAGCACCCCGCCGGAGTCCAGTCGAGAAGGGGGCCCGGGTCCTCCGTCGACCTGGCCGGGAACGAGATACCGCCGGCCACCCGCGTCGTCTCGTCGACGCCGCTTCAGCGACACGCTCCGGAAGCGGCACCGCGCGCCAGCACGGACGCAGCGATCGGGAACGTCACGGGTCCGGTCTCGTTGACCGTCGACAAGAGCTGGAACGGAAGCGAGTGGGAACTGGTTCTTTCATGGTCGGGCAACAGCGGGGCCACGACCGTGAGCCACAGCAGCGATGCGGCGTTCCAGGACGATGTGGATACGCTGGAGAAGGCGTTCGTACCCACGACGCTGACGGTGGAGGCGGGCTCTTCGAGCCTCGAGTGCTTCGACGTCACGGACGACACCACCGCCAGCCGCGCGGTCCAGGGCTTCGGCTACGACCCCGATCCGCGTCCGGCGCCGGCGACGGTCGCGGCCACCGACGGCCTGGCGCCGTCCGACAAGTGGTGGCTCGACGAGATCACGGTGGACAGCGGCTACCTGGACCCGATCCCCAAGGCCAACCACATGGGGATGTCCCACGCCTACGCCCGCGCCCACACCGTCGAGTCGGTCGCGAACGGTTACGCCAAGAAGGCCAAGTTCTTCATCCCCCGGGACGCGCGGAGCTTCTGGGTCTCGCCCCGGGCCCACGGCAAGGCGCCGCGGGACGTGACCACGTTCCAGAATCTGGTCCCCAAGGGGATCGGCCCGTACACGAACCTGCGCGCCATCGCCTACGCGGAGCAGACGGGCCACGTCTGGGTCGCCGCCGACGGGATCGTACAGGAGCTCGACATCTTCCTGATCAACCCCGTGGTCGGGGCCACGTTCACCGATGCGACCAAGCCGTACATCTCGCGGGTGTCGACGGACGGACGGATCCTGTACGTGGACGGGACCAACGGGGTCTCGACCGTCTACCAGGTCGACGTGTCGACGGGCACGCGAACGGTCTACGCCTCGACGACCGACGCCCGGTTCACCCGCGCGATCACCCCGGTCGGCATCGCCGTGGCCCTGGACGGAACGGCCTGCTACATCGCCGACGCCAGCGCCGGCTCGGGGTCCGGCACGGTGGTCAAGATACCCGCCAACAACGCCACCGACATCGTCGACGACTACGGAAGCTGGCCCAACTGGTCCTTCGCCGACCCGGCAGCCATGGAGACCGACTTCAAGGGCCACCTCTGGGTGGCGGCCCAGAACAACTGGGTCGGAGAGATTCCGGACTCGAGCACCACGTGGTGGGGCTTCGACACCAGCGTGACCGCGCACGCGCTGATGCTCGACCGGGACCTGTCGTCGCCCACGATCACCCGCATATGGTGGAGCGAGTTCAAGGGCTGGACGGAGGCCTACAACCAGAACCCGATCTCGCCGACGATCCCGGCACGCTACCACGGTGCACTGGTGCTGAACGATCACCCGGCGGGCAAGTTCGTCGTCGCGCCGCTGTGGTCGTACATGCCCCACGTCTATCACGTGACCCGTCCCGACCGGGTGGTCCTGAACAACGCGGGGCAGACCCGGAAGTACCCGTATCGCTACCAGACCGCGGACCGCCTGGTGAAGCTGCACGTGTACGGCTGGTGGACCGTGCCGGTGCGGATCAGGCTGATCGATCCCCCGGACCTCTCGCCCTACGTGGCCGACGGCGGCTCGGGTCCGAAGCCGGGCAAGAGCGCCGTCGAGCCGTACGAGGCCAACGACAACGAGGTCTGGGCGACCTCCTACACGGATTTCGGTCTGACCTTGGATCCGAACGGCACCCTGAACCCGGGCTTGACCCACCCGGTGCTGCAGCTCGACGTGACGCCGGGTGAGAACTTCTACGGGGTCGTCTACCTCAAGCTCCCGGAACGCTACGCGGGCGACAACTGGCAGATCGAGGTCACCAAGCTGAACTCGCTCGGCGCGCCCGTGCCGAACAAGGTGCCGGGGCTCTCCGGCATCTTCACCGGCTGGAAGCGAATGTTTCTCGAGCGGGAGCGGATGTTCCGGAAGGGCGGCATCCTGTCCCGCGACGCGGATCCCGGCGATCGATACATCTATCTGGCCAAGATCCACGACGGCGCTGCCTGGGTCCGCGGCGATAATCTCCAGGCCGGCGACGCCATCGCGATCTTCGATGCCGCCAACACCCTGGGTAGCGGACACCAGGACGACGCCTGTGTCGCGGCCCTGTCCGAGATCACGGACTTCGAGGTGGAGATCGAGCTCGGGGCGACGGACACCTGCGCGACGCCGTACCTGCTGAAGTACTTCTACTCGTCGAGCGTCGATCCGGCGACGCACCAGTGGAGCTTCGCGAGCGGGACGCTGAGCGCCGGCGTCGGGAAGATCGACGGCTGCAGCATCTCACCGAGCGACTTCTTTTCCTCCAACTCCTGCTCGTTCGGTGCCGACCTGCGAGGTATCGAGCAGCCGTACAACGATACCGAGGTCGAGTTCGCGGCTCCGCGGTCCGGTATCGGAGCGATCCCGTATCTGCCGACGCAGTGGTTCGATACCTACGAGTCCGAGGACCGGGCCCGCTTCAGCCAGATCTGGTTCCAGAACTTCACCGCCGGCGCCGGAGATCCTCCCAAGGCCCAGCCTCACAACTACTTCCACCTGATCGGAGCCAGTCGCCGGACCGGCGCCGCAGGGGCCACGAACGACGATTACGACTACGCGTTCGTGTTCACCGGCGGCATCGAGGACCAGGGCCGGCCGCCGGCGGAAACGGCCAACTGGGTGCAGTCCACGACCAGTCATGAGCTGGCGCACGAGTTCGGGGTCAACCCGGACGACGTGACCTGCGGCGGACACGATACGCGCGACGCGTGGTGCGCAGGTGACCCGCTGCTGGATTGTCACACCCAGAAGTGTCTGATGAACAAGAGCCGGGTGCGAACCGACGGGGTCGACCGGCTCTGCAAAGGGGACATCCTCGACGGCGCGGCGAGCGGCGGGAGCCGCCACTGCGGCGATCCTCCGCCGGGCGGCTGGGACGTCACGTGGAGCAAGGGTGACGGTGCCGTACGCACCGAACCGGATCCCGAGTAGGGAGGTGGGACGATGCTTCGACGATTGCCTCTGATCCTCGTGGTGATCAGCGCCGCGGCCGGTGTTCAGGCTGCCGACTGGGAGGTACGCATCGAGCTTCCCAAGACCGTGTTCGTCCAGGGCGAGCCGGTCCTCGCCGTGGGGACGGTCACCAACGTCGCGGGTCGCACGCTGATCCTGGCCATCGGGGAACCGGACGGTTTCCGCGGGTCGTTCTCGCTGTGGAGGAGCGACGGGCAGCCGGGGCCGGCCTGTGCGGATCGAGAGACCATCGATCCCCTCGGGTACGACTTCGAGGAGGCGGCGCCCGGGTGGAACAGGACCTGGCGACGCAACATCAATTGCCGGGCCGAGCCCGGAGAGTACCTGGCACGTTTTGCCGTATCGTCGGAAGGGCCGTACGTCCAGGCCGGATCCGACCCGCAAGACTCCGCGATCGACACGTGGTCCGGCCGTGCCGAGTCCGAGACCGTCACGCTCCGGATCGTCGAGCCCGCCGGCGAGGACCTGCTGGCGTTCGACGCCTATCAGGGGGATCCCGCGGCGCATTCCGAGGCGACGCTCGAATCGCACCCCACCTCCACGTACGCCGGCTACGCCGCGCTGCTCGGCGGTCCGTGGGACCTGGACCCTGTCGCCGAGCTCGAGATCCGCGGCGTCTACCTGAGAACGGCAGAGCAGGATCCGGCCGCCCTGCCGCAGATGCTGCGGCTGGAGAGCGAGCAGGAGCAGTTGAGCCGCGAGCGGGCGCGGCTGCTCGCCGAGTACCTGGAGGCCAGGCCGGATTTCGTCTACGCCGACTTCATGCGCCTCGAGCTGGCCACGCGCCTCGCCTATCTCGGGCGCTACGAGGAGTCCGCCCGGCTCTGCCGGCGACTGCAGAGCACCGCCCGCAGGCAGGACGAGGCTGCGCGGGCCGGGGAGCTGCTGCGCTATCTGGCGCAGAACGGGTGGATCGAGCGCCGGCGTTGACGGCTCGGGGACGCACATCGGGGCTTGTTCGACCTGGCCGCGGAGTCGAAACAGCGACGCTCGCCCCGGCCCGGCAGATGCGTGAGGCCCCGATGCGACTTCCCGGCTAAAGCCCGCGCCGCTTCGGCCGATACCGAAGACGGCGAGACCGGGTACCCCGACTCGATCGAGACTGCACTCGGCGCGTGGGTTCCCGCCCGACGGAGGCCATGGCCGGGACACAGCACCACCCGCAGGGCGAGGAGTCCGCGAGGCCGGACCCGACCGGACTCCTCAACGCGCTCCCCGGATCGTTCGACGAGAGCGGGCCGGCCGCCGACTGGTCGGTACCGTGGGCGGACCTGATGATGGTGCTGTTCGTCCTGTTCGCCGTGCTCTACATCTACGACCTGGCGGAACGCGATCCCGACGAGGCGTTCCTGCCCGCCCTCGCCGATCCGCTGCAGCATGCCGGCGTCCTCGGGCAGGCGCCGTTCGGGGCCGTCCGTCCGTCGCCGCAACAGATCTACGAGCAGAGCCTGCGCATCGTGCAGACGAGCGATCTCGACGACGTCGACGTGGTGCTCGGCGCGGACCGCTCGGTCCGGATCAGCGTCAAGGGACCGATGTTCTTCGACCTCGGGAGCGCGGAGCTGCGGCCGGTGACCCGCGGTTTCCTGCGGCAGCTGGCCCGGGTCCTGCAAGGTCACGATCGTGAAGTGCGGATAGTCGGACACACCGATTCCTTTCCGGTCAGCAGCGAGCGCTTTCCCACCAACTGGGAGCTGTCGGCCGCGCGCGCGACCGCCGTGGTGCGGTTCCTCGTCGACCAGGGTGGGCTCGACCCGCACCGCTTCACGGCCGTCGCGCACTCGATGTACCGCCCGTCCGTTCCCAACACCTCGCTGGAGAACAAAGCCATGAACCGTCGCGTCGAGATCATCGTCACCGCCGGGCCCGCCGCCGGCGCGGAAGCGAGCGATTCGTGAGCCGGAAGAATTTCATCGGCGCCCTGCTGTGCGTCGCCGTGTTCGCCGGCGCGTTCCTCGCCGGCGACGGGACCGCCCACTACTTCAACCTGCTCGGATTGCTGATCGTGCTGTCGGGCACCCTGGGTGCGACGTTGCTGAGTTACCCCTTCGACGATCTCGGGGCGGCGTTCCGGGTCGCGCGCAACACCTACACGGTCAAGGTGCCGACGACCAAGGAGATCGTGAACCTGCTGCTCAACCTGTCGCACAAGTCGAAGCAGGAAGGAATCCTCGCGCTGCAGCTCGACGAGAAGCGGACCGAGGTCACCTTTCTGAAGGATGCGCTGGGCATGCTGGTCGACGGCTTCGGGCGGAAGGAACTGGCCGAGATTCTGACCACCGAGATGCAGTTCTTCCGGCGCCGGCGCGATCGACACGAGCGGGTGTTCCGGCACATGGCCCGGCTGGCCCCCGCCTTCGGTGTCGCCGGCAGCGTCGTCGGTCTGATCGGCATGCTGACCGGCATCGGCGACACCGCGGTGATCCTGCGCACGATCCCCCTGGCGCTGACCTCGACGCTCTACGGGATCGTGCTGTGCAACTTCGTCTTCAACCCGATCGCCGAGAGCATCCACTTCAAGACGCAACGCGAGCTGCTGATGCAGCGCCTGGTGACCGACGGCGTGTTCGCGATCCTGGACGAGCGGAACCCTCACCGGCTCGAGCGGAAGCTGAAGTCGTTCCTCACGCCTGCCTCGCGGCAGGGGGAAGAGCTGACGTTCCAGGAGATCCGGCGACGGTACCGCGAGCTGCGGCTGGAGGAGGAACGGGCTTGACGGGCAGGCGGCGAGGGAACCCCTCGCATTGCCACGGCCGAACGAAGCGCCCATGTTGTCAAGGTGGCTCGCGTGCGTTGCCGCACGGACCCCGACCGGGAGGTTCCGATGAAAGACGTTCCACGCAGACTGCTCGCGGTGCTCGCGTTGTTCGCGCTCGTCCCGCTGCTGCCGTCCTGTGACCGGCAGGTCGAGCTGAGGCCCGAGCTGCGGTCGCATCTCGCCGAGTACGAGGCCCTGATCGAGGAATACGAGGCCAGGTTCGCGGCCGTCGGGTCCGACCGCCCGAAATTCGCCAAGGTCTCGGAGGCCTACAGTAAAGAGGTCAAGGCCTGGTTGAGCGAGTGGGACACCGTGGCCCCGAACATGTCGGACGAGGAAGGCCGGGCCGTCAAGGCCCAGGTCGACCGTCTGAACAAGCGGGCCACGCGAATGCTCACGCGCGGGTAGGGCCGCGACTGGGCTGCTGACCCTGCGCCGGAGCGAGGAACCGCCGCAAGGCCTCGAGGCCCTCGGCGAGGTTGTTGCGCCCGAAGCCGATGCGGAAGCGGTCGCGTGGGGTCTCGCATAGCTCGGAGCGGTAGATCCGGGCCGGCAGCAGCAGGACACCGGCCTGCTCGACCAGCCGTTCCGTGAACGCCTCGACGCCGTCGCGCCCCAGGTAGCGCGGGTAGCCGATGCAGCCGCCGTCCGGCGTGGTCCACTCGAACAGGTCGGAGTGGTCGGCCATGAAGGCGTCCAGCAGCTCGAGGTTGCGGGCCACGATGCCGCGGTTGCGGGCGAGGATCGTCTCGCGGGCCCGCAGCGCAATCAGCGCCAGCATCTCGCTCGGCGCCGAGTTACAGATCGACAGGTAGTGCTTGATCCGCTCCATCCGCGTCAACAGCTTCCGGTCACGGCAGGCGATCCAGCCGATCCTCAGCCCGGGCAGGCCGTACGACTTGGACAATACGCCGAGCGACAGGCCCCGCTCGTAGACGTCGACCGCCTGGGGCAGGCGCCGCTCCGGTTCGCGCTCGAGCAGGCGATACACCTCGTCGCTGAACAGCCAGATGCCGCGCTCGCGGCACAGCGCGACCAGCCCGTCGAAGGTCGCCCGGGGAATGACCTTGCCCGTCGGGTTGTGGGGGAAGTTGATCGAGACGACCCGCGTGTTCGGGCGCAGCGCCTGCTCGACGCCCGCGATGTCGAGGTCCCAGCCGTTGGCCGGGTCGAGCGGCACGCCGGTCACCGCGCAGATCGACAGCGGCACGGTTTCGAGCGACTGGTAGTTCGGCGTCACCACCACGGCGTGATCGTCGGCCGCCAGCAGAGCATGCATCGCGGCGTAGACGCCCTCCTCCGCGCCGGCGAAGCACAGCACGTCCGCGGCCTGCGCGTGCTCGTAGGTCGAGGCGATCGTCTCGCGAAGCGCCGGCGCGCCGAACGTCTCCGTGTAGCCGAGATGCAGGCGGTCCCACGCCTCGCGGTCCTGCGGCGTGGCAAGCGCCAGCAATTCCGACAGCGACACGCTCTGCATGTCGGACGCGCAGAGATGGTAGCGCGCCGTGAATTCCCACCTGGAGAAGAACGTTTCCAGACGGAAGTCGGGTAGTGCGGTCACGCGAGGTTCCTCCCGCCCTCATCATACGCCCACGCCCCGTCTTGCGTCGCGTCGCTCCCGTCGCCTAGACTCGCCGGTGCGCGACTCGAGGAGCAAAGCCATGACCCCGCAGCCAGACCCGGTGCTGTCGCATTACCGCCTGGCCGACCGGATCGGCGAAGGCGGCATGGGCGTGGTCTACCGTGCGGTCGACACGAAGCTCCGCCGCGACGTGGCGATCAAGTTCCTGTCCAAAGAGCCGTTGTCGAAGCAGCGGGCGGAGTCGTTCCTGCGCGAGGCCCGTCTCGCCGCCGCGCTGAATCACCCCAACGTCTGCACCGTCCACGAGGTGGGCGAGGTACCGGAGGGCGAGACGCCGCTGCTCGCGGACGGCTTCCGCCCGCCCGCCCGGACCCCGTTCCTGGTGATGGAGCTGGTCGAGGCCGCGCCGCTCGACGAACGGCGCCCGGCGGGTCCGCTCGCACTAAACGAGTTGCTCGACGTGGCCGTCCAGATCGCCGACGCGCTCACCGAGGCGCATGCCCGCGGGATCGTGCATCGCGACCTCAAGCCGGGAAACGTGATGGTCACGGCGGACGGTCGGGTCAAGATCCTCGACTTCGGGGTCGCCCGGACCTCGACGCAGGCGCTGGACCAGGAGTCGGCGACGATCACCCTGGGAGAAGGCCTCAGCGGCACGCCCGCCTACATGTCCCCGGAACAGGCGCGCGGCGAGCAGGTCGACGCGCGCTCCGACATCTTCTCGTTCGGTACGATGCTCTACGAGCTGGTCGCAGGGCGACGCCCGTTTCTCGGCGACTCGACGCCCCGCACGCTGGTGCAGGTGCTGGAGGCGGAGCCACAACCGCTTTCGGAACAGCGCAGCGATCTTCCGCCGGAGCTCGAGCGAATCGTGGGGCGTTGTCTGCGCAAGCAACCCGAGCGGCGCTACAACGACACGCGGGACCTGCTGAACGCGCTCCAGGACCTCCGCGCGGCCGGGGAACACGGGCGGGTGCAGGCCGGCGTGGGGCCCGCGTCTTCCGATCCCCGGCAGGACGCCCTGGCCGCCTGGTGCGCGAAACAGCGCATCCCGGGATTCAAGGCCGAGACGGTCGCGCAGATCTTCGGGTACGTGATCGGGCAGCAGGAGCCGGGAGGGGGCTGGCCCGGTCAGGGAGATCACTGGTCGGAGGTCAAGACCGCCTGCATCCTGAAGGCACTGGCCGGCCTCGGATACGACGCGGATTCCCGATGGACCGTTGGCGAGGGGCCGGCCCGTGTCGACGGAGGCATCCGGCCATCGCTCGACTTCCTCTCGCGGAAGTTCTCGCGACTGACGCTCACCGGAGGTCTGGTCGGTGAGGACCTCTGGGACACCTGCCAGGCGTTGCTCGCGCTCGCCGCCTTCGGCGAGCACGACGCCGGGAAACAGTACGTCGCCGAGATCCGCACGAGATGGCAGGAGCACTATCGCCGCGCCTGCGAGTCCGTTCCGCGAATCAGCTGGTCCGGCCCGAGCTACCTCAGCGCGATGGGCGACGTGCTGGCTGCCTACCGGTCCATCCTCGACGTCGAGTCGCCGCTCGGCGAGATGCTCCGGCTGCTCGGATCGCTCGAGCAGCGGCGGCAGGGCCGCCCGACGGGCGCGTACGAGGCGGTCAACTCCGACGACCCGGGCAAGCACCGCTGGAACACGGCGCTGGTCCTGCGCTCCCTGGCGGCCTGGCCGGCGACGGACCCCGAGGCGGTCGCGCGCACCGCGTCCTGGATCCTGGACCAGCTCGATCGCGCGGACCGCTGGCTGGGGCCGACGGACCGGGAATCGCCGATGTACCTGGCCCGCTGCCTGGACGGGCTGCACGCGGCCGCGCCGCACGCCGCCGGCGCCCTGGCGGGCAGGATCGGACAGGCGCTCGAATACGGCAATGCGCGCCTCGACGCGTTGTGGTCCCCGCTGGAGGACCGGCGGACGGGCGACCTGAAAGCGTATTCCGCCGTCGTCGAGTACCTGTCCCGGTTGACGCTCGCGGTTCCCGCCGGGCTGGTGGTCGGCGGGTTCGATCCCCGGGCAACGGAGTCGGAGGGACATCATCCTCGATGAAACGCAGCACCACAGCGCTCGCCCTGCTCTGTTTCTGCCTGGTCTGCCCGGCGCGGGCCGAGGAGGACGCGCTTCCGATCATCGAGCAGGCCTTTGAGGCGGCCGAGGCGAACCTGGCCCTCGCGCGGCTCTACGTGTTCCACGAGCGCGTCGAGGAGCGCCGCTTCAACAAACGGGGCGAGGAGAAGAAGCGCGAATCCAAGACCTACGACGTGACCCTGCTGGAGAGCGGCGAGTACCGGAGACTGATCGCGATCAACGACAGACCGCTCTACCCGGCGACCGCGGCGAAGGAGCAGAAAAGGTTCGAAAAGCACGTCAAGAAAGTACTGAACGAGACTCCGAAGCAGCGCGAGAAGCGGCTGGCCAGGATCGAGCGGGGCCACCAAGAGGGCGTGGAATTTCTGGCGCAGATCACGAAGGCCTTCGACTTCCGGCTGATCGGACAGGACGAGATCGCCGGCGTCGCCACGCACGTCATCACCGCCGAGCCGAAGGACGGCTACCAGCCGATCTCCCGCGAGACCAAGGTCTTGACCCGGGTGCGGGCGAAGCTGTGGATCTCCAGGGACGACCACGCCTGGGTCAAGGCGGAGATCGAGACCCTTGACAACATCACGTGGGCCCTGATCTTCAAGCTCCGCCAGGGCGCGACGATCCGGTTCCAGCAGCGCCGATTCAACGACGAGGTCTGGCTGATGGAGCACTGGTCCGTGCGCCTCCGGGCCAGGCTGGCGTTCGTCTACAAGCTCAACGGCGAGTTCACGGGCACTTACAGCAACTTCCGCAAGTTCACGACCGACGCGACCGCCGTCCACACAGACGCGGCGCGGTGAGGTCGGCCTGACGCTCGGGGCACAAAAAAGGCGCCCCCGGAGGGGCGCCTGCTAATCAGCTTCGAACAGATCCGGGGTCGATCAGAACCCGCGGTAACCGCCGCGGTTGCCGCCGCCGCCACCGCCGCTGTTGCGCTCACGCGCCTCGTTGACTTTCAGCGCCCGTCCGTCGAGCTGGTGACCGTCCAGCTCGCGGATGGCCTTGTCGGCGTCTTCCTTGCTGCCCATCTCGACGAACCCGAAGCCACGGGGACGCCCGGACTCGCGGTCCATCACAAGGTGAACCTCTTCGACCTTGCGCTCGTTCTGCTCGAACAGCGAGCGCACCGCGGACTCCTCGGCGCTGAAGGGCAGGTTGCCGACGTACAATCTCGTTCCCATCACTCACACTCCTCGCCCCCGTTTTCGGGAGCATCTACATCGGGTTCCCGGCCCATGACTCCAACCAGGGGTCAGGATTCGGTGCCGAAGCTGTGACACTTCGGCCTCGGCTTCGGCACGGCAAAAACTCGTTTCTGTACGATTGATTGCGACCGGGAACCTGCGGGCAAGGTAGCGCTACCCGGCGATCCTGTCAATGGGGCCGGGCGGCGAACAACCGACGCCATCGATTTGTAGCGCCCCGCCGCGCTTTAGGACGCGGTCGTCACACCGGGCAGCTCATGTCCTGCCCGCAGCACATCGGCGACTTGACCTTGCCGTGGCCCTCGGGGCACTTGGCGATGTCGACCGTCTTGCCGCCGTCCAGCTTCAGCGTGTCGTGCACCAGCTCCTTGCCGCAGTGGCCGCAGGTCATCGTGCCGACGCTCATCCCGCACTTCTTGCACTCGTAGATCGCCATGGGAACGTAGCTCCTCCGTCTGTTCGTGGCCCGTATTGTGTCACAACGTACCGGCCGCTGCACGAGGGGTCCCGGTTTCGAGCCCGGCTTCCGCGCAGCCGACCCCGTGTTAAGCTCGCACCTCGATGCCGGACGCAGGCCAACCGCCGGAGCCGACGATCGACGTCCGCGACCGCCGCATCGCCGAATCGATCCATCGCTACTGGCGCAAGAACGTGCGCGTGATGGTCGTGTGTCTCGTGGTCTGGGCCGTCGCGGGACTCGGTTGCGGGGTGCTGTTCGCCGACGCGCTGAACCGGTTCAGCATCGGCGGTTTTCCGCTCGGGTTCTGGTTCGCGCAACAGGGCAGCATCCTGGTCTTCGTGCTGGTGATCCTGGTCTACGGGCTGGCGCTCAACCGCCTGGACGCCGCGCACCGGCTGGAGCTCGAGGAGATTCTCGCCAGCCACGCCGTCGATGACGACCCGACAGGTGCGCCGACGCCAGAGGCCCGATGAGCATCAAGCTCTGGACGTTCCTGTTCGTCGGCGTGACGTTCGGGATCTA
>JBFKMV010000027.1:0-37789 GCA_041629655.1 Candidatus Polarisedimenticolaceae bacterium
AGCGCGGTGTGCCAGCCGGGGTTGTACTCGCGGTTGCCGGGCACGCCGACCCGGCGGTAGCGGCGGAGGTACTGCCCGAGATCGTGCATCGCGTCCCACATGTCGTAGTGGTTGCGCACGATGCCGACCTTGGCCTGCATCGTCGCCTGGAGGTCGTGCTGGATCGCGTAGGGCGACTCGCCGTCGGCGCCGCGCTCGAACGGCTCCACCGCGCGCCGGGCGGCTTGTTCGACCTGGTCCGGGTCGAGCGAGCCGGCGGGGTGCTCGCGGGCGAATCGTGCCGCGTGCTCGCCGGCGCGCTTGCCGAACACCAGCAGGTCGGAGAGCGAGTTCCCGCCCAGCCGGTTCGAGCCGTGGAGCCCTGCCGCGCACTCCCCCGCCGCGAACAGTCCCGGCACGCTGGACATCTGCGTGTCGCCGTTGACGCGGATGCCGCCCATCGCGTAGTGCGTGGTCGGCCCGACCTCCATCGGCTCCCGGGTGATGTCGATCTTGGCCAGCTGTTTGAACTGGTGGTACATGCCCGGCAGCTTGCGCTTGATGTGCTGCTCGTGCTGTTTGATCTTCTGCTTGATCCACGAGATGTCGAGGAACACGCCGCCGTGCGGGCTGCCCCGCCCGTCGCGCACCTCCTTGACGATCATCCGCGCCACGTGGTCGCGGGTCAGCAGCTCCGGCGGCCGCCGCGCGTCGCGGTCGCCCTGGGTGTAGCGCCAGCCCTCTTCGGGGTTGTCCGCGGTCTGGTTCCGGTACAGCTCCGGGATCTCGTCGAACATGAAGCGGCGGCCCTGGCTGTTGAGCAGCACCCCGCCCTCGCCGCGCACGCCCTCGGTGACCAGGATCCCGCGCACGCTGGGCGGCCAGACCATCCCGGTGGGGTGGAACTGCACGAACTCCATGTCCATCAGCTGCGCGCCGGCGTGGTAGGCCAGCGCGTGCCCGTCGCCGGTGTACTCCCAGCTGTTGCTGGTGATGCGGTAGGCCCGGCCGATGCCGCCGGTGGCCAGCACCACCGCCGCGGGGTGGAAGACCCGTAAACGGCCGCGTTCGCGATCGTAGCCGAACGCGCCGGAGACGCGGTCGCCGTCCTTCAGCAGCGTCAGCACCGTGCACTCCATGTGCACGTCGATCCCCTGGTGGATCCCGTGGTCCTGGAGCGTGCGGATCATCTCCAGACCCGTGCGGTCGCCGACGTGGGCCAGCCGCGGGTACTTGTGCCCGCCGAAGTTGCGCTGCAGGATCCGCCCGTCGCCGGTGCGGTCGAACAGCGCCCCCCACGCTTCCAGCTCGCGCACGCGGTCCGGCGCCTCCCGGGCGTGCAGCTCGGCCATGCGCGGGTTGTTGACGTACTGACCGCCGCGCATCGTGTCGGCGAAGTGCACCTGCCAGTCGTCGCGGTCGTCCACGTTGGCCAGCGCGGCCGCCATGCCGCCCTCGGCCATCACGGTGTGCGCCTTGCCCAGCAGCGACTTGCAGACCAGTCCGACCGAGAGCCCCGCGGCCGCCGCCTCGATCGCGGCGCGCAGGCCGGCCCCGCCGGCGCCGATCACCAGCACGTCGTGCTCGTGCCGCTGGTAGTCGCTGATCAGAGGAGTCTCCAGTCGGACCAGATCCCCATCGAGCACAGCCGCACGTAGACGTCGCTGAAGCCGACCGAGAACAGACTCATCCAGGCCCACAGCATGTGCCGCCGGTTCAGGCAGCCCACGCAACGGTAGGCCGTGTGGCGGACGGGCCGCCCGGCGAGCCGGTCCAGCCCGCCACCGACCAGGTGCCTGAGCGAGTGGCAGCCCAGCGTGTAGCCGCCCAGCAGTACCACGTTGGCGCACAGCACCAGCGTGCCGACTCCGATGCCGAACGACGTCTCACCGGTTGCCGGGTCGGTGAACCACATCGCGAGCCACGCGTCCCAGGACAGGATCACGATGAACCCGAGCGCCAGGTACAGGAAGTAGCGGTGCACGTTCTGCATCACCAGCGGGAACGAGCGCTCGCCGCGGTAGCCGCTGCGCGGCTCGCCGACCGCGCAGGCCGGCGGGTCGGCCCAGAACGCCTTGTAGTACGCGCCGCGGTAGTAGTAGCAGGTCAGCCGGAAGCCGCCGGGCGCCCACAGGATCAGAAACGCCGGCGAGAACGGCAGCCAGCCCGGCCACCACCCCGGCCGGGGTCCGAACCAGGCGTGGGGCGAGTCGCCGAACAGCTCCGGCGAATAGAACGGCGAGAGGTACGGGCCGTGGGTGTAGTGCTCGCCCTGGAACGCGGCCCAGGTCGAGTAGACGATGAAGGTCGACAGCCCCAGGAACGTGAGCAGCGGCTGGACCCACCAGGCGTCGGGGCGGCGCGTCTCGCCGAACCTGCGTTGTTTCGGTAACGAGAGATCGACCTGCGCCATGGTGCTCCGCCCCCCGGTTGCGAATTCCGGCGGGATCGTACCCCAAGCCGGCCCGAAAACGAACCGCTGCTGACGGGTCGTCTACCATGGCCACATGCGGTGGCTGAAGCGACTCGCGCTGGCGGCGTTGATCCTGCTGGTCGTGGCCGGCGTCGCGTTGCTGGCCGGGGGCCCGCTCGCCGAGCGCATGACCGGCCGGCCGTTGCCCGTGCTGTGGGACAAGGCGCAGGAACGCTGGGCCCACCGCTACCCGTCGCTGTTCGAGCCCGCGCGGCCCTGGATCGAACGCTACGTGGCGTGGTTCGACCGCTCCGTGCCGCGGCTCGATCGTGCCGTGCCGGACCCGGAATCGTGGCGCGGCCGCGGCGCCGATCCCACGCGACCGTTCGAGCCGCCGGGCTACACAGAAACCGGCCTGCCGCTGCCGCGCGGCGCACCCGGGCCGTTCGCGGAGCCGCCGCTGCGCACGCTGCGTCCCGCCGACACCCGCGCCCTGCTGCAGGCGCTGGAGCAGGCGCGAGCCGGCGACGAGATCGTGCCGGCGCCGGGCAGCTACGACATCGCCACGCACGCGATCCGCCTCGGCGAGGCGGGTACGCCGCGCCACCCGGTCGTCGTGCGCGCCGAGCGGCTGGGCGAGGTCCGCCTGCGGCTCGACACGGTCGAGGGCTTCTACGTCGCCCGGCCGTTCTGGGTCTTCGAGAACCTCGACGTCGCCGGCGTCTGCGAGGCCCACTCGCGCTGCGATCACGCCTTCCACGTCGTCGGCGCCGGCCGCTCGACGATCCTGCGCAACAACCGGATCCACGATTTCAACTCGGCGATCAAGGTCAACGGCGCTCGCGACGGCGACGCGGTGGTTTACCCCGACCACGGACTGATCGAGGGCAACTCGCTGTACAACCTGTCGATCCGCGACACCGACGCCCCGGTGACGCTGGTCGACATCGTCGCCGCCGACGGCTGGGTCGTGCGCGACAACCTGATCGCCGATTTCGTCAAGGGCCACGGCGACCGCACGAGCTACGGGGCGTTCATCAAGGGCAACGCCACGGGCGGCGTGATCGAGCGCAACCTCGTCGTCTGCGCGCTGCGGCTGGGGCCGCGCGACGACGGCGCCGACAGCCGCGTCGGACTGTCGCTCGGCGGCGGCGGGACCGCGGCACAGGGCTGCCGCGACGAACGCTGCGAGGTCGAGAGCACCGGCGCGGTGCTGCGCAACAACGTGATCCTGCACTGCCCGGACGCCGGGATCTACCTCAACCGGGCCCGCGACGCGCGGATCGTCCACAACACGCTGTTCGCCACCTGGGGCATCGACGGACGGTTCCCCGAGACGCGCGCCGTGGCGCGCTACAACGTGTACACGGGCTGGATCTCGGAGCACGACGGTGCGCGCATCGCCACGGAAGGAAACCTGGACGCGGGCCAGGGACGCGATTTTCGCGACCCCGCGAACGGCGACTTCACGTTATCGCGCCGCCGGGTCGTCGACCGCGCCGGCGGGGCCGAGGCGGAGGACGATTTCTGCGGCGTGCCGCGGCCGGCGGCGGCGGCGGACATCGGCGCGTTCGAGTACGGCGACGCGGACTCGCCAGCCTGCGCGACCCTCGACTGACGGCGGGCGGACTACTCCGGCTCGCCGCGCTCCGGCACCACGGAGAAGCGCGCGTCCGCCGCGACCGGCTCCGGCTCGTCGGGCGACGGCGCGGCGGGAACGTAGGCCGCCTCGAACACATAGCGTCCCGGCGCCAGACTGCCGCCCGCCAGCGCGTCCAGCACCCGCTGACAGCGGACCTTGCCCTGGCCCTCGAGCGACAGCTCGACCTCGGGCAACGCGACCCCGGCCGCTTGATCCTCGCGGTCCAGCGTGCGCGCGACCAGCGAGCCCGGTCCGGGCAGGTCCGAGCCGACCAGGCAGGCCTGGGTCAGCGCCATCAGGCGCGTCACCTGCTCGACCTGGCGCACCAGCAGCGGCTCGAAGCTGCGCGCGTGCCCCACGGTGTCCAGCTCGGCCGGGTGCCGGATCCCGCGCTGCCGGGACTGCTTGCGCGTCACGGGTCCGGATGCCGTCAACACGACGTCCGAGCCCGCTTCGCGGCCGAGGATCGGATCGCCGAGCGCCAGCCGGCCCTTCGGCACCGGCGGGATCTCGAGATCGATCCGGGCCGCGTGCGGCTGCGGCTTGCGCGGATCGTTCATCACCATCGTGAGCTCGTACCCGCCCGGCCTGAGCTCGAGGAACTCGAGAAACGTCACGTAACGCTCGGCCACGGGCCCCCCACTTCGGGGACGCAGCGTGATCCGCCGGTCGAAACGATGGGCCACGCTGCTCTTGCGGCGCAGCACCGAGCCGAAATCACGAACCGCCTCGGTGTCGTCCGCGCCGTCGCGAAACACCGGGAAACTGACCACCAGCACGGATTCCCAGGCCTTCGGCGAGGCGGGCCGCAGCGGGAACAGGTGCGCCCGTGCGACGCCGGTCTGGAACAGCTCCGGCGCCAGGAATGCCGCCGTGAGCTTGGATTCGGTCTGTCGCGACGGCGAGCGGAACTCGTAGGCGTCGGCGTGTACGGCCCGCAGTCCCGGGCGAGTCACGCGGATCGCGACGCGCCGCCGGACGTCCTCCAGCAGACTGTCGTCGTAGAAGCCCAGCGAGTACAGGCAACCCAGGTCGCGTTGCGCACGCGCGAAGCCCAGCGTGAGATCGTTGCTGTCGAAGGTCAACCGGCCGCCGCTCAGGTCGGCCAGGCGGTTGAGCGCGGGAGGACCTCTCGCGCCGTCGCGGCTCGGTCAGCCGGGAGGCGGCGGGATGTCGAGTCCCTTGGCCGAGACCGGGTAGATCTTGCAGCGCGCGGCGTGCGAGGCCGTGGCCAGCTCGGCGTAGTCGTTGTCGGTCGCCAGCTCCTTGGCGTCCGAGTAGAGCACCAGCGCCTTGGGACCGGTGACCGTCGTGAGCACCTCGAACAGCGTCTCCAGGCCGCGCAGAAAGCCCTTCTCGGTGGCGTGCGCGAACGACGGCTGCCACAGCGAGATGTCGTACTCCATGCGCTGGAGCGTCTCGATCAAGATCCGCCGGTCGCCGGTGAACGGCTGCTCGACGCGCACGCCCCCGGTCAGCGCGACCAGCATCACCTCGTCGCCGTCCACCAGCCCGTGCTCGATCATCCGGCGCGCCTGGTCGAGCACCTGCACGCGCCGCAGCTGATGGAGGTGCAGGTAGTCCAGCGCCACCACGATGCGCCGCGGCTGTCCGCCCGCCGGCAGCGGTCGGCGCCGGTCGGCGCGCCTTACGCCGCGTGGATCGTCGACGCCGCCCGCCGCGCAGGCCAAATCGAGCGTGTCGAGCGGCCGCGGCTTGCCGTCGACCGTCAGCTCGAAGTCGTCCAGGGTCAGCCCGGGGACGGTGCGCCCGTCGGCATCGACCACGACGGTGTCCAGGATCACCAGGCGCACCGCGGCCCGCTCCTCGAACTCGGTCTTCAGCGGATCGACCTTCGGAACTTCCGGCGCGGCGGCCGCGAGCAGCGGGAACAGCACTGCCGTTGCGACGGCGAAGCGGTAGGCGTCCATGACGGCTCCTTGGAGCCGAGTCTAACCCGGGCCGTGCCGCGGAAACAAGCCGCTCCGGCTCGCTCAATCCTCCCGCGCGTAGAGCAGCCGGTTCGGCGAGTCGGGCCCCGGATTGCCGACGCGGTCGGGGGTCGCGTTGCGGGCGATGCACTCGGCGACCTGCGCCGGAGAGGATCCGGGATGGCGCTCGAGGCACAGCGCCGCGACGCCCGCGGCGTGCGGTGACGACATCGACGTGCCCGTGAGCACGCGCGAGCCGCCGCCGAGACTCGCCGAGCGGATGTCCACGCCGGGCGCGAACACGTCCACGCAATCGCCGAAGTTGGAGAAGCCGGCCCGCCGGTCGTCGCGCTCGGTCGCCGCGACGCTGATCGCCTGGGCCACGCGCGGCGGCGAGTCGGCGCAGGCGTCGCCGTTCGCGTTGCCGGCCGAGACGACTAAAACCACGCCGGCCTCCACGGAGCGGCACAGCGCCAGGTCCAGCGCGCGGCTGCCGGCCCCGCCGAGACTCATGTTGGCCACCGCGGGCCAGCCGTTCCCCGCGACGTGACCGGTGACCCAGTCGACACCCTCGATCACGCTGGCGTCGGAGCCCACCGCCTGCCGCAGCACGCGCACGGAATGGATCGTGACCGCGCGGGCCACGCCGAAGCCCGCCCCGCCCGCGGTGCCCGCCACGTGCGTGCCGTGGCCGTCGTCGTCGCGCGGCCCGCCCGGCTGCGAGCTGAAGCCCTCGCCGATCCGGCCGGCGAACTCCGGGTGCCGGTCGTCCACGCCGGTGTCGATGACGTAGACGTGCACCCCGCGGCCGTCGGCGCCGGGCTCGTAGCGGCCGTCGAGCGGGCGGTCACGCTGGTCGATGCGGTCCAGGCCCCAGGTCGCGCTCTCGGCGGCGCCGGCGACCGGCTCGACGGAGCGCACCGCGTCCTGCTGGATAAACGCCACGCGCGGGTCGCGCGCCATCCGCTGCGCCGTCTCCCTGTCGCACGCCCCGGCGAAGCCGCCGATCAGGGGCAGCGGCACCACGTCCCGCACCCCGAGCGCGGCGGCCTGCGCCGACAGGGCCTGCGGCGTCACCGCGGCCATGCTGCGGCGGCCCTCGTCGCTCAGCACGACGATGTAGCGCCCCGGCACCGGCCGCTCGACCTCGAGGATGCGCTCCGCGCGGGCGGCGGAGATCGCGTTGCACTCGACGGGGCGGAGACCGGAGGAGCACCCGGCCGCCAGCACCAGCCCGATCAGGACGGTGGCGAGACGCGGCATGCGGCGGAGTCTAACATCCAGGCCGCGCCGACGTGTGCGGCTAGCTCGCCCGGGCGCGCCGGCTCCGTGCCAGGCAGCACTTCTTGTACTTGACCCCGCTGCCGCAGGGGCAGGGCGAGTTCCTTCCCAGCCCGCGGCCGCGGAGCTTTGCCGCATCCAGCATCGCCCGCGCCCGCGAGCGCAGGTCCTGCCGGAACACGCGCGCCAGCATCGCGTACAGCTCGGGGTGCTTGCGCTGCATCACGCCCGGCCGCTCGAAGAAGTACTCGGTGGCTACGGCGAAGAACTCCGCCTCGTTGGTCAGGCCGTAGGGATCGATGTCGGACCGACCGCGACGCAGCTCCTCCATCTTGCGCCGCACCAGCTCGACCCAGGGCCCGATCGAGCGGCGGTCCAGCCCGACCCCGGGCAGGCCGTCGATGGCCCCGTCGGACTTGTCCAGCAGGTGCGCGAACTCGTGGATCCCGACGTTGCGCTTGTCGCCGGGATTGCGGAACCCCTGCAGCAGGTCGGGCTTGGACAGGATCATCAGCCGGTTCATCGCGCCGGTCCCGACCATGCCGAGCGTCCGGTGTACGTCGGATTCGCCGAACTCGTAGTCCCGGCCGAAGCGCGACGGGTAGATCAGCACCTCCTCGATCTGGTCCCACTCCCAGTCGGGGAAGCCGAAAATCGGAATGATCGCGCTGGCCCCGGCCAGCACCCGGGTCGTCTCGTCGAGCGGGGTGCCGATGCCGGTGATGCGCTTCTCGCCGAGGAAGATCCGCAGCTCGTGACGGAACCGCTCGCGCTCGGCGGGCTCCAGCGTGCGGTAGAACACGACCTCGCGCTGCAGGATCGCCTCCCACTCCGGGGGGAACGGGAGCGCGCGCAGCCGGCGGCGGTTCCGGACCTTGCGCGTGAACAGGCGGTACAGGCCGTAGGCCAACAACGCGGAGAGTGGAACGGTCAGCCACGGCGGCAGCGTTCCGGGGCGCGTCTTCCACGCCACCGCGGCCAGCAGCGCGAACGCGGCCAGCGCGAGCACCACGCCGAGCCGCAGCGTCCGCCGCTCCCAGACCGGGATGTCGGGTTCGTTCACGTCTCGAGCCCGCCGCCCTACTCGAGCACCACCGTCTTGTTCCCGTAGACCAGGACCCGATCGTCGAGGTGCCAGCGGACCGCGCGCGCCAGCACCAGCTTCTCCAGGTCGCGCCCCTTGCGCACCAGGTCGGCGACCCGGTCGCGGTGGGAACAGCGCACTACATCCTGCTCGATGATCGGTCCCTCGTCGAGGTCCGCGGTGACGTAGTGCGCGGTGGCGCCGGTCAGCTTGACGCCACGCTCGTAGGCCTGGCGGTAAGGGCGGCTGCCGACGAACGCGGGCAGGAACGAGTGGTGGATGTTGATGATCCGGTGGGGGTAGCGCTGGACGAACTCGTCGCTCAACACCTGCATGTAGCGCGCCAGCACGATCAGCTCGATCCTGTAATCGGCCAGCAGGGCCAGCTCTTGCCGCTCCTGCTCACGCTTGTTCGCTCGATCGATCGGGAACACGTGGAACGGGACCTCGAACTGCCGCGCCACGCTTTCCAGGTCCGGGTGGTTGCTGACGATCAGCGCGATCCGGCAGTCCAGCTCCCCGGCGCGCTGCCGCAGCATCAGGTCGTACAGACAGTGGTCGTACTTCGAGACGAAGATCGCCACCGGCTTGTCCCGCGGCTGGTAGACCAGCCGCCAGTCCATCCCGAAACGTTCCGCCGTCTCGGCGATGGCGTTCTCGAGCGTGATCCGGTCGGTGCGCAGCCCCTCCAGATCGAACCGCAGGCGCTGGAAGAACACGCCGGCCACGAGGTCGGCGTGCTGGTCGGAGTCGAGGATGTTCAGGCCGTGGCCGTAAAGCACCTGGGCCAGCGTGGCCACGATGCCCTTGCGGTCAGGGCAGGACACGAGCAGGATGCCGACCTCGGGTCCGAGATTGCGGTTCGTCATGGCGGCATTGTACGCTGCGCGGTCCGCGATCGCGGTCTGCAAGGGAGGCAAGACGTCTTGACCCTGAGCGCCACGTCGGTTCTGCGCCGGCTGGAAGCCCTGAAGGATTCGTTTGGCAGCGGCACGGCAGCGGAGAAATCCGAGCTGCTCCAGCGCCTCGAAGGGGAAGCCCTGACCGGCGCGAAGCGGGTGCTGCGGCTGCACGAGCTGCTCTGCTACTGGCGCGCCTATCCCGAGAACCGCGAGATCCTGGAGCGCGTGGAAGCGATGCTCGAGCGGTTCGACCGCCGCGCCGACCTGCGGCGGCACCGCGGCGAGCTGGAGGACAGCGGCATCGCCGGGACCGTGCTGTACTTCCGGTTCTACTGGCTGATGGCGATCCGGATCGCCGAGCGCTGGCCGGAGCTGTTGACGATCGACTGGCGGGACTTCGACGACGCGCCGAAGCTGCTCGAGCTGCTGCACCTGCTGGTCCCCTATTCGGAGAGCCCGGCGCTCGACGCGTTCGACAACCCGCCGCGGGAGTGGATCCGCCGCCTCAAGGGACCAAGGGAGACCGACGCGAGCTTCCTGATCCGGCGCTTCGCCGCGCTGCGCCTGCCGCGGCCGGTGACCGAGCACCTGTACGAGAAGCTGGACGTGCCGGTGCGTCTCGAGCCGGGCCCGGACACGCCCGCCCGCACCCGCGAGAAGTGGGACGGCGCGCGGGTGGTGTACCAGCGGCGGCCGCCGAGCCGCGGGCGCCCGTC
This sequence comes from Candidatus Polarisedimenticolaceae bacterium, assembly GCA_041629655.1. Lineage (GTDB taxonomy): Bacteria > Acidobacteriota > Polarisedimenticolia > Polarisedimenticolales > Polarisedimenticolaceae > JBFKMV01. The sequence continues at coordinate 9,949 of JBFKMV010000027.1, forward strand.
GCTGCGCGAGACGGCGCGGACGGCGAAGTTCCGCGTGCGGAACCTGTCGCCGCGCCGGGGCCGCGAGGTCATCGACCTGGCCAACGCCGCGATGGTGCCCCGCCACCGCGACCTGCTGGTGTTCCTGCACGCCGACGAGCGGGACGTGCGGATGGTGGACTTCGGCGACGGCCTGCAGTTCGCGTGCATCGGGGCGAAGCCCGAGCGGCGACTGATGCTCGAGGCGGTGTACGGCTTCTTGACGCTCAAGAACGGCGTGCCGATCGGCTACGTGCTGAACAGCGCGCTGTTCGGGTCGTGCGAGCTGGCCTACAACGTCTTCGACACCTTCCGCGGCGCCGAGGCCGGCACGATCTACGCGCGTTTCCTGGCCGCGGTGCACCGGCTGTTCGGCGCCGACTCGTTCACCATCGACCCCTACCAGCTCGGCCACGGCAACCGCGAGGGGCAGCTCTCCGGGGCGTGGTGGTTCTACTACAAGTTCGGCTTCCGTCCGCGCGACCCGGAGATCCGCGAGCTGGTGCGCCAGGAGCTGCGACGTCTCGAGCGCGACCCCGCCTACCGCACGAGCCCCGAGCGGATCGACCGGCTGGCGGCGGACAACATGTACTTCCACCTCGGCCGCCGCCGCTCCGACGTGCTGGGCCGGATCTCGCTGGGCAACATCGGTCTCGCGGCCAGCCGCTACCTGGCGGAGCGGTTCGGATCCGACCGCGAGCGCGGAATCCGGACCTGCGCCGCCGAGGCCGCGGAGCTGCTGGGGTTGCGAAGCCTGAAGCGGCTGCCGCCCGGCGAGCGGCTGGCCTGGGAGCGCTGGAGCCCGCTGGTGCTGGCGCTGCCGGGCGTGCGCCGCTGGAGCGTGACGCAGCGCCGGGCCCTCGCCGCCGTGGTCCGCGCCAAGGGCGGACGGCGCGAATCGGACTTCGTCCGGTTGTTCGATGCCCACCCACGGTTGCGGCGGGCGATGCTGGAGCTGGCGCGGTAGCGCCGGATCAGCTCCCGGTGCGTTGGCAGGTCCGCGTGAGCGCGCAGTCCTTCAACGCGTAGCACGCGTTGGCGTACCACTTCGGGCCCTCGCCGGGCTTAATGCAGACCACCGGGTCCACGTAGTCGAGGCACTGCAGGTTGGGATCGACGTAGCACGGTGGACCGGGGTCGCCGCCCGGCGCGGCGAACAGCGCGTGAGCGCCCAGACAGACCACGGCCAGCGCGAGCGCGGCCAGCGCGAGCTTCTTCATGGCGTGACTCCCTTGCGACGGGTGAGACCTCGTGTTGCGATCAGTCTAGCCCTGGGCGGCACTCGACCGAAAGCTGGCCTTTGGGATGGGGGCGGTTGGGTTCCCGGACCGGCGGCCTCCGAATTGGCGGTGGCCATCGGCCGGGGGGCGCGGTATAAGCCTGGGACTCGGGCCGTTTCCGGCCGATCCAGGAGGAGCAGGCATGACGAGATTCGGCGGGTTCGCTGCGACCGTACTGTTGCTGCTGTCGCACGTGGCGATGGCAGGCGCGCAAGATCCGGGCGACCGCGAGATCGGCCACCTCGAGCAGCCGGGCGACCCGCCGGGCCAGGTCGTACGGGCCGACCAGGAGCGCACCGAGTCCGCGCCGGTGGTGCGCGGCAACTTCCAGAGCATCCAGGTCAACACCGATGCGCTGGGCAACAACATCGTCGGCGACGCCGCCAACGAGCCCTCGATCGCGGTCGATCCCACCAACCCGAGCAACATCGTGATCGGCTGGCGCCAGTTCGATACGATCAGTTCCAACTTCCGCCAGGCCGGTTACGCCTACAGCCACGACGCCGGCGCGACCTGGACCTTCCCCGGCGTGCTCCAGCCGGGCCAGTTCCGCAGCGACCCCGTGCTGGCGGCCGACTCGCAGGGAACCTTCTTCTACTACAGCCTCAGCTCGGCGACCCAGGCCGAGATGTTCATTTCCACCGACAAGGGCCTGAGCTGGACCGGCCCGATCTCGGCGCTCGGCGGCGACAAGACCTGGATGGCCACCGACACCACGGGGGGCCCGGGCAACGACCACATCTACACGCTGTGGAACTCGCAGTTCACCTGCTGCGCGCCGAACACCGACTTCACCCGCTCGACCGACGGCGGCCAGACCTACGACGGCCCGTTCGCGATGCCGTCCAAGCCCAAGTGGGGCACCGTCGACGTCGGTCCGGACGGCGAGGTGTACGTGATCGGGACGCGGCTGAGCGCGTTCCAGTTCCCCGACCCGCACCTGCTGCTGAAGTCGTCCAACGCGCGCGACGCCCTGGTCAACCCGAACTTCGAGCAGACCACCGGCATCACGCTGGGCGGCGACACGACCACCGGCGGCAGCCCGAACCCCGGCGGCCTGATGGGCCAGGTCTGGGTCGCGGTGGACCGCTCGGGCGGCGCCACCCACGGCAACGTCTACGCGCTGGCCTCCGTCGATCCGGCCGGCCCCGACCCGATGGACGTGATGTTCGCGCGCAGCACCGACGGCGGCGCGAGCTTCGAGACGCCGCTCAGAGTCCACGACGACCCGACCGCGGCCTGGCAATGGTTCGGCACGATGTCGGTCGCGCCCAACGGGCGGATCGACGTCGTCTGGAACGACACGCGCGCCGACGGCAATCCCCTGACCTCCGAGGTGTTCTACGCCTGGTCGAGCGACGCCGGCGATACGTGGTCGGAGGCGATCCCGGTCACGCCGGGCTGGAACTCGGTCGTCGGCCATCCCAACCAGAACAAGATCGGCGACTATTACCACATGGTCTCGGATCTCACCGGCGCCAGCCTGGCCTACTCGGCCACGTTCAACAACGAGCAGGACGTGTACTTCCTGCGCGTCGGCGACTGCAACGCCAACGGGCAGCACGATGCGGACGACATCGCCGGCGGCGCCAGCGAGGACTGCGACTTCAACGGGATTCCCGACGAGTGCCAGGCCGTGGTGGTCTGCCTGACCTGCGACAGCGACGGGGTCTGCGAGACCGGCGAGGACTGCACCTCGTGCACCACCGACTGCTTCACCGGGCCGACCGGCTGCGGGAACGGCACCTGCGAGCCGTCGCTGGGCGAGGACTGCCTGTCCTGCCCCGACGACTGCAACGGCCGGCAGAAGGGCAAGCCGTCCAACCAGTTCTGCTGCGGCGACGGCGCCGGCAGCGGGGCGGTCGGTTGCGCCGACGCCCGCTGTACGTCGAGCGGCTTCGCGTGCAGCGACCTGACGCAGGATCCGAGCTGTTGCGGTGACGGCGCCTGCGAGGGCACCGAGAACGGGGCGAACTGCGAGGTCGATTGCGGCGCCGGGTTCTGCGGCGACGGAATCTGCGCCGTGGGCGAGGACTGCGTGAGCTGCCCGGGCGACTGCGACGGCAAGAGCAAGGGCGCGGCCAGCAAGCAGTTTTGCTGCGGCGACGGGACGCTGCAACCGGCGGAGGGAGACGGCAGCGTCTGCGACGGCAACCCGTAAAGTGCGGCGCGACGGGGGGCGCTCAGGACGGGATGATCACGTGGTCCGTGCCCTCGCGCTCTTCGCGGTCGAGCTCGCGCAGCAGCCCGTCCACGGTCTGCTGGACCAGGGTCTCGACCTCGACGCCCGTGCGGCGCCCCTCGTTGACGTAGGAGCGGTAGGCCTCGTCGGGCAGGTCGACCCAGATGCGGAGCTTCATCGCTGTACCTCGCCGCCGTCGAGGCCGGGTCAACGGCTCGGGACGGCCTTGTAGCCGTAGCACAGGATCCCGGCCCGGCCCTCGCGGCGGATGCGGCGGAACTCCAGCGCCACTGCCTGGCCGGGACGTACCTCGGCCGGGTCGCAGTCGGTGACCTGGACCATCAGCCGCGGGCCCTCGGGCACCTCCACCAGCGCGACGGCGTACGGGACTTCCATGGCGAAGTCCCCCGGGGCGACGTGCACCACGGTCGAGGTGACCACCTTGCCCTTGCGGGACAGCGCCGTCGCCTCCCACTCCGTTCCGCGACACCCGGGGCAGGCCCGCCGCGCGGGGTAGACGACCTTCTCACAGCTCTTGCAGCGCGCCGCCTCGAGCCGGTAGCGCGCCGGGATCTCTCTCCAGTACCTCGGACTCGGCATCGTCATACCCTCTCGAAGATGTGGACCACGGAGCTGGCCCCGGAGCCGCCCATGTTCTGCGCCAGCCCGATCCGGGCGTTCTTGACCTGTCGCCCCCCGGCCTCGCCGCGCAGCTGCTCGAAGATCTCGATCGACTGGGCGATGCCGCTGGCGCCGACCGGGTGGCCCTTGGCCTTCAGACCGCCGCTGGTGTTGACCGGAACGCGTCCGCCGAGCGCGGTGAATCCGCTCCTCGCGGCCTCGCCGCCCTTCCCCCGCTCGACGATCCCGAGCGCCTCGATGCAGCAGATCTCGGCGATCGAGAAGCAGTCGTGCACCTCGGCGAGCTGGAGCTTGCCCGGGTCGGTACCCGACATCTCGTAGGCCCGGAGCGCGGAGAGCTTGACCGCGTCCAGGAACGCCGGATCCTTGCGCGCGGCCAGCGCCATCGGCGCCGTGGCGAAGCCGCTGCCGAGGATCTTGACCGGCCGGTCCGTGTACTGCCGGGCCTGGTCCAACGGGCACAGCACCACCGCCGCAGCCCCGTCGCTGACCGGCGAGCAGTGGAGCAATCGCAACGGCTCGGCCACCACCGCCGACGTCATCACCTGTTCCAGCGTCAGCTCGCGCGGGAACTGCGCCTTCGGATTCAGCGCGCCGTGCCGGTGGCTCTTGACCGCGACGTGCGCCAGGTCCTCCTCGGTCGTCCCGTGCGCGTCGATGTGGGCCCGGGCGATCATCGCGTACAGCCCCGGAAAGGTGATGCCGTGGTAGGCCTCGAGCTCCTGGTCCGCGGCCGTGGCCAGCACGTCGGTCACGTCGGCGCCGTCGTTCATCTTCTCCACGCCCGCCGCGAGCACCAGGTCGCTCATGCCGGAAGCGACCTCCAGGAACGCGGTGCGCAACGCCACGCCGCCGGAGGCGCACGCCGACTCGACGCGCGTCGCCGGGACGCCCTCCATCCCGAGCTGCTCGGCCATCAGCGGTCCGAGGTGCTCCTGGCCCACGAACCGGCCGCCGGACATGTTGCCGACGTAGATCGCGTCGAGGTGATCGACGCCGGCGCTGCCGAGCGCTTCGAGCGCGGCCTCGGCGAACAGGTCACGCAGGCCGGACTGCCACGACTCGCCGAAGCGCGTCATCCCCGCGCCGACGATGGCTACCTCACGCATCGCATCCTCCTCGGGATCACTCGTTGACGATGATCTTCTCGCGCAGCTTGGCGTACTCGCCGTAGGTCAGATGTTGGTGCTTTTCGTCCAGCATCGACCGGACGGTTCGCCCCGCTTTGCGACGTTCCGGCAGCAGCTTCGTCGCGCGCAGCGCGAACGAGTCGCTGCCCGCACCCGAGCCGAACGACGTGATCAGGATCAGGTCGTCGGGCGCGGCGACGTCGAGCACCGCGGCGAGGCCCGTCGGCGACGAGCCGGAGTAGGTGTTGCCCATCGTGGGAACCACCCAGCCCGTTTCGATCTGCTCCCTGTTGAATCCCAGCGCTTTGCCGACCTGGAACGGGAACTTCCCGTTGGGCATGTGGAACACCACGTGCCGGAAGTCCGCCGGCTTGAGGCCGGTGCGCTCCATCAGCCGCCGCGACGCGGCCTGCACGTGCTTGAAGTAGGCCGGCTCCCCGGTGAAGCGCCCGCCGTGCCGCGGGTAGAACTCGCCCTCGCGGCGCCAGAAGTCGGGCGTGTCGCTGGTGTAGCTGTAGGTGTCGACGACGTCGGCCAGCGTGCCGGTCTTGCCGAACACGAACGCCGCGCCGCCGGCCGAGGCCGAGTACTCCAGCGCATCGTTGGGCGCGCCCTGGGACGTGTCGGCGCCGACCGCCAGCGCGTACTCGACGCGGCCCGATTCGACCAGCCCCAGCGCCACGAACATCGCCTCGGTGCCGGCCTTGCAGGCGAACTCGAAGTCCGCCACGTGCACTTCGGGGCCGATGCCGAGCGCCTCGATCAGCACGGTGCCGCTGGGCTTGACGGCGTAGGGGTGGGACTCGGAGCCGACGTACGCGGCGCCGATCTGCTGCGGGTCGATCCCGGCGCGCTCGATCGCATCGCGAGCGGCGGCGACGGAGATCGTGATCGTGTCTTCATCCGCGCCGGGGACGGATTTCTCTTCGAGCAACAGCCCGTTGCGGATCGTCTCCGGGTCCTTGCCCCACTGTCGCGCGATGACCTCGGTCGTGATCCGTTTGCGTGGGATGTACGCGCCGTAGCCGACGATGCCCGCCATGTCCGCCTCCTCGCAATACCGCGTTGCGTGAGACGAATTCTACCGGCCACGCCGGCGCGCGGCGGCCGCTCATCGCGCCCGTTCGGATCTACTTTGTCGCGGTCTGCGGCCGGTTCCGGCGGAAGGACGCGGACGGCAATGGAGTAAGGCGCTCGGGTTTCTGATGCAAATGCATCAGGCGCCGGATCGGTCGTCGGGCGGCTCCTGCGGGATCAGGGATGCCGCCGCCGGGTCGATCAGCACCTCGCGCGAGGCGTTGAACGGCGTGACGCGCTCGACCGGGTGCGGCTGGTCGTGCTCGAGGCCGCCGAACGCCTCGGCGACGGCGCGGGCCTTCGCCTCGCCGGTCGCGAGCAACAGCACCCGGCGGGCCGAATTCAGCGCGGGGAAGGTCAGGGTCAGCCGCCACTCGTCGAGCTGCGGCACGTGGTTGGCCGCCACCCAGCGCTCCTGCTCGGCCAGGGCTTCCGTGCCGGGAAACAGCGAGGCGGTGTGCCCGTCGGCGCCGATCCCCAGCAGCACCAGGTCGAAGTGGCGCCGTCTCTCGCCGAGGAACGCATCGCCGATGCGCACCTCGTAGCGCCGCGCCGCCTCGGGCGGCTTCTGCTCGCCCTTCATGCGCAGCACGCGCACCGCGGGGATCTCGAGCGGGGTGAACAGGGCCTCCTGGACCATGCGGTAGTTGCTGGCCTCGTGGTCCGGCGGCACGCAGCGCTCGTCGCCGAACACGAACAGCGTCTTCTTCCACGGCACCGACTGCCGGTAGGGCGGCTCGGCCAGCATGCGGTACAGCAGGCGCGGCGTCGATCCCCCCGCCAGCACGACGATGAAGCGTCCGGACTTCTTGACCGCGCGTTGCGCCGAGTCGACGAAACGCTTGGCGGCCGCCTCGGCGACGCGCTCGGGATCGGCGTAACGGTAGACCTGGGGCGGGCGGGGTCTCCAGGGCGGCGCAGCCGCGTCGACGGCCGGGGCGGCGGGCCGCTGCTCTCTGGTGGTCGGCTCGGTCTCGCTCTCCATGGTGGGCGTCACTATGCCATCTGTCGCGCCATCAGTCGAGCGAACAGCCCCTGCCGGGCCATCAGGTCTTCGAACTTCCCGCACTCGACGAACCGTCCCGAGTCGATGACGTGGATCCGGTCGGCGTTCCGGATCGTGCTCAGCCGGTGGGCGATCACGATGCGCGTCACGTTGAGCCGCCGCAGGCTGTCGCTGACCACCGCTTGCGTGCGGTTGTCCAGCGCGCTCGTGGCCTCGTCCAGCAGCAGGATGCCCGGACGGTGCACCAGCGCCCGCGTCAGCAGCAACCGCTGCCGCTGGCCGCCGGAGAGGTTGGTGCCGCCCTCGCTGACCACGGTGTGCATGCCCATCGGCATCGCCTCGATCTCTTCGGCGAACCCGGCGGCCCGGGCGGCCTCCCAGGCGTCGTTCAACGCCACCGGCGCGCCGTTGGTGACGTTGTCGAACATCGATCCGGCGTTGATCCGTCCGTTCTGCAGCACCACGCCCATCTGCCGCCGCACCGCGTGGACGTCCAGTCCCGCGAGGTCCTGGCCGTCGTAGTAGATCCCGCCGGACTGGGGGGTCTCGAAACCGAGCAGCAGCCGGAACAGCGTCGACTTGCCGCTGCCGGACGGACCGACCAGCGCGATGAACTGCCCCGGCTCGATCCGCGCGCTGACGTCGTCCAGGATCACCGGACCGTTGTCGTGGTACTGGAACACCACGTGGTCCAGCTCGACGCTGCCGCGCAAGCGGCCCGGGCTGGCCTTGCGCTCGTTGACCTCGGGCACCGCCTCCAGGATCGGCCGCGCGCGGTCGCGCAGGATCGCGATCGCCATCACGTCGGTGACCGTGTTGCTGAGACTGACGATCGCGCCGATGAACGTGCCGTAGGCGACGTTGAAGGCCAGGAACGTCCCGGTGGTCAGGGTCGTCGCTCCCGCGCTGCGGATCAGGGCCGCGGCGAGGGCGAACAGCACGATCGCGCTGGCCGTCGACACGCCGATGTTGACCACCCGCACCGTATCCTGGATCCGCCGCTGCGCCAGCTCCAGTCGCAGCAGCCGGGCGTAGTCGCGGGCCCAGCGGGCGAAGGCGCGTGACTCGGCGGCGGCCACGCGCAGCTTCGGCACCCCGTTGATCAACTGCACCATCAGGCCGAAGAACCGGCCCCGCAGCTCGAGGATCGTGCGCGCGTAACGCAGCAGCATCGCGCCGGAGACCACCGTCACCACCGCGCTGACCGCGGCGACGCCCACCGCGACCAGCGTCAGGCGCGGGCTGTAGTACAGCAGCAGGCCGAGGTTCAACAGCAGGATCACACTGCTGAACAGCGTACGCATCGTGGTGCCGCCGAGGTAGCTGCGGATCTGGCTGACCGCCGTGACACGCGATTGCAGGTCGCCGGTGGAGTACTGGCGAAAGAACGACAGCCGCAGGTTCAGCAACCGGTCCCACACCGCGGCCTGCGTGGCGGCGTCGGCGCCGGTCTCGATGCGCATCATCGCGATGCCCTGGGACAGCCGGAACACCGCGCTGCCGAGCGCCGCGGCGAGCAGCCCCAGCCCGAGCTGCCACAGCAGCAGCTGGTTGGCGTCCGGGATCGCGTGGTCGACCAGCACGGCGGTGGCCTGCGGCGTGAACATCCCGAGCAGCGTGGCCGCGACCCCGGTACCGGCGACCAGCAACAGGTCGCGGCCCCGGCCGCGCATCGCGAAGCGCAGCAGCTCCAGACCGCGGGCGGCGTCCTCGGGCAGCGGCCGGTAGAACACCCAGGCCCCGGGGTCGATCGTCGCCGCGACCCTGGCGTCGACCGGCATCCGCGCGCGGGTCGCGGCGTCCAGCAGCACGTAGCGCCCCGTGGCGCCCGGCACCAGCGCGACCGGCTGGCGGTTGGCGCGGTAGAAGCACAGCAGCGGCCCGCAGTCCTGCTCCCACCAGCGGTCGTGCAACACGACCTGCCGCGCGCGGACGTGCGAGGCCCGGGCGATGCGCTCGACCGGGTCGGCGGCGGCGGCGCTCTCCTCCCAGGCCGCGGGCGGCCGCAACCGCAGCCCGGCCGCCCGCCCGACGGCGTGCGCGGCGACGAACAGGTCGGACCCCTCGGCGATCGGCTCTTCGCCGGTGCCGAGTACCGACGTCAGCTCGGCCACGGCGCGCTGGGTCGCCTCGCGCGAGTGGCGCTCACGGGCGTCGAGCCGACGGCGGCCCTCGGCGCGCTCGCGGCCGGCCTCGCGGTGCAACTGCTCCAGCACCTGCTCGTGCAGCGACGCGAGCCGCGGCTCGGACGCCGCGGTCCGGCCGGTCCGCAGACCGGGGAGCGCACGGCGCCAGCGTTCGATCCACTCCGCCGCCAGCTCGCGCTCGGCGCGACCGTCGCCGCTGGGCAGCTTGACCAGCGTGGTGTCCTCGAGCCCCACCGCGATCACGGCCTGCCCGCCGTCCGGCAGCGGTCCCATCCCGAACAACGCACCGTCCGGTCCGACATCGAACAGGAAGCGTCGCGCGCCGGACGGCTGCCCGCCCTGCCACAGCACGGCGAACAGCGCGACGCTCCCGCGCTCCACGACCCACAGCGAACCGGGTTCGTCGAGGCGCAGCAGCTCGCTGCCGCCCAGCTTCACCGTCTCGGCCTGGAGCCGGTTGAGATCGTCCATCGCCATCGTCGTCGGCCCTAGCCCGTCTCCTCGCTACGGATCAGCCGGGCGTACTCCCCCTGCGACTCCCACAGCGTCTCGTGGCGGCCTCGCTGCAGCACCGCGCCGCGGCGCAGCACGAGAATCTCCTCGGCGTCCCGGATCGTGCTCAGCCGGTGCGCCACGACCAGCGCCGAGCAGCCCCGTTTTCTCAGGTTGCGGTCGATGCGGTACTCGGTCTCGGCATCGAGCGCGCTGGTCGCCTCGTCGAGCACCAGGATCGACGGGCGGTTGACCAGCGCGCGCGCGATCTCCAGCCGCTGGCGCTGACCGCCGCTGAGGTTCGACGCGCCCTCGAGCAGATCCGCCTCGAGTCCCCCGGCCATCGACAGCACCACCTCGTGGATCTCCGCGTCCTTCAGCGCCGAGTCCAGCGCCGGCGGCGGCACCGTGTCGTCCCACAGCGTCAGGTTCTCGCGGATCGTTCCGCCGAAGAACAGGATGTCCTGGTCGACCATCGCCAGCGATCCGGCCAGGACGTGGCGCGGGATCTCGCGGCGCGGCTTGCCGTCGAACAGGATCTCGCCCTCCCACGGCTCGTACAGTCCGCAGACCAGCTTGGCGATCGTCGACTTGCCCGAGCCGCTGCCGCCGACCAGCGCCACACGGCGCCCGGGCTCGATGACCAGGCTGAGGTCCTTGATCAGCGGCGGCGCGACGTGGCTGTAGCCGAAGGTCACGTTGCGCAGCTCGACGCGGCCCTCCAGCCGGCCCGCGCCGTTCCCCGCGACGCTGACGCGCTGCTCGTCGGTTTCGGGGTCGGTCGCGTGCAGCAACACGTCGTCCACGCGCAGCATGTCGCCCTGCAAGGTCTGTAGCCGCCCGGCCAACCCGACCAGTGTTCCGACCGGACGCTGGAAGCTGGCCGTCAGGCTCTGGAACGCGATCAGCATGCCGATCGAGAGCTCGCCCTGGATCACGCGCCACCCGCCGATGACCAGGATCACCATCGTGGTCAGCGCCGACAGCAGGCCCGGCAGCACGCCCAGGCCCTGGTTGGTCAGCCCGAGCTCCTGCTGCGCGGTGGTCGCCTTGGTGTAGTAGCCGGCCCAGCGGGCGAAGAAACCGCCCTCGAGCGCGGAGGCCTTGATCGTCTCGATGCTCTGGAGGCCCGCGATCGACACGCCGGAGACCTTGCCCAGCTCCTGCCGCAGCTGCATGTTGGCGTCGACCCGCCGGCGCGCGATCCAGCGCAGCGCCAGCACGTTGCCCAGCGCGAACAGCACCGCGATCGAGGCCAGCCAGGGATCGTAGGCCAGCATCACCGCGAGGTAGAACGCCAGCATCAGGCAGTCGATGATCGCCGCGGCGAGCTGACCCGAAAGCGTGTCGGCGATGCCGTGGTTCAACGCCAGGCGGCTCGAGATCTCGCCGGCGAAGCGCTGCGCGAAGAACCCCACCGGCAGCCGCAGCACGTGCCACAGAAACGACCCCGACAACCGCACCGCGAGCTTGGTCCGCAGCTCGCGCAGGTAGCTCAGCTGGAGGCCGCGCGCCGCGATGTGCAGCAGCGCCATCAGGCCCAGCCCCAGCAGCAACGGGCGCAGCCAGTCGTGACGCGCCTTGACCAGCACCTCGTCCACGAACACCTGGGTCAGCATCGGCGCCGCGAGGCCCGGCGCGACGAGCAACAGTCCGGCGACGACACAGAACGCCAGGTCGCGCCCGGAGCCCGCGATCCGGCGGCGCAATCCACGCGCGGTGCTCGGCGGATGTCCGCCCTGCTCGAATTCCGGTCCCGGCTCCATGTACAGCACGACGCCCGTGAAGCCCTCGTCGAACTCGCGGAACGTCACGTGGCGCCGGCCGGTGGCGGGATCGTTCAGCCGCACGCGGTCGCGCTGGAACCCTTCCACGACCAGGAAGTGGTTGAAGTTCCAGAACACGATGAACGGCGGCTCGAGCTTCTGGACGTCCTCGAGGTCGGTCGACAGACCCTTGGCCTTGAGGCCGTAGCGGCGCGCCGCCTTGACGACGTTCGCCGCGTTGCTACCGTCGCGGGACACGCCGCACTCGGTGCGCAGCTCGGACAGCGGGACCACGCGGCCGTGGTGGGCCAGGATCACTCCGAGCGCCGCGGCGCCGCACTCCACGGCCTCCATCTGCAGCACGGTCGGGGTCTTGACGATCCTGGACAACGGCCTAGTCGATTCCGGCGGACGATTTGAGGAACGGCAGCACGAAGCTGATCGGCGCCCGCTGCTCCACGGCGACGCGAGCGGTGGTGGTGGTCCCCGCGGAGAACCCGAGCTGCGGACCCCGCGACGACGTCCAGGCGAAACCGCTCGCCGTTTCGGGGTCGCGGTGCAGCTCGGCGTAGACCTGGATCACGTAGCCGCCGCCGACCAGCGACGCGGCCAGCTCGGGGTTGCCGATGATCCTCTCGGCTTCGGCGAGCGTGACCGGAAACGGCGAGATCTTCCGGATCGTGCCCCGGATGCTGCCGAACCGTTGGCGCTCGACCGTCGCGGGCGTCACGCGGATCTCCTGCTCGGGTTCGAGCCGCTTGCCGTCGCGCACCGTGAAGTACGTCACGCTGACCAGGGTCGCCGCGGGATCGTTGATCGCCATCGAGCCGACCCGGGCGCCCTGGGGGATGAACTCGCCCGCGGCCGCGCTCAGCTCCAGCACCCGTCCCGCCTGCTCGCTGGTGATGCGGCTCTGCTGCTCGAGCTGCTGCTCGAGCCGGGCGATCTCACGGTTCACCTCCGCCAGCTCCTGCTCGCGGCCGGCGATGTGCTGCAGCCGTTCGAGATAGTCCTCCTCGACCTCCAGCTCGCGGCTGCGCAGCGAGTCGAGATCGCTGTCCAGGGCGGCCACGCGCGCCAGCACGTCCATGTAGTCGCTCTCGATCTCGTCCAGCTCGGCCCGCGAGATGATCCCCGACTCGTGCAGCTCGCGCTGCCCCGCCCGGCGCGAGTCGAGCGAACGCTCGTGCGCCCGGGCCACGGCGAGCTGCTGTTCGGTCCGCCGGCGCTCCTCGGCAATCGCCTGCAGCTCCTTGTCGCGGAGCCGGTCGGCGATGGCGCGGAAGGCCGCGAGGTCGTCTCCGTCGGCGGGGACGCCGGGCAACAGCTCGCGCATCCGGCGGTCCCGCACGCGCAGCAATTGCCCTCCCTGGAGCTGGGCGGTCAGCTCGCGCAGCTTGGCCTGCTGCAGCTCGAGCTGCTTGTCGATCTCGGGGCGGGCGATCACGGCCAGCACGTCGCCCGGCGCGACCTCGTCGCCGACCTCCACGTAGAGCTCGCGCAGGTAGCCGGCCGACGGCGACTGCAGCTCCACGATCTCGCGCGGGCGGACCAGGATCCCCTTGCCCTCGACGTTCTCGGGGATCGTGCCGATCACGGACCACAGCACCAGCAGCGTGACCAGTACCGCCAGCGTCGCCAGCGGCAGCCACGACTTGCGGTCGACCACGCGCAGCAGCTGGTCCAGCCGCTCGGGCGACGACAGGCGCTCCAGCGACTTCTCGCGGAACGGTCCCGGGTGACCCTCGCTCATCGCGGAGCCCCGGGGTCCGACGGCGCGGCGCCACGCAGCCGCTTGAGCATCCAGTCGAAGCGCGCCCCGGCCAGCGCCACGTTGTCGAGCACCTCCGGATCCAGCTCGTCCTCGTGCTGCACCTCGTCGTCGAGGATGTCCTTGCCGTAGCCCAGTCGCTGCTGCGTCTTGCGCAACCGCGAAGACAGGAACACCCCCAGCGCGCGGTAGAACCGCGCGGCGAAGGCCAGGTCCTGGGCCAGCTTCGCGGTCAGCTTCTCGCGCGGGATCGAGAGCACGGTGATCTCGCCGACCGCCGTGACGCTGGCGGACGGCGGGCGCGAGTCGAGGAACGACAGCTCGCCCAGCACCTCGCCCGACTTCAGCACGGCGACCTGCTTGTCGCCCAGCGCCTCCAGCGTCACCGACAGCTGGCCGTCGAGCAGGATGTACAGCACGTCGATCGGCTGACCTTCGCGGATCAGCACCGTCCCCGGCGCGCAGGTCTGCTTGGCGCCGTTCTGGACCAGCCAGTCGACGTCGGCATCGGCCAGCTCGCTGAGAATGAACAGTACCTTGCGCATGATTGCTTCCCTTGGCTGCTCAGAGGGACACGGATCCCCTGCGGGCGGCGCGCGGCTCCCGGCGGGGCGGCAGAACCGTGTGGGGAGCGGGAGGAAGGTCGCGGAGAGACGACGGGGCAGGAAGGTCCGACCTCCCTGCCCCGCACGGTCCGTAGACCTCGTCGCAGAGGTGCGACGCCCTCAGTTCTTGTCGAGATGGCCGGGGTCGTCCCCGCCCATCGGATCGTCCTCGGCTTTCTCCGCGATCGGTCCGGGGCCGCCACCGCCCGGTCCGGGTGGGGTCATCGGCGTACCCCCGGGGCCGGTCGGCTCGGATTCCGTGCTCCCGCCTCCGGACATTTTCGACAGCTTGTCGTCGTCGATGCGGTCTCTCGACATGCGGATCCTCCTTCCTGGATGGTTCGGAGCTTGCTGGCAAAGCTCGATTTGCGCCGAATCTACCACAGGGGCGGGAGGGCACAAAGCGGAAACTGCCGGCCGCGGACGACAGGCGAAAAACCGGCGGACGCGCACCTTCGGCGTTAAACGGAGCGCCTAGTCGTGCGTTGCCGCTTCGACATGACCGATGACTTCGTGACACAGGATCGGCCTTCGGAATCCCTTCAGCTCGTGCTCGCCGAGCGCTCGCGTGACATAGCGGTCGCCGAGACACGCGCGGGTCTGCTCCGAGATCACGATCTGTCCCGGTCGCGCGACGGCGGACTCCAGACGCGAGGCCAGGTTGACCGTGGCGCCCAGCACCGTGTAGTCGCTGCGCCTCACCGAGCCGATGTCTCCCGCAACGACCTTGCCCGAGTGGATGCCGACCCGGAACCGGACCCGCGCCTCGGGCGGCAGCGGCTCGTTGAGCTCGTCGAGCTCTTCCCGCATCTCGAGCGCCGTCTCCACCGCGCGCTGCGCGTGGTCGGCGGCGGGCAACGGCGCCCCGAACACCGCCATCAGGCAGTCGCCGATGAACTTGTCCAGCGTGCCCTCGTGACGGAACACCACGTCGGTCATCTCGCTGAAGTAGCGGTTCAACAGATCGACGACGCCGTGCGGTTCCATCGACTCGCAACGGTGCGTGAAGCCGACCACGTCGGCGAACAGCACGGTCACGTCGCGCTCCTCGGCCATCAGCGCGAACTCGCCCGACGTCGACTCGCTGCTGGCGGCGATCCGCTCGATCACCGCCGGCGAGTGGTAGCGCTCCAGCCGGCGGCGGATCACCTGCTGGCGCACCACGTTGTCCTGGAGCCGCGACTGCTCGATCGCGACGGCGAGCTGGTTGCCGATCGCCGACAAGATGTCCAGATCGAAGTTGTCGAACGCCTTGCGCTGGAGCGGCGTGTCGACGTAGATCAGGCCGTCCACCCGCTCGCCCTTCCACAGCGGAGCCGCCATCGCCGAGCGGATGCCGAGCGCCTGGATCGAGCGGCCGTCCTGGAAGCGGACGTCGGACAGCGCGTCGGTGGTCAGCACGGCCATCTTCTCGCGGTACACCTTCTCGGCAATGGTGCGCGAGAACTGGATCCGCGCCGACTCGCCCGGCAGCCCGGACTGGTGCTTGAACGCCGGCGTCACGAAGTCCCCGCGCGCCTCGTCCCACAGCATGATGAACCCGCGCTGCACCGGCAGGTGCTCGAAGATCAGGTCGAGCACGCGGCGGTAGGTCTCGGTCAGCGAGCGGCTGACCAGGATCGCCTCGGAGGACTTGGTCATGATCGTCAACAGGCGCTGGAGGTGGTTGACGTCGGCCGGGATCGAGGCCAGCATCGAGAAATCCACCGCGGACTGGTAGACCGCGCCGACGCTGTTCTCCTCCCGCCGCTCGCCGGACGTGGTCAGCGACGCTCCGGGCGAGGACTTGTCGATGAACGTCAGCGGAAAGCGGTGCAGGAAGATCCGGTCGCCGTCGTGCAGCGGCGTGTCGGCGTGGCCGAGGTCGTTGACCCGCGTGCCGTAGGTGCTGCCGAGATCGGCGACCTTCCACAACTCGCCCTCCCGGAACACCTTGGCGTGCCGCCGCGAGACCGTGATGTGCTGGATCACCAGATCGTTGCTGGTCGAGCGCCCGATCGTGACCTCGTCCTTGTCCAGCGGATAGACGACCCGCAGCCCCTCCAGCTCGTAGTGGATTTCAGGCGGCATCGGCAACCCGTGTCGGGTCCGGGGCGCCTCTCCCCCTCCCTCCGGCGAGAGACGCGCGCCGGATGCGGCTGCGGCGATTATACCCGGACGGGGGCACCACTCCGCCGAATCAATGCGGCCCCCCGTCGCACCGCTCCCCGAACGTCCACGTCAGCCCGAGCAGCAGTTGTACGCTGGTGAGCTCCTTCCCGCCGAGCAGGCTGCCGCCGCCGCTGTCCACGGTGTGGTCGGCGCGCAGCTCCCAGCGCAGGCGGGCGCGGTGGTCGAGCTGCCAGCGCTGCCCGGCCCCGATCGAGAGCAGGGCGCGATCGACGTCGTCGGCGCGCTGCAGGTCGTAGCGCACCCAGCCGGCGCCGCCGGTGAGGAACCAGCGCCACTCCAGCTCCCGCGCGCGAAGCTTCCCCGCGGGATCGTCGGCCGGCGGCAGGATCCGGCGGTGGCGGCCGAACAGCAGCTCGACGCCGCTGCGCACGGTGATCGTCTCGGCGTCCTCGGGCTCGGGAAAGCCGGGCGGGCGGATGTCGGTGTTGATGTCGGAGAAGGTCGCGTCGGCGAACCAGCCCAGCCGTTCGCGGAACAGGAAGCCGGCCCGGATCCCGACCTGCGGCTCGAAGTCGCCGAACTGCTCGTCCTTGCCCGAGAGGTCGCCGTCGGGGCGGAAGAAACCGCCGACCACTCCCAGCTCCCACGGACCGCAGCCCTCGTCGCACACGCCGTCGCAGTCGTTGTCCTGCTGGTCGCAGACCTCGATGTTGCCGGGGTAGTTGCGGGCGTCGTCGTCGTCGCAATCGCCGTCGCAGCGCCGGACGCCGTCGCCGTCGGCGTCGCTGCAGTCGAGGTGGCAGGCCGCGTTGGCGTCGTCGCAATCAGCCGGCGCGCAGTGGCCGTCGCGGTCCCCGTCGGTACAGTCGACGTTGCAGCGCGGGTTGGCGTCGTCGCAGTCGTCGGGGCGGCAGTAGCCGTCGCGATCGGCGTCGGTGCAGTCGCGGTTGCAGTCGGGGTTGGTGTCGTCGCAATCGCAGCGGCCGCTGGCCGGTTTCTCGCACGGCCTGCCCGGTGGCTCGCAGTCGACGAACCCGTCACCGTCGCCGTCGGGACACGGTGGCGGCGCGCAGTCGGGATCGGCGCCGTCGGTCAAACCGTCGCAGTCGTCGTCCAGTTGGTTGGTGCAGTCCTCCTCGAAGCCGGGAGGGGCCTCGTCGCAGATCCAGTTCCCCGCGCGACAGACGAAGGTCCCGTTCCGGCACCGGTCGGCGTCGGGCCCGTCGCAGGCCCTGCCGAAGCGGTCGCGCTCACCCGAGCCGTCCGCGGTCGACCCGGCGCAATCGTTGTCGATGCCGTCGCAGATCTCGAGCGCTGCGGGGTGAATCCGGGGATTGCCGTCGTCGCAATCGCAGCGCGGGCCGGGACAGCTCGCGCAGGCCTCGAATCCGTCCCCGTCGGCGTCGGGGCAGCGCCGCGGCGGTCGCTCGCAGCCCGCCACGTAAGCCTCGACCTCGGCCGGCGTGCGGGGCACCTCGGCGACCGTGACCCGCTGCTGCTCGAGCAGCCGCACGAATGCCGGCCGGTCGTCGGGCGCGGCGCGGAATCCGGGATTCAGGCACAGCAGCGACCTGACCGACTCCGCCGCCTCGTCGGCGCGGTCCTCGCCCAGGAGAGCCCGCGCGCCGAGCGCGTGCGCCTGGACCTTGTTGGAGCGCAGCGTCTCGGGGTCGAAGCAATGGTCTTCCAGCTGCCGGATCACTTGGGTCCAGCGGCCGCGGGCCAGGCTGCGCTGCGCATCCACGATCTGCTTCTGGCAGTCGCGCGTGCCGGGGTCGAGCCCGAAGTAGCTCAGCACCAGCAGCACGAAATCCTCGCGGTCGTAGCCGCATTGCTGGTCCGGCACCGCGCAGGGCGGTCCGACCGTGCGCCGGACCAGGTTCAGCGCGGCGGCGTAGTCGGCGTCGAACCCCGGCCCGTCGTGCAACGCCCGGGAGGCCAGCGCCCGCAGCGTGTGGGCGCGCACGGTTTCCGTCCACGGCTGGCCGGGGCCGAAGCAGACCTCGACGGTCGAGCGTACATCGGCCGCGCGGGCGCCGGCGAGCTGCTCCTCCGCGGCGCGCAGCGCCTCGCGGCACTCGGGGCCCGCCGCCACCGGCGGCGCGGCCGCCAGCAGCAGCAGCGTGGCGGCAGCTCCGCTCGCCACCGAACGAATCGAGTATCGCATTCGTGCCTCCTGCACTAGCGCACCAGCCGCTCGAGCTGCTCGGCCAGGCATGCCGTGTCGGCGCTGAAGGCGCGGACGCTGCGGTCGTCGCTGCCCGTGGCGAACTGCGCGGTGCCCGGGCGGAACGTCACCGACCAGACCCAGCTCCGGTGGTCCTCCAGCACGATCGGCACCGCGCCCCAGCCGTCGGTGAACTTCCACAGCGAGACCGTCCGGTCGAGGCTCGACGCGGCCAGCCGCGAATCGCCGAAGGCCAGGCCGGTCACCGCGGACTGGTGCGCCACCAGCAGCGCGGGATCCTCGCTCCGCGCCTCGAGCGGCGCCGGCCACACCACGACGTCGCCTTCCTCGCTGCCCGCGGCGAGGAACCGGCCGTCGTCGCTGAAGGCCAGCGTGCGCAGGGTTCCCTGCGCCCCGGCGGGCAGCGCGAGCGCACCCCGCCGCGTCGGCGGGCTCCCGGAAGCCCGAACGTCCCACAGCTGGACGAACGCCGCAGGCTCGCCGCAGGCGACCCGCGTCGCGGTGGCCAGCACGGCGTCTCCCGGCGCGAGGGCGACGGCGGTGACCGCGCCGCAGACGTCGGGCGCGACTCGCTGCTGCGACTCCCGGCCCACCGACCACAACCGCAGGTTCCCCGACGAATCGGCCGCCGCCAGAAGCTCGGCCGAGAAGGCCAGCGCCGAGACGATCGGTCCGGGGCCGCCCGGCGCCCCCCGCGTCAGCTCGCGCGCGTCGGCGGACGGGCAGCCGCCGTCCCGCGCCGTGGTCGGCTCCAGCAACCGCACCGTGCCGTCCAGCGCGCCCACGGCCAGCCGGTCTCCGGCGGCGCTCCAGGCCAGCGCGCGCACCTCGCTGCCGAGGTGCTCGAAGTCGCAGGCCCGGGGTGACGGGGCCGCAGGGTCGAGCAGGTAGACGTGACCGTCCTCGCCGCCCACCGCCAGCCAGCCGTTTCTGGCCCAGGCCACGGCGCGCACCGGCGCGCGGCTCTCGACCGGTCGCGCGCCCGCGCCTGTGCCGACCTGGAGCTCGCAGTCCGGCACCTCGAGCAGCGCGCCGCCGAGACACGCGGGGTCGGCCTGCGTCCCGTCGCGCTCGTGGAGCAGCTCCAGCGTCACGCGCAGCGCCTGGTAGATCTGCGGCTGGTCCGGGTCGCCGCCGCAGCTCGCGTTCCGCCGGTGCGCGTCGAGCGCCATCCGTGCCGCCTCGTCGGCGCGGTCGGGGCGCGCCCGGCCCTGGGCCTGGATCGCCAGCCGGCGCGCGTCCTCGCCGCAGCGCGCCTCGCGCGTGCACCACCAGCATCCCAGCAGCAGGCCGACCACGAACAGCGCGGTCCCCACGACCGCGGCGGGCAACCACACCAGCACCAGGCGGCGGCGGCGCTCTTCCCGCTCGCTCAGGCTCAAGAACCGTTTCGCGCGCTCGAACGACGGATCGTACTGCTCGGCCCACGCCGCGGTCGGCCGTTCGCGCTCGAGCCACGTCACCGCGCGCCGCAGCGGCAGGCCCCGCCACAACGCGCCCTGGGCCAGCTGGTGCTGCGCGGCCGCTCGCGCCACGCGCAGGTACAGCGTCGCCGACTCGCGCTCCTCCTGGGCCCACTCGATCAGGCGGTCCCAGATCCAGATCAGGCTCTCGTGGGAGATGTCGACGATGTCTGCGGTGTCGGCGGCGGCGGCCGGCATCAGGAAGTTCGTTCCCTCCTCGCGGAATCGTCGCGCCACCTGCACGATCTCGTGCGGCTCGACGGCGCAGATCCTCGCCGCGCGCTCGACGGTGCGCGGCCGCCGCTCGCCGCGGGGATCGTGGACCGTGTCGGTCAGCGTCTTGAACAGCTTGCGCATCACGTGCTTGACGCGCAGCACCGCGTCCTGCTCGGCGCCGAACAGCACCGCCCCGCGCACCCGGCGGACCGCGCGACGGACCGCCGGGGACGCCTGTTCGTCGCTGCGGATCGTGTCCAGGATCGCGCGACGCGTCTCGCCGGTGGTGGCGCGCCGCACGCCCGGCTCGCGCGCGATCGCGCGTTCGATGTCGCGCTCGAGCACCTCCTGCTCCGCGATCTCGTTCAGCACCAGGCCGAGCAGGACCCGCTGCCGCGCCCCGGCCTCGTCCTGCTCGCCGTCCGGCGCCGGCCCGTCCGCGGGCGGTGCGGTCGCCCGCTCGAGGGCCTCGTCGACGTCCTTCGCGCTCAGCCGGCCCAGCGCGCGGCGCACCACCGGGTCGAGCTCCCCGCCGCCTTCCGCCGCCTCGCGACAGGCGCGCAGCACGTCGTCCTGCCGCACGATCTTGCGGACCAGCGCGAGCACCTCGTCGTGACGTTTCAGATCGCGGTCCAGCGCCTGCTCGATCGCGTGGATCAGTGCGCGCTGCAGCCGGCGCTCTGCGCGGGGCAGGATCGCGGGCTCGGCCTGCACGGCCTGCTCGACGTCCGCGGCGATCTGCCGCCGCACGGACCGGTCGGGCCGCTTGCCGCGAACCCGATCGACCGTGCCCGAGACGACGCGGCGGATGACCTGGCCGATCGCCAGCCACATCCCTTCCTCGCGTTCCATCGCGTGCTCCACGGCGCGCTCGATCGCCTCGCGCGCCGCGGTGTCGAGCGGGCCGGTCGACCGGGCCACGCGCTGCTCGAGCACCTGCCGGAAGACGCGTCCCCGGACCGCGTTGATCAAGCCCCGGTAGGCTTCGTCGGCGTGGCGGGACAACGCCTCGCGCATCGTGCCCACCGCCTCGTAGTCCGGGATGTCCAGCGGCGCCGCTTGCCGCCGCCCCCCGGTCTCCCAGTGGCTCCAGGTGCGCATCAGCGCGTGCTGCAGCACCGGTAGCTGGTCCTGGCGGTCGCCCATCTCGTTGAGCAGGCGCAGCACGAGGCGGTCGGCGATGGCGGCGCCGGCGACCTCGACGGGCCGGCGGATCGCGTCGCGCAGCTGGTCGCGGGTCATCCACGGCACGAGGTACTGGCCGTGGTTGATCGCCTCGGGAAGGCCCGGGTAGTCGGTGCATTCGCCGATGAACTCGGAGCGCATCGTCAGCACGACGAAGATCGGCAGCTCGTGCTGTCGCGCCGCGGCCAGCAGCAGCTTGACGAACGCCACCGCGTCGTTCGCCGCGTCCTCGCCCTGCCGCTCGCGGCGGTAGCGGAACAGCTCTTCGAACTGATCGACGAGCACCAGCACGTTGTCGCCGGCCGGCAGCGCGGCCTGGCGGACGGCGTCGGCCAGCCCGCGCGAGCTGCTGCGCAGCGTGACCTCGGTCATGCGCCGCTCGATGTCCCTCCGCGATGGCGGGGACTCCCCGCTCTCCTCCGCGCCCAGCATCCCGGGCCCGCTCAGCGCGCGGGCCAGCTCGCCGATCGGGTCCTCGCGCGGGCGCAGGATCGCGACCCGCCAGCTCGAGCCGGCTCCGACCATCGACCCGCCGTGCAGGCGCGGGATCATCCCGCAGCGGACCAGCGAGGACTTGCCGCTGCCCGACCGGCCGATCACGGCCAAGAACCGCGTGGTGCGCAGCCGCCGCAGCAGGTCATTGGTCTCCCGCTCGCGACCGAAGAACAGGTAGTCCTCGTCGGGCCGGTAGGGCCGGAGACCGGGGAACGGATTGGGGTGCCTGGACTGCATCAGCTCGCGGGTTGCCGTCCCGGCGCCAGCCCGTCGAGAAACGGCCGGAACAGGGCCGCGCTGATGCCGCCGGTGGCGTCGATCACCTCGGCCTCCTCGGTGCCGAACTCCGCCTTGGGCGGCGTGCGCGGCGGCGCCAGGACCACCGCGCGGGCGTGACGCGGGAGTTCCGGCAGCCGGCGCAGCTCGCGCAGCCGGCGTCGCTGCCAGCGCTCGTTGGCCGCGCCGTGGTAGACCAGGACCGCGTGGCAGTCCTTGAGGTTTTCCTCGTGCTCCTCGTCGCGCTCCTGCTCGTCTTCCGCGGCGAAGAACGGCGTCAGCACCTCGTAGCGGCGCTCGCGCAGCAGCTCCTTCAGCCGGGCCAGCTGCTCGTCGCCTTCGTCGCCCTGGTCCGAGATCACGTAGACGCGGACCGGAGCCGCGGCGTCAGGGGCGGCCGCCGGCTGCGGCGCCGCGGGTCGGGCCAGCTGTTGCTCGACGGACGCGACCTGCGCGGCGACGGCGGTCTTCAACGTCTCGACGTCGTCGGGCGAGGTCTGGAGCGGCGTGGCCGCGGCGTCGGAGCGCAGCTGATCGACGAATCCCCGCTGTCGCTCGTCGGAGGCCGCCAGACCGGGCGGCAGGACGAGCAACCGATGCGGCCCGTCGGCCTCGCGCTCGACGGCCAGCGCGTACTCGAAGTGCGCGATCGAGCGGTCCGTGCCCTCGGGCACCACGCCGTAATCCGGACCGGCCAGGTGCAGGAACACGTGGCTCCGCGCGAGGTCCTTGCGGACGCGGGCCTCGAGGTCCGACGCCAGCAGCGGGGGCTCCCATTCCGGGAGCACGGTGTAGCCCCGCGACTCGAGTTCCTCGATCAGCGCGCCGCGTTGCTTGCGCAGCCCGAACGTCGAGGCGGCAACGTAGACTACCGCCCGCTTGGCCTCGAGCGCCGCGAGCTTCTCGTACAGCGTCGTCTTCAGCTCCTCGAGCGAGCGCTCGATCAGGTCTCCGCCCTCGCGCAGTCGCGGATCGTCGCGCAGCTGCTCGATCCGCTTCCGCTGCTCCTGCTCGACGTCGACGGTCTCCAGGCCTTCGGGAATCCAGATCAGCTGGACGAGAGCGGAGTCCGCCTCGGCGGCCCTCGCCCGCGCCAGCTCGATCTGCAGCTCCACCGCCGACTGCGTCGCTCCCTCGGGAATGAACCCGACCTTCTTGCCCACGGGGTGGACCGCGACCCGGCACTGCTCGAGCTGCTCCTGCAGGAACCGCTGCAGCGGCTCGGCCTTGGTCGGCAGCGGACGGTCGGGGAACACCCGGTACTCCTTGCGCTCCAGGTCGCGGCGGATCTCGTCGCGCCACTCGTCGAGGTCGCCGGTGGTCTCGGCCAGGAACACGGCCGGCTTCTCGGCGCCCCGGGCCGGCTTGCCCCGCGCCAGCTCGAGCAGCTCCTTGATGCCGTACGCCAGGTCGTCGACGCGGCGCTCGAAGTCGAGCCGCAGCGGCGCGTAGTTCGGGTCCAGCTCGCGGACCTGGCCCCCGGCCTCCTCGTCCTCGACCCAGAACCGGTAGCCGAGCACCTCGCCGGTGAAGCGCTCCACGACGCGGCGCTTGGCCGGCACGACCTCGGCGGACTTGAACGGCGTCTTCTCGAGCTTGACCGCGCGGCACTTGCCGCTGCCCCGCAGCGTCAGCGAACCCGTGCGCTCGGCGTTGTCCCAGAACGTCTCGAGCTCGCGGAGGCACCAGTCGGAGCCGACGTAGTTCGGCGAGAGGATCGAGACCAGCACGCAGGCCCGGGTCACCGTCTCGTCGAGGATCCCGGCGAAGGCGTCGGTCCCGCGGAGCTTCTTGGCGTCGCGCCAGATGCTCGGGTTCGCCCGGAACAGCTGGTTGAGGCGGATCGTCAACGACTCGTCGAGCGCCTTGACCCACCCCGTGTGGTCCTTGTAGGGCGTCTTGTCGTCGTCGTGGGCGTAGCTGATGAACAGGTCGTGAGCGAATTCCATCGGCGTCACCTCGCCGTGCCGGACCGCGGGCGGCCGGCTCGCGGCGCGGAACAAAGCGCGGCGCGATAACCAAAAACGGGCGGGCTTGCCGCGGCCCCGGGCGGGCCTAGATTCAGCCCGGTCCCCGTTGATCGAGGAGCCGTCCCGTGGACCGGAACCCGACCCATCCGTTGCTGCTCGTCCTCACGCTGTGCCTCGCCGCCGGGTGCTCGCAGCTCAACGACGAGATCGCGCTCCCCGGCGCCGGCGCGCTCGCCGGAAGCTGGGAGTACGTCGCGGCCAACGCCCACAGCGCCACGTTCTCGAACTGCAGCGGCGACGCGACCGTGCTGGAGGGCGCCACGGTCGTCGACGGGATGGGCCTGGCGCCGCTGTGCCGGGTGCGCGGCACGTTCGAGGTGATCCGGGTCGCCGACGCCTTCGAGGTCGTCCCGTTCCAGGTGGCGTGCAGCGACGGGGGCACCGCCGCGGTCAGCGGTGGCGGCGCCTTCACCGGAACGACGATCGAGGGTGCCTGGCAGACCCTCTCGAGCAGCGGCGTGGCCGCGGTCCAGGCCTTCTCCGGCGTGGTCTCCGGCACCGACCAGCTGGTGGTGCAGGAGGGCTACTGGAGCTTCGCCGGAAGCTTCACGGGCTCCTGCGAGCTCGCGCCTCCGCTCACCGCGACCGTCGAGATTCGCTAGCCCGCCGCCCGGCGTCCGGCGCCGGGCCCGCCGCGTTCCGCTCGGACAGCTCTCCGTTCGGCGTGATCGAGACCTCCGCATCGTCGTCCTCCGTGACGGTGTCGCCGTTGCCGGGCGTGCTGTCCGGATCCCGCTTGTCCGACTTCGTGACCTCCGCCCGGTTCCGGTGGTCGCCGTCCGCGTTCACGGTGACGGTGATCCGGAGCTCGCGGCTCTGCCCCGCCGCGAGCTGGCCGGCGAGCGTCCACACACCGGTCGCGGGGTCGTACACGTCGCCGCCGGCGGCGGCCTCGTGCGAGCGGTAGCTGAAGCCGTCGGGCAGCAAGTCGGTCACCTCGACCCTGGCCGGTGCCGGACCGGAGTTGGTCAGCCGCAGCGTGAACGTCACGCTGCCGCCCACCGCGGGTGCGAGAACGTCGGCCTGCTTGGCCAGCGAGAGGTCCGCGAGGCCCGGGTCCGGAGCGCCGATCGGCTTGCAGCAGAAGTACGGATGGAGCTCGTTGAGATTGCCCTGGCGCACCACGTTGTCGCCGCCGTAGACGACGATGCCCTCCGACCAGCGCGTGTCGAACGACGGGTTGGTCGTGCTGGTCCACAGCAGGACCCCGGCCTGGTCGGTCAGCGTGCGGCAATCCGAGAAGCCCAGCACGTCGTTGCCGTCTTCGGGCTGGACGATGTCGCACATCGTCAGCGCCTCGGCGGAGCAGACCGTCTTGCCGTCGGCGTGACACCGCCGCGCGGCGTTCTCGTAGCTCGCCGCGGCGCTGACGTCGGCGTCGATGCACCACGGCCCGACGCGCGCCTCGGTGGTGTCCTGCCGGCACAGCGTCGCGCCGCCGGCCGGGCCGGCCGGACCGGCGGGGCCGCGAGGTCCGGGAGGGCCGTCGCGACCATCCATTCCGTCGCGGCCGTCGCGGCCATCCATTCCGTCGCGGCCGTCCATTCCATCGCGGCCCGGGTCGCCCTGGGGGCCCTGTTCGCCCCGGGGCCCGACCGCGCCGATCGTGACGTCGATCACCTTGGTCTCGGCCGGGCACTCGACCAGCACCACGCAGGTCGCCGGATCGGTGTCGTGCAGCGCGACCAGGATCGACGTCTCGCTCGACTCGATCACGGTCAGCTGCATCAGGTCGCCGCCGCTGACGCCGATGAATACCAGCGGCTCGTCGCAGATGTTGGTGCCCTCGAGCAGCAGCGTGGGCGGCTCGGACTCCAGGTCGGGCACGGCCTTGTTGATCGCGCAGCCGGCGCCGGTCCCGCAAGCGCCCAGCGAGTCGCCGTGCGCCAGGTGGGCCGGGATCGAGTCGTCGTCGACCGTGATCGTGATCGGGTGGTCGGGATTCCCCGGCGGGATGTGACAGATCGTGACCGGGTCGTGACCTCGCCCGCGGTCCCGTCCCGGCGGATCGAAGTCGGTGTCGTCACGGGGCGGACCGGCCGTCGCGACCGCGACCGCGACCGCCGGCAGCAGGCACAGGGCCAGCAGGACGCGTCGGATGGTGTTGGCTTTCATGATGGCTCCTAAAACACGAGCTGCAGCTGGACCCGCAGCTCGTCCCGGTCGATGAACTCCTCGGGCACGGGGTCGCCGGGCTGCAACGGCATGAACTCGAACTCCAGCCGCCGGTAGTCGACCTGGAGCTTGTTGCCGCGGAGGATCCGTGTGTCCGCGGCGCGACGACGCAGCACGAAGTGGTAGCCGAACGCCACGCCGGCCTCGGTTTCGTCGCGCTGCTCGACGTCCAGCAGCAACTCGGAATAACGACCCGCGATCTCGACGCCGTTGCTCCACAGGTAACCGACCTGCCCGTACCAGCCGTCGGTGTCGGTCTCGTCCAGCGGGGGGTCGCCCAGCACCGTGTCGGCGCTCTCGGTGAAGAACTCGCCGACCACGCCGAAGCCGCCCTTGCGATAGGCCAGCTCCAGCCCGCCGCGGGTGACGCGCTCCTCCTCGAAACCTTCGGTGCCGGTCGTGTTGAACATCGCCGACACCCCGATCGCCAGCCGCGACTGCCGGGAGCGCTCGAGATCGGTCTCGGCCAGCGGGAACTCGCCGTAAGGCGTGAACACCAGCCGCAGCGCCCCCATGTAGTCGATGTTGTCCCCCTCGTCCTTGTTGATCCCGTTGCCGTTGTACAGCCCGGCGGCGTACTCGTAGGTGCGGTTCATGTTGTGGCCGGTCACGGCGATCCCGACGTCGCGCCCGTGCGCGAAGCGCGTCGTGGCGATGGAACGGTCGACGAACTGCTGATCCCCCGTCGAGGTCAGCTGCTGGCGGCCGAACACCGTCTTGCCCTGGCCGACCCACAGCTGCGCCCGGCGGTCGGCGACGTACATGAACACGGCGTCCTCGAGCAGCCGCCCGCCGGACTCGCTGCCGGCGGCGAGATCCGATTGCAGCAGGTACTCCCAGTTGCGGAACATCGTGCCCCGGATCCGCAGCTTGTAGCGCGCGATGTCGAACGAGCCCTTGGAATCGCCCGGCCGCGGGTCCTCCCAGACGAACCGGACCTGGGCGCGGTTTCGGACCTCGAGCGTGAAGTCGCCGTCGGAGCTCTCGTAGGCCAGCCCCTCGTCGCCGTACTCCCAGCCGGCCGCCGCCGTCGCCGGGGCGCCTGTCGGCAGCAGCGCCAGCATCGCGACGATCCACACACCGCGGGCCGCGATCCGGCCCCCCTCAGCCTCGCGCATGCGTCACCCCTCCGATCGTGCACGCTTCGTGTCCGGATTTCCCCCTCGGCCGATCCGGGGCCCGGCAGAGGCAGGACTGCTCCCCGCGTCGCGTAGCTCGTCGATGAGGGGCCGACGGACCCGCTGGATCGTGCCCTGCCCGGATTGTATCCCAGTTCCGGCGGGTGCATGAAAAATGAAGCGTCCCGGATCGCGAAGCGTGTTGCGATTTCGCAACACCCTCCGTGTCCCGGCCCGGCCGTGGAACTTGCGCGGTAAAACCGACGTATTGATGAAGGAGACCCTTCCGGAAGGAGGTGGCGGATGAGGATCCGTCCGATTCTGGTGGCGGGAGCGCTGCTGCTCGGCGCCGGGGCCACGACCGTCGCGGCGCGACAGATCGACAAGCGCTTCCACGAGAGCTTCGACGTGGCGCCCGGGGCCCGCCTCCGGCTGACCCACGGCGACGGACAGGTCACGATCACGCC
>JBFKMV010000028.1:0-36413 GCA_041629655.1 Candidatus Polarisedimenticolaceae bacterium
GTCGCCGGCACCAAGTACCGCGGCCAGTTCGAGGAGCGCCTCAAGGGCATCATCACCGAGCTGACCAGCTCCGACGACGTGATCATCTTCATCGACGAGATCCACTCCCTGATCGGGGCCGGATCGGCCGAGGGTTCGCTGGACGCGGCGAACATCCTCAAGCCGACGCTGTCGCGCGGCGAGGTGCAGTGCATCGGCTCGACGACGCCCCGCGACTATCACAAGTACATCGAGAAGGACCGCGCGCTGGTGCGGCGGTTCCAGCCGATCACGATCAAGCCGCCGACCGAGGAGGAGACCTACCGCATCCTGGAGGGAATCAAGGAGCGTTACGAGCGCTTCCACGGCGTGAGGTTCGCCGAGGACGCGATCCGCGCCGCGGTCTACCAGTCCAACCGCTACATCACCGACCGCTTCCTGCCCGACAAGGCGATCGACGTGCTGGACGAGGCCGGCGCGCGGGTCAAGCTGGCCAAGAGCACCTCCTACGCCGAGAGCAAGAAGATCGAGCGCGACCTCAAGCATGCGGTGGACGGGATGAAGGACGCGCTGGCGCGCAAGGACTTCGACGAGGCGGTGGCGTTCCACGACAACGAGGTCACGCTGCGCCGCAAGCACGAGGAGCTCAAGCGGCAGTACGAGGCCGAGTGCAACAAGATCATCGACGTCTCGAAAGGGGACGTCGAGGACGTGATCTGCCGCTGGACCGGGATCCCGATCCAGTCCGTCGCCGAGGAAGAAGCGGACAAGCTGCTCAACATGGAGGGCTTCCTGCACGAGCGGATCGTCGGCCAGGAAGAGGCGATCTCGGCGCTGTCGCGCGCGATCCGTCGCTCGCGGGCCGGGCTGAAGAACCCGCACCGGCCGATCGGCTCGTTCGTGTTCCTCGGCCCGACGGGGGTCGGCAAGACCGAGGTCGCGCGGACGCTGGCCGAGTTCCTGTTCGGCAGCGAGCGCGCGCTGGTGCGTTTCGACATGTCCGAGTACATGGAGAAGCACGCCATCGCCAAGATGATCGGCTCGCCGCCGGGGTACGTGGGCCACGAGGAAGGCGGCCAGATGACCGAGCGGATCAAGCGCCAGCCGTACAGCGTGATCCTGCTCGACGAGATCGAGAAGGCCCACCCGGACGTGCTGAACATCCTGCTGCAGGTGCTCGAGGACGGCGTGATCACCGACGCCTACGGCCAGCAGGTCGACTTCAAGAACGCGCTGGTGATCATGACCTCCAACATCGGCTCCAGCCACATCGCCCGCACCGGCGGGAAGATGGGCTTCAAGGCCGGTGACCAGAGCCAGGAGTTCAAGGACCGCCGCGATTTGGTGCTGAACGAGGTCAAGCGCACGCTGAGCCCGGAGTTCATCAACCGCATCGACGAGATCATCGTCTTCGACGCGCTGACCGAGCAGCAGCTGCGCGACATCGCGCGGATCATGATCCGCCGGCTCAACGAGAGCCTCGAGGAGCGCAAGATCCAGATCAGCGTGACCGACGACGTGTGCGAGTGGCTGGTCCACACCACCTGCCAGGATCGCTCCTACGGGGCGCGGCCGTTGCGACGCGCGATCCAGCGCCACATCGAGGACGGGCTGAGCGAGTCGCTGATCCTGGGCCGCTTCCAGGAGGGC
Source organism: Candidatus Polarisedimenticolaceae bacterium (assembly GCA_041629655.1). GTDB lineage: Bacteria > Acidobacteriota > Polarisedimenticolia > Polarisedimenticolales > Polarisedimenticolaceae > JBFKMV01. The sequence goes on from JBFKMV010000028.1 coordinate 1,630, forward strand.
CTGATCGAGGTCTACCTGGAAGGCGACCAGCTCGCGTTCAAGAGCGTGATCGAGCAGACGGCGACCTAGCCGCGCCCGCCGGGCGCTGCACGGCCCCCGCGCCGTGCCGCCGCGCGGCCAAGCACGATTCCGCCTCAGGCTATAAAATGAGTGGCCGTCCCGGGAGGGGTCGCGATACGGTTGCGGCACCCGCCGAGGGGAACGCCGGAGCCCGGGCGGAACGAAGGAACCCGATGCCGAGACTCACAGGGCCGCTCCTGCTCGCCCTGGCGCTGGCGTTGACCGCGACGACCGCGGCCGCCCAGCCGGGGACGATCGAGGAGATCCACGTCCAGGGCCTGTTCCGCATGACGCAGGCCGGGTTCCGCCATGCCCTCGAGCTGACCGAGGGCGACCCCTACGACGTGGCCGTGATCCGCAGGAAGTTCCGCAAGCTGTGGGAGATGGAGCTGTTCGAGGACCTCACCGTCGAGGCCGAGGACGCGCCGGGCGGCGGCAAGGTCGTGGTGATCAAGGTCCAGGAGCGGCCGGTGCTGTCGTCGGTCGTCTACGACGAGAACAAGGTCGTCAACCAGACCCAGATCGAGGACGCGCTGAAGGAGCGCGACATCCGGCTCGGGCTGGGCAAGCCGATCAACCTGCGCGCCATCGCCGGCACCGCCGGCGTGATCCGCGACCTGCTGTCGCTCAAGGGGTTCATGGGCTCCAAGGTCGACTACGAGATCGAGGCGGTCACCGACACCGCGCGGACGGTGCGCTTCAAGATCCAGCCCGGGCGCAAGACGCGGATCAAGAAGATCGACTTCACCGGCAACGAGGTGTTCAAGGACCGCACGCTCAAGGGGCAGCTGAAGCTGACCCAGGCGCGCAAGTGGTACTGGCCGTTCTCGAAGAAGAACCTCTACCACCCGCTCAAGTGGGACCAGGACGCGGGCGAGATTCGCGATCTGTACCAACGCGCGGGCTACCTCGACATCGAGCTGCGCGGACCGCTGGTCGAGCTCAAGCAGGTCGAGAAGAAGAAGCGCAAGCAGCGCGAGGACAAGCCGCTGGTGCCGGACTGGCTGGTGCGCGGCATCGAGAGCTACGAAAAACGTCTCGAGCGCGAGGACCTGCGGCCGGGCCGCGAACGCGAGCTGCGCAAGCGCAAGCAGCGTCTGGAAGCCAAGGTCGCCAAGCGGCTGGCCAAGGCCAAGAAGGCCGGCTCGGCCGGCCGCCAGCTGGCGTTCTTGACCGTCCCGGTCGTCGAGGGACGGCAGTACAAGATGGGCAAGCTGACGGTCGAGGGCCACGGCGTGCTGACTGAACAGCAGCTCAAGGGGCTGGTGCCGCTCCGCGAGGGGCAGGTGCTCAACGAGGGGCTGCTCAAGCTCGGCGTCAACACGATCACCCGGGCCTACGAGGACCGCGGCCACCTCTACGCCAACGTGGTGCGCCGGATCCAGCGCCACGAGGACGAGCCGGTGGCGGACGTCCTGATCCAGATCTCCGAGGACAGGCCGTACCGGATCGGCCGGATCGAGTTCAACGGCAACACGTCGACCAAGGACAACGTGCTGCGCCGCGAGGTGCAGCTGCACGAGGGCGACCTGTTCAGCCGCACCAAGCTCGAGCTGTCGAGGATCAAGCTGAACCAGCTGGGCTACTTCACGGTCGAGGACGATCCGGTCATCGAGCCGATCGAGGGCCGCGACGAGGTCCGGCTCAACTTCCCGGGGCAGGAGCAGGGTCGCAACGAGATCCAGGTCGGCGGCGGGTACAGCGGCCTCGACGGCGCGTTCTTCAACGGCGTCTACTCCACGCGCAACTTTCTCGGCCGCGGCCAGGTGCTGTCGCTGGCGTTGCAGGTCGGCGGGCGCGCCGATCGCTACTCGCTGTCGTTCACCGAGCCGTGGTTCTTGAACCGGCCCTGGACCGCCGGTTTCCGGCTGTTCCGCACCGACGTGGACTTCAGCGGCTCGTTCCGCAGCAGTAGCAAGGGCGGCGGGCTGGTGCTGGGCCGCCGGCTGGGGCCGTTCCGCAGCTTCACGGTCAATTACGCCTACGAGAGCGTCTCCTCCTCGACCGTGGACATCACCGGCGTCTCGCTGGGCAGCGCTTCGAACCGCATCTCCAGCATCGCGCCGAGCTTCCGCTACAACCGGATCAACAACCCGTTCCGGCCCAGCCGCGGCAGCGAGTTCGCCGTGACCGGGCAGGTCGCCGGCGGGTTCCTGGGCGGCGATACGGCGTTCTACAAGCCGATCATGAACTACACCCGCTACACCAAGTTCACGCGCCGCTCGTTCACCGGACTGCACCTGCAGACCGGGCTGGTCCGTGAGTGTTGCGGGGGCAGCAAGGCGAGCAACTCCAACATCAACGGCATCCCGCGCTTCCAGCGCTTCTGGCTCGGCGGCGATACGCTCGGACCGCGGGTGTTCGAGACCCGCTCGATCACCCCGCTGCGCTACATCCGCTTCGACGCCGACCGCAACATCGCCGACGTGATCTCGGATCCGACCGGCATCCCGCTGGAGGAGCTGGCGACGCTGGGCGGCCAGCCGGCGCTGGTCGAGGTCGGCGGCGACCGGTTCCTGCTGCTGCAGAGCGAGCTGGTGCGACCGCTCAACGAGCAGGTCGAGCTGGCGTTCTTCCTCGACGCGGGCGACGCCTTCTTCGAGGACACGTCGCTCGGCTTCGACACGTTCCGCGTGTCCGCCGGGTTGGAGCTGCGGCTGCACCTGCCGGTGTTCCCGGTGCCCCTGCGTTTGATCTACGGCTGGCCGGTGCGCAAGCTCGATCGCGACCGCACCAGCAGCTTCCAGTTCTCGATTGGCAGAAGTTTCTGAAGAGGAATGCTCATGAACCGAAGAACCATCCTGTGCGTCACCGCTGTGCTGCTGCTCCTGGCCGCGACGCCGCTCGCGGCCCAGACGGCCAAGATCGGCGTGTTCGATTCGCTGCGGATCTCGGAAGAGACCGAAGAAGGCAAGAAGGTCCAGGCGGCGCTCAAGCAGTATCTCGACCGCAAGCAGGCCGAGATCCAGGGCAAGGAGGCCGCGCTGGCGGACCTGCAGAACCAGCTCAACTCGCAGTCGCTGTCGTTGTCGGCCGAGAAGCGGTCGAGCCTCGAGCGCGAGGTGCAGCGCAAGGCGCTCGAGCTGAACTCGCTGCGTGAGGCGGCGATGCGGGAGTGGCAGCTCGAGCGCTCCGAGGCCGGCGGCCGCTTCGAGCAGCAGCTGCTGGCGGTGGTCGATGAGTTCGGCAAGCGAGAGGGGTTCGCGCTGCTGCTCGACCGCAGCCAGGTCGCGTACGCGGCGGAGGCGGTCGACGTGACCACCGCGCTCGTCGACCTGTTCAACCAGCTGGTCAAGACGTCCGACGACTCCGCGGGCAACTGAACGCGGTGGCACCGGCGTTCCGTCTGGGCGAGCTGGCCGGTCGCGTCGGCGGGCGCGTGATCGGCGACGCTCGCCGCGAGGTGCGCGGCGTGGCGCCCCTCGACCGCGCCGGGCCTGACGAGCTGAGCTTCTTGACCAACCCCCGCTACCGCGCCGCGGCGGAGAGCACGCGCGCCGCCGCGGTCCTGGTGGGCCCGGGCGTGACCCTCGCGGGGCAGACGCTGCTCGAAGCGCCCGAGCCGTACCTGGCACTGGCGGAGATCCTCGAGGCGCTGCATCCCGAGCCGCCGGCGCGGCCCGGGATCTCGCCCGACGCGCGTGTCGATCGCTCGGCGACGCTGGGACGGGACGTCGCGGTCGGAGCGTTCGCGGTGATCGGCGAGCGGGCCACGCTGGGCGACGAGGTCGTGGTCGGTGCCGGCGCGGTGGTCGGGGCGGGGAGCCGCATCGGCGATCGAACGGTGCTCTACCCGCGGGTCGTGCTGTACGACCGCACGCAGGTCGGCCGGGACTGCCGGATCCACTCCGGAGTCGTGCTGGGGGCCGACGGCTTCGGGTTCGCGACCAGCGGCGGACGCCACCGCAAGGTGCCGCAGCTCGGCCGGGTCGTGATCCAGGACGACGTCGAGATCGGCTCCAACACCACGATCGATCGCGGCGCGCTCGGCGACACCGTGATCGGACGCGGGACCAAGATCGACGATTTGGTGATGGTCGCGCACGGCGTGCAGGTCGGCCCGGATTGCCTGCTGGTGGCGCAGTCCGGACTGGCCGGCAGCACACGCCTCGGCGCGCGGGTCACCGTGGCGGGCCAGTCCGGCGCGGCGGGTCACCTCGCGATCGGCGACGACGTCACGATCGCGGCCAAGACGGCGGTGTTCGCGGACGTTCCCGCGGGATCGGTGGTCGCGGGGACGCCCGCCGTGGGGATCCGGGACTGGAGGCGGACCCAGGCTGCGGCGAAACGGTTGCCGCAGCTGCTGAACGAGGTGCGGCGACTCCGCGAACGGCTCGAGCGGCTCGAGGCCGACCTCTCGCGGAAGGAGTGAACCGTGGAGATGGACATCCGTGGCATTCTCGACAGCATCCCGCATCGCTACCCGCTGCTGCTGGTCGATCGCGTGCTGGAGCTCGAGGCGCGGCAGCGGATCGTGGCGGTCAAGAACGTGACGTTCAACGAGCCCTTCTTCCAGGGGCACTTCCCCGGTGCGCCGGTGATGCCCGGGGTGCTGATCGTCGAGGCGATGGCGCAGGCCGGGGCCGTGCTGCTGTTGCACGACATGCCCGAGCGCGCCGACCGGCTGGTCTACTTCGCCGGGATCGACGGCGCGCGGTTCCGCCACGCGGTGACGCCCGGCGACCGCCTGACGCTGACCATGCAGGTGGTCAAGCTGCGCTCCAGAACCTGCAAGATGAGCGGCCGCGCGGAAGTCGACGGCAAGCTCGCCGCCGAGGCGGAGATCCTGTCGGCGATGGTGGAACGCTGAGATGGCGACGTCGATCGATCCGCGGGCGGTGGTGGATCGCGAGGCCCGGATCGGCGAGGACGTGACCATCGCCCCGTTCTGCGTGATCGGCCCCGGGGTGCAGATCGGCGACCGCTGCCGTCTCGGCGCGAGCGTGGTGATCGAGGGGCCGACGGTGCTGGGGCCGGACAACGTGATCTCGCCGATGGCGTCGATCGGGGGCCCGCCGCAGGATCTGAAGTACGCCGGCGAGCCGACGCGACTGGCGGTCGGCGCCCGCAACCGCATCCGCGAGTTCGTGACGCTGAATCGCGGCACGCCGGGCGGCGGCGGCGAGACCGTGATCGGCGACGACAACCTGCTGATGGCGGGCGTCCACGTCGGGCACGATTGCCGCATCGGCAACCGGATCATCTTCGCCCAGGCGGCGACGCTGGCCGGGCACGTGGACGTCGGCGACGACGCCGTGGTCGGAGCGTTCAGCGGCGTGCACCAGTTCTGCCGCGTCGCGGACCACGCCTTCATCGGCGGCTACTCGGTGGTCACGCAGGACGCGTTGCCCTGGGTGATCACCGTCGGCAACCGCGCGACGACCCACGGCCTGAACCTGGTCGGGTTGAAGCGCAAGGGCTATGCACCGGAGACGATCCGCGCGCTGAAGCGTTGTTACATGAAGCTGTTCCGCTCCAAGCTGACGCTCGAGCAGGCGCTGGCCGAGGTCGAGCGGGAATCGGGCGAGGTCGCGGAGGTGCGCTACTTCATCGACTTCGTCCGCGAGAGCAAACGCGGCGTGGTCCGCTGAGCGGAGGCTTCCGGGGGGCGAGCGATGAGCGACGGCGGGCTGGAACCGATTCCGGTGGGGGTGGTCGGCGTGGGGCACCTGGGCCGCCACCACGCACGGTTGTACGCGGCGTTGCCGGGGGCGCGGCTGGTCGGCGTGGTCGACCGGGACCGCGAGCGGGCCAGAAGCATCGCCGCCGAGCACGGCTGTGAAGCGCTCGACGCCACGCGCGACCTGGTGGGACGCGTGCGCGCCGCCAGCGTCGCGGTGCCGACCGAGGCCCACGCGGAGGTGGCCTGCGAGCTGCTCGAGGGTGGCGTCGACGTGCTGGTGGAGAAGCCGCTCGCGCCCAGCCTCGAGCAGGCTGACGCGATCCTGGACGTCGCGCGCCGCGCGGGACGGCTGCTGATGGTCGGCCACACCGAACGGTTCAACCCGGCGGTGCTGGCGCTGGCCCGCGCCGTCGACGCCCCGCGGTTCTTCGAGATCCACCGTCTCGCCGCGTTCAACGCCCGCAGCACCGACATCGACGTGGTGCTGGACCTGATGATCCACGACCTGGACCTGTTGCTGTACCTCGACGGCACCGACGTGGTCGGCGTCGACGCCGTCGGGGTCGCCGCGCTGACGGACAAGGTCGACATCGCCAACGCCCGCATCCGCTTCGCCTCGGGGTGCGTGGCGAACCTGACCGCCAGCCGCATCTCGGCCGACCCGGTGCGACGGGTCCGGGTGTTCCAGTCCCGGACCTACCTGTCCTGCGACACGGTGGCCCGGACCGTCGAGCGCTACCGGCTGGAGTTCGGCGCCGACGGTGCTCCGGCGATCCGGCACGACCACCTGCCCGTCGAGGACGGCGAGCCGTTGCGCAACGAGCTGGCCGAGTTCCTCGTCGCGGTGCAGCAGCATCGCACGCCGAGCGTGGAAGGCGCGGCCGGGCGCCGGGCGATGGAGCTGGCCTACCGCGTGCGCGAGGCGATCGACCGGTCGCCGGCGCGGTCGTGAGCGCCGGCCCGCCGCCCCGCGGTGCGGTCGAGGAGCGGCTGCTTCGGTTCGTCGCCGACGGTTGGATGCCCGGCGCCTGCTGGTGGGTCGAGGGCCCGCGCGGCGTCGTCGAGCGCGGCGCCGTCGGCAACGCCGCCCTCGAACCGCGGGTCGAAGCGGTCCGGGAGACGACCGTCTACGACCTCGCCTCGCTGACCAAGCCGCTGGCGACGGCGCTGGTCGCGGTGCTGCTGGAGCAGCGCGGCCGGCTGGCGCTCGAGGCGTCGCTGTCCGGACTGCTGCCCGGACTGGCGGACAGCGCCTGGGGCGACCGCACGCCGCTCGATCTCGGCGCGCATCGCGCCGGCCTGCCGGCGTGGCAGCCGCTCTATCTGCAGGCGGGCTCCCTGGACGAGTACGTGCGCCGGATCGGCGGCATCGCGCCGGCGCCGGATCCCGGCACGACGCTGTACTCCGATCTCGGTTACATCCTGCTCGGTGCGGCGCTCGAGCGCGCCGGCGGAGCTTCGCTGGCGCGGCTGTTCGACGAGCACGTCGCCGCTCCGCTCGAGCTGCGCGAGACCGGGTTCGCCGTCGAGCCGGGACGCTTCGCGTCGGCGGCGCCGACCGAGCGCGGCAACCTCTACGAGCGCGCGCTGGCGGGAGCGGCCGGATCCGGGCACGCCTGGCGCACCGGCCTGTTGCGCGGCGAGGTACACGACGCCAACGCCCACGCGCTCGGCGGTGCGGCCGGACACGCGGGCCTGTTCGGCACGCTGTCGGAGGTGGCCCGGATCGCCCGCGAGATCCTGCGCCCGCAACGGCTCGCGCTCTCGCAGCGGGCGCGGGCGCGGCTGCTCGCTCCCGTCGCGGTCCGGCCGGGGACGCGCACGTTCGGGATGGTCGCGGCCGCCGACTCCGCGGCCGCCCGCGGCGTGCTGGACGACGGTGCGCCCGGACACACCGGCTTCACGGGCACCTCGGTGTGGTTCGAGCCCCGACGCGACGCGTTCTACGTGCTGTTGAGCAACCGCGTGCATCCGGTCGTCCAGACGCGGGGCTTCCAGGCCGTGCGGCGCGAGTTTCACCGGCTCGCTGCGGGGCTGGTCTGATTCTCCCGGCCGCCGCGTGGCGGCTTGCGGGGCGCGGGCTAGAATGGCCGGATGACGCGCACCGAGCGGCAATGGAGCGACCACGCGCTGCTGTGGGCCCTGCTGGGCTCGGTGCTGCTGCACCTGCTGCTGCTGCTGGTCAGCATCCTCGCGCCGTCGGTGCTGGGCCTGGTGGCGATGCTGTCGCCGGTGCCGCCGGCCCCGGAGCAGCGGATCCAGTTCACCTTCGCCCCGCCCGGCGAGCGCGACCTGACCGGGCAGGCCCCGGTGCTGCCGCAGCCGGCGCCGACCCCGGTCGCGCCGCGGGGCGAGCTGGTGCCGGTCCCCCGCACGACGCCCCCGACGCCGCCGGCCGAACGGATGGCGCAGGCGACGGAACGGGCCGCGCCGGCGGCCGAGGAGCCGGGCGCGGTGTTCGAGCTTCCCGATTCCGAGCGGGCCGATCCGCTGCGCGAGCGCGAGACGTCGCGCCCGCCGGAACGGCCCGACGAGCCGCCGCCGGAGCGCCGGCGCGAGCTCGACATCGGACGCGCGCTGCAGGAGTTCGACCAGGCCCTCGCCCGCGCCCGCGACAACGCGCCACCCGGGCCGGCGAACCCGGGCGGGACGCCGCAGCACGTGTTCGTGCCCGACTTCTCGGCGCTGCCGACGACCGGCTACGGCGTCGGCAACCTCGAGTTCGAGAGCCGCGACTACGACTGGTCGGACTACGGACGCCAGATCTACATCGCGATCTGGCGCGCCTGGCACAACCGGCTGTACCTGACCACCGACGAGTTCGAGCGCTGGGCTTACCGCAACCAGAGCTGGATGCTCGAGCACGCCAACCGGATCAACTTCACGATCCAGCGCAACGGCGAGGTGACGGCGATCTCGGTGGTGACCCCCTCCGGTTGCGCGCCGCTCGACCTCTCCGCGACCGATGCGCTGGAGGAGGTCGTGCTGCCTCCGCTGCCCGCCGATTTCCCGCGCGATCGCGAAACCGTCCGTGCCGCCTTCATCGCGCAGGGCGACATCCAGGGGATGCGTCGGTTCCTGAGCTGGGCCAAGCGTCGCGGCCTGTTCTGACCGCGAAAAACCGGATTCGCGCCCTCCACCGACCGCGTTGACGGGTCGGGGGGCGAAGGGTACGATGAGGCTCCACAGGAGCGTTTGAACATGAAGCAGGACGAACTGATCCACGACTGGAACCGCGCGCCCGAGCCCGGGATCCCCGAGCGACCGACCCGGGTGATGCTGGACGACGAGACGCTGCGCGACGGCCTGCAGTCGCCGTCCGTGATCGACCCGCCGCCGGAGGCCAAGATCCGGATCCTGCACCTGATGGACCAGCTGGGCATCGAGACGGCCGACGTGGGCCTGCCCGGCGCCGGTCCGCGCGCCGAGGAGCACGTCGAGGCGCTGTGCCGCGAGATCGCCGCGTCGCGGCTGTCGATCCGCCCCAACTGCGCGGCGCGGACGATGATCCGCGACATCGAGCCGATCGAGCGGGTGGCCCAGAAGACCGGCATCGAGATCGAGACCTGCTTGTTCATCGGCTCGTCGCCGATCCGCCAGTACGCCGAAGGCTGGAACCTGGATTTCCTGCTCGAACGCACCGAGGAGGCGATCACCTACGCCGTGCGGGCCGGGATGCCGGTGATGTACGTCACCGAGGACACCTCGCGGGCGCACCCGGACACGATCCGCGCGCTGTACGGCGCGGCGGTGCGGTTCGGCGCGCAACGCGTCTGCGTCACCGACACCGTCGGTCACGCCACCCCCGAGGGCACCACGCGGCTGATCCGCTTCATGCGCGATGTGCTGGACGATGCCGGCGGCGCGGACGTCGAGATCGACTGGCACGGCCACCGCGATCGCGGGCTGGGGCTGGCCAACTGCCTGGCCGCCTACCGCGCCGGGGCGACGCGCGTCCACGGCTGCGGCCTCGGCATCGGCGAGCGGGCGGGCAACGCCGAGATCGACCTGCTGCTGGTCAACCTGAAGCTGCTGGGTTGGATCGATCGCGACCTGACCCGGCTGGGCGACTACGTCAAGGCGGTCTCGGACGCGACGGGCGTGCCGATCCCGTCCAACTACTCGGTGTTCGGCACCGACGCCTTCGAGACGGCAACCGGCGTGCACGCCGCCGCGGTGATCAAGGCCTACAAGAAAGGGGACGCCTGGCTCGCCGACCGGATCTACTCCGGCGTGGTTGCCAGCGACTACGGCCTGAGCCAGCGGATCCGGATCGGGCCGATGAGCGGCAAATCGAACGTCGTGTTCTGGCTCGAGCAGCGCGGGATCGAGGCGACCGAGGAACGGGTCGACCGCGTGTTCGAGGCGGCCAAGCGCTCGGACCGGCTGCTCGAGGACGCCGAGATCGAGACGATCCTGGCCGAGCGCCAGGAAGCCTGAGCGGCCCCGGGTTCAGCACTTGCCTGCTAACAAGCCGGAATCGTTCCGCGACTTCGATCTGCGAGAGCCGTTGCTGCGGACGCTCGACGAGGCCGGCTTCGACACGCCGACCCCGATCCAGCGGCGGGCCATCCCGGTGTTGCTCCAGGGCGGGGACCTGATCGGCGTCGCCCAGACCGGCACCGGCAAGACGCTGGCCTACCTGCTGCCGATCTTCCAGCGGCTCGACCTGGCGGTGCACGAGCCGCAGGCGCTGGTGGTCTGCCCGACGCGCGAGCTGGCGTTGCAGGTGGCCGGCGAGGCGGAGCGCTTCGGCCGCCCGCTCGGCGTCAGCACGGTCGTGGCCTACGGCGGGACCTCCACCGGGGGACAGAAGCAGGCGCTGGGCGAGGGACGGCACCTGGTCGTCGCGACCCCGGGCCGGCTGCTCGACTTCATCAACTCGGCCTGGTTGTCGCTGCGCAAGCTGCGCTACCTGGTGCTCGACGAGGCCGACCGCATGCTCGACATGGGGTTCATCAACGACATCGACGCGATCATGCGCCGCGCGCCGATGAGCCGCCAGACGATGCTGTTCTCGGCTACTTTCCCCGAGCAGCTGCGCACCTTGACCGAGCGCTACATGTTCCATCCCGACCTGGTGCGGATGCACACCGGCACCCGCGTCACGGACCAGGTCGACCACGCCTTCTACCCGGTCGCCGAGGGGCAGAAGGTCGAGCTGCTGCTGGCGCTGCTGAAACACGAGCGACCGACCAAGGGGCTGATCTTCACCGCCACCCGCGAGGGGACCTCCGAGCTGGCGACCAAGCTGCGGCGTCGCGGCCTGACCGTGGTGTCGCTGTCGAGCCTGCTCTCGCAGGCCAACCGCGAGCGCGCGCTGGATGCGTTCCGCCGCGGGGAGTACCACTTCCTGGTCGCCACGGACGTCGCGGCGCGCGGCCTCGACATCACCGACATCGACCTGGTGGTGAACTTCGACCCGCCGATGCTGGCCGAGGACTACGTGCACCGGATCGGCCGCACCGGGCGGATGGAGCGTACCGGGCGGGCGATCACGCTGATCACACGGCGCGACGAGCGGCGGGCCTCGGAGATCGAGCGGCTGCTCGACGAGACCATTCCGCGCGAGGCGCTCGAGGGATTCGAGTACCGCACGGCGCCTCCCGACCGCGGCCGGCGCTCCCGCGGTCCGGCCGCCGGCCGGCGGCGTCGTACCCGCGGCGCCGGCAAGCCGGCCACCGCCGTCGCCGAGAAGGCCGCGGCCGCGACGGACGACAAGCCCGCATCGCGGCCGAGGCGCCGCCGCCGCCGCAACGGCAAGAAGCGTTGAGCCGATCGTTTGCCACCCCCCGGGACCGGGACTAGAATCGTCCGATGTCGTTGATCGAGGTGTTCAAGGCGGGCGGCCCGGTGATGTGGCCGCTGCTGATCTGCTCGGTGGTCGCGATCGCGATCATCATCGAGCGGGCGTTCAACCTCCGTTCCGCGCGACTGCTCAACCCGGCGATCGTCGAGCGCGTGACCGGGCTCGTCGAGGGTGGCCGCCCCGATCGGGCCCGGCAGGTCTGCGCCGAGAACCCGGGCATCTACACCAACATCGTCCAGGCCGGGCTGGAGTACGCGAGCAAGGGAGAGGCGGCGGCCAAGGAGGCGGTGGAGGACGCCGGGCGGCACGAGACCAAGCGCCTGACGCGGTATCTCGGTGCGCTGGGCACCGTCGCCAGCGTCTCACCGTTGCTGGGGCTGCTGGGCACCGTGACCGGCATGATCGACGTGTTCAAGACGATCGCCGAGTCCGGCAGCGGCCAGGCGGCGCAGCTGTCGAACGGGATCTCGCAGGCGCTGCTGACCACGGCCACCGGCCTGTTGATCGCGATCCCGACCCTGGTGGCCTACAACTACTTCCAGGGCCGGGCCGAGAGCATCCTGACCGAGATCGAGCGCGAGACGCTGCGGGTGCTGCGCGTGCTGTACCCCGCGGGCGCCGACGCCCCCCTCGGCGCGCCCCTGGGCGTGCCCGCCGCCCGGGCCGGCACCGCGCTGGCGGAGTAGGGCCGTGCAGCTCGGCAAGCCCGGCAAGCGCCACGTCGGGATCGACCTCGCGCCGCTCGTCGACGTGGTGTTCCTGCTGGTGATCTTCTTCGCGGTGTCGACCACGTTCCTGGAAAGCTCGGGCATCAAGCTCGACCTGCCCAGCTCGAGCTCCACCGCGGACCGCGAGGTCCGCGAGGTGACGGTGTTCATGGCGGTCGACGGCACGCTGTCCTTCGACGGCCGGACGCTGACGCTGGAACAGCTGCGCGCGCAGCTGCCCGACGCGCTGGCCTCGGCGGAGCGGAAGATCGTGGTGTTGCGTGCCGACACCGCGGCGCCGCACGGCTCCGTGGTGCGGGTGATGGACGCGGTCCGCGAGGCCGGGGCCGAGGGCCTGACGATCGCGACGCGGCCCGCCGGCGAGTAACGCGGCCGGGGAGCCGCGGCGTGGCAGGATCCCTCCGCATCATCGCCGGCGAGCTCCGGGGGCGCCGCCTGGCGGTCCCGCCCGGACGCCGCGTGCGCCCGACCGCGGACCGCGTGCGGGAAGCGCTGTTCTCGATCCTGGGCGCCGCGGTGCCCGGGGCCCGGGTCCTCGACCCCTACGCCGGCACCGGCGCGCTGGGCCTCGAGGCGCTCAGCCGCGGCGCGGCGACGGTGACGTTCCTCGAGCCGGACCGCGAGGCGCTCGACTGCCTGCGCCGCAACGTGGCCCGGCTCGGGGTCGAGGACCGGAGCCGCATCGTGCCCGGCCGCGCCGAGCGGCTGCTGCTCGGCGAGGGGATCGGCGGCCCGTTCGACCTGGTGCTGGTGGACGCGCCGTACGAGGAGCCGCTGACGGCGTTCCTGGAGGCCCTGGAGCGGCCCGGGCTGCTGGCCCCGGAAGCCACGATCAGCGTCGAGCGGGAATTCCGCAGCCCGTCCATCGCCGGGGCACTCGAGAGCCTAAGGCTCTTCGATTCAAGACGTTACGGACGGGTACGGTTGGACTTCCTCCGCCGTTGACGCCGGCCCGTCGATGCGCCGGGCCGCGGAGACGTCTCTGGCGCTATCCGCCGCATATGGGTGGGTTGAAATCCGGGTATTCTGGCTTATATTCTGCCGCGGTGCACCGCGAGGCGCGGTCCTTGCCATCCGTCCGTGGGCACGTGGTGTCGTTTCGGCCCGAAGGAGTCGCCGATGAGAAAGTTCGCTCCGTGCATGGCGTTGCTGGTTGCGGGGGTGCTGCTGTCCGGTGCTGCCCTGGCGGAGTCGACCCGGCCGCCCACGAATCTCAAGAAGGTCGGGGACCACTGGACGCCCTGGGATCCGCCGCCGGCCGGTCCCGGCGACTACATCATCCAGAAGGGGGACACCCTGTGGGACCTCGCCGGGCAATGGCTCGACGACCCGTTCCTGTGGCCCCAGATCTGGGACGAGAACCGCTACATCCTCGACAGCCACTGGATCTACCCCGGTGACCCGCTGGTGATCCCCGGCCGGCCGACCGTGGTGCCGCCGGAAGGTCCCCCGGTTCCCGACCGGCCGGAGACCGCGCCGCCGACCCCCGACGCCGGGCCGCGCGAGGTCGAGGAGCCCGCGCCGCTGCTGCCGGTGGCCTACGAGTCCGACGTGTACTGCTCGGGGTTCGTCGACGCCTCCAACACCGTCTCCGACGTCACGATCGCCGGACACGAGCAGGAGGGCGAGCTGATGGGTGAGGGGCACGTGCTGTACCTCAACCAGGGCCGCAACCAGGGCATCGAGACCGGAAGCGAGTGGGCCGTGCTGCGGCACACCTACGACGTCCGGCACCCGGTCACCAAGGAGAGCATGGGCCGCTACGTGAAGCGTCTGGGGCGGCTGCGCGTGATGGCCACCCAGGCCAACACCTCGATCGCCGTGATCGACATGTCCTGCGAGGACATCCACGACGGCGACGAGCTGGTGCCGTGGGCCGAGATCCCGATCCCGCTGATGTCGGCGATGCCGGAATTCGACCGCTGGGGGGTCGAGCCGACCGGAGGCGCGACCGGCTACATCGTCGCGGTCAAGGACGACCTGGCGGCGGTGGGCACCGGGCACCTGATCACGGTCGACCTGGGAGCCAACGCCGGGATGCGCCCGGGCGACATGCTGGCGCTGTACCGCGAGAACGGCGACCTGCCGCGGATCATGCTCGGCCACGCGGTGGTGCTGACGGTGGAGCCGGGCAACGCGACGGCCCGGATCACCGCGTCGGTCCGCGAGAGCATGATCGGCGATCGCGTCGAGGAGCTGATGACCCCCTGACGGCGCCCGGCGGCTGCGGACAAACCAAAGGCGGGCCACGGGGCCCGCCTTTTTCTTGTCGCCGGTCGGCTCCGCGCTCAGTCGCGCCGGCCGCCGCCCCCGCGCCGCCGGTCGCCCCCGCGGTCGCCCCCGCGGTCGCCGCCGCGTCCACCGTCGCGCCGCTGATCGCGCCGCGGCGGCCGGTCGTCACGGTCGCCGCTGCCGACCGGTACCGGCTCGCGCGCCGGCTCGGCGGAACCGCCGCCCTCCTGCTCCCGCAGCGCCGCGCGCCGCGACAGCCGCACCCGGCCCTGGCCGTCGATGTCGATCACCTTGACCAGCGTCTCGTCGCCCTCGTCCATCACGTCGCGGACCTCGCGGGTCCGGCCCTCGGCCATCTCGGAGATGTGGCACAGGCCCTCGACGCCGGGCAGGATCTCGATGAACGCGCCGAAGTTGACCACGCGGACCACCTTGCCGAGGTAGGTCTTGCCCAGCTCGGCCTCGGCGGTCAGCTCCTTGACGATCTGGACGGCCTGCTGCGCCGCCTCCTCGTCGGTCGAGGCGATGTCGACGCGGCCGTCGTCGTGGATCTCGATCTTGCAGCCGGTGCGCTCGGTGATCGAGCGGATCATCTTGCCGCCCGGCCCGATGACGTCGCGGATCTTGTCCTTGTTGATCGTGATCGTGATGATCCGCGGCGCGTAGCGCGAGATGTCCGCGCGCGGCTGCTCGATCGCCGCGTGCATCGAGTCGAGGATCGCCAGCCGCGCGTCCCGCGCCTGGCGCAGCGCCTGCGCCATGATCTCGCGGGTGATCCCGGTGATCTTGATGTCCATCTGGATCGCGTTGATGCCGTTGCGGGTCCCGGCGACCTTGAAGTCCATGTCGCCGTGATGGTCCTCGGCGCCCGCGATGTCGGTCAGCACGGCGAACTTGTCGCCCTGCTTGACCAGCCCCATCGCGATCCCGGCCACCGCCTGCTTGAGCGGCACCCCGGCGTCCATCAGCGACAGCGAGCCGCCGCAGATCGTGGCCATCGACGACGAGCCGTTCGACTCCAGGATGTCGGAGACGATCCGGACCGTGTACGGCCAATCCTCCTCGGCCGGGATCATCGACGACAGCGCGCGCTCGGCCAGCGCTCCGTGCCCGATCTCGCGCCGGCCGGGGCCACGCAGAAAGCGCGCCTCGCCGACCGAGAACGGCGGGAAGTTGTAGTGCAGCATGAAGCGCCGCATCGACTCGCCCTCGATCCAGTCGAGCCGCTGCGCGTCGGCGGACGTGCCCAGCGTGACCGTGGCCAGCGCCTGGGTCTCGCCACGCGTGAACAGCGCGGAGCCGTGGGTTCGCGGCAGCACGCCGACCTCGCAGGTGATCTTGCGCAGCTGGTCGAACCGCCGCCCGTCGAGCCGGATGTCCTTGGTCATCACCTCGTCGCGCAGGATCTCGTCCTGCAGGTCGTGCCAGAACCCGGCGGCGAACTCGCGTTCCGCGGCCTCGTCGTCGCCGAACGCTGCGAGCATCTCGTCCTTCAGCGCATCGACCTGCGCGTAGCTGACGATCTTGCCCTTGACGCGCATCGCGTCGGCCAGCCGGGACTTCCACTCCGCGGTCAGCTTCTGGCGCAGCCCGGCGGGCTCGCTCAGCTCCGGGGCGGGGCGCTTGTCCCGGCCGATCTCCCGGATCAGCTCCTCCTGGACCTCGATGATCTTGCGGATCGCGGCATGACCGCGATCGAACGCCTCCAGCAGCTCGTCCTCGTCGACCTCCACGCCGCCGGCCTCGACCATCACCAGCGCCTCCTTGGAGCCGGCGACGATCAGGTCCAGCCGCGACGTCTCGAGCTGCTGGAAGGTCGGGTTGATCACGTACTCGCCGTCGGGCATCAGGCCGACCCGCACGGCCGCGATCGGGAGGGGGAACGGGATGTCGGAGATGTTCAGCGCGAACGAGGCACCGGTGATGGCCAGCACGTCGGAGTCGTTCTCCTGGTCCGTGGACAGCACCAGGCCGATCACCTGCGTCTCGAACCGCCAGCCCTTGGGGAACAACGGGCGCAGCGGACGGTCGATCATCCGCGAGGTCAGCACCTCCTTCTCGTTGGGCCGCCCCTCACGCTTGAAGAACCCGCCGGGGATCTTCCCCGCGGCGTAGGTGTTCTCGCGGTAGTCGACGGTCAGTGGAAGGAAGCTGACGCCCTCGCGGGGGCGGTTCGAGGCCACCGCCGTGACCAGCACCACGGTGTCGCCGTAGCGCAGGGTCACCGCGCCGTCGGCCTGTTTGGCCATCTTGCCGGTTTCGATCGTGAGCGTCTTGCCCCCGATCTCGACGGTCTTGGTCGTGACTGTGCTCAATTTCAAAGTCCTTTCCCTAGGCGCACTGCGGGTGCGAGCGCCGCGACGACGCGGCGCTCACGACCCGGGAGCGGCCCGGCGACGTGGCAGGGAACTCGGCGGAGACTGGAAGCTGCCGGTTACTTGCGGATTCCGAGTCGACCGATGATCTGCTGGTAGCGTTCAAGATTCTTACGCTTGAGGTAGTCCAGCAACCGGCGGCGCTTCCCCACCATCTTGAGCAGGCCCAGCCGGGAGTGGTGATCCTTGGCGTGGGTCTTCAGGTGCTCGGTGAGGTAATCGATCCGCTTGGTGAGGAGCGCGATTTGCACCTCGGGTGACCCGGTGTCGGAGTCGTGGGTGCGGTAGTCGTTGATCAGGTCGGTCTTGACTTGGGGTGTCAGCGTCAACGCGCGTCCTCCTCCGGCGCCGCCGCCACTCGCGAACGGCCCAGACGGTGGCCTCATACCCTAAAAAATTCTTTCCTTCTTTCCTTTTTGCGCGGCGCACCATACCACACGCCCCCGCCCAGCGGCAAACCGGGCCCCGCCCCGCGGGCCGGGCGCCGGGGTTCAGCGGGGCAGCACCACCCGCGGCCTCAGCAGCCCGTCGCCCGCCTCGGCGACCCCGAGCAGGCTCCCCGAGCCGTCCAGCACCCGGTGCAGGCCGGTCGGCGCGGCGGAGCCGGGCGCGGAGACGGCGCTCCCGGAGAGGAACCCCCGCACCGCGGCGGGATCGAGCAGCTCCACCGGCGGGGGCTCCAGCGGCATCGCCGCCACCGGCAGCAGCGCCTCCAGCAGCGGCCCGCGTTCCAGGCCGTCCAGGTCCGGCGCGGCCACGGCGTCCCGGACGTCGAGCGGCCCGATCGCGACCCGGCGCAGCTCGTCCAGGCTGCCCCCGCAGCCGAGCAGCTCGCCCAGGTCCCGGGCCAGGGCGCGGACGTAGGTCCCCGTCGTGACCTCGGCCTCGAAGGCCCACAGGCCCGGCGGCTCGGCGGGCCGCAGCTCGAAACGGATCACGCGGACCCGTGCGGCCGGCGCCTCCACCGCGCGGCCGCGTCGCGCCAGCCTGTACAGCCGCTGGCCCCCGACCTTGCGCGCCGACACCGCGGGCGGCCGTTGCAGCAGCTCCCCGGTCAGCCGCGCCGCGCACTCCAGCACGCGTCCGGCGTCCGGAAGCGGCCCGTCGTGAACCCGCAGCGTCTCGCCGGTGGCGTCGTCGGTCGACGTGACCCGGCCCAGCCGCAGGCGCCCGGTGTAGAGCTTGGGCGAGGCGGGCAAGAAGCGCACCAGCCGCGTGGCGCGGCCCAGCACCAGCGGGAGCAGCCCCGTCGCCGGCGGGTCCAGGGTCCCGGCGTGGCCGACCCGGCGCTGTCCGGTCACGCGCCGCACGCGCGCCACCACGTCGTGGCTGGTCGGTCCCGCGGGCTTGTCGATCAGCAGCAGGCCCTCGAGGTCGGCGCTCACGAAGGGTCCTCGCCGGTCGGATCGCCGCGCAGCTCGTCCAGCAACCGCTCGACGCGCGAGCCGCGCTCGAGCGTCTCGTCGAACAGGAACTCGAGCTGCGGGACGTACTTCAGCCGGACCTCCCGCGCCACCGCGCGACGCAGGAACGGCGCCGCGTGGCGCAATCCGGCCAGCAGCTCGTCGTGCCGTTCCGCCGACCCCAGGCTGGACACGAACACCCGCGCGTGGCGCAGGTCGGGCGAAAGGTCGACTCCGGTCACGGTGGCGAAGCCGATCCGGGGATCGCGCACCTCCTCGCGCAGCGCGCGGGCCAGCGCTCCGCGGAGCAGGTCGGCGACGCGCTCGCGGCGGTGCGAGCTCACTCCCAGCCCCCGTCCCAGCCGGCGGGACCGCCGTCGGCCCCCTCCAGGAACTCGGTGCCGGTCTCGATGATCTCCCCCGGCACGTGCTGCGCCGCCTCGCGGTGCACCGCCTCGAACAGCCGGTCCAGCGCCTCGCGCCGCGGCGCCACCGAGACCACCGCCAGCCCGCCGCGCTGCCACAGGTCGGCGTGGTCCGCGAGCTCGCTGACCGCGACGTTGTAGCGCGCGCGCAGCCGGTCCTTGAGCCGGCGCAGCACCTGGCGCTTGTCCTTCAGGGAGCGGGCGGCGGGCAGATGGACCTCGAAGGTGTAGACGCCGATCGTCATGCCGGGTGCCTCGCGTGGCGAACCGCCGGCGGAGCGGGGAGCGTTACAGGCTCTCGACCGCGACCTTCTCGGTCACGAAGAACTCGATCGCGTCGCCTTCCTTGAGGTCGTTGTAGTTCGCGATGCCGATCCCGCACTCGTAACCCTGCTTGACCTCGGAGACGTCGTCCTTGAACCGTTTCAGCGACCCGACCTTGCCGGTGTAGATCACGACGTTGTCGCGCAGCAGGCGCACGTCGGCGTTGCGGGCCACCTTGCCGTCGGTGACGTAGCAGCCGGCGATGACCCCGATCTTGGGCACCTTGAACAGCTGCCGCACCTCGGCCTGCCCGATGATCTTCTCGCGCAGCGTCGGCTCGAGCATGCCCAGCATCGCCTGCTCGAGGTCGCTGATCATGTCGTAGATCACGGAGTACAGCCGGATCTCGACCTCCTCGACCTTGGCCAGCTCGGTGGTCTGCCGGTCGGCGCGGACGTTGAAGCCGACGATGATCGCATTCGAGGCCGAGGCCAGCAGCACGTCGGCCTGGGTGATCGCGCCGGTCGACGAGCGCAGCACGTTGATCCGGATCTTGGCCGAGGGCAGCTCGCCCAGCGCTTGCTGCAAGGCTTCCAGCGAACCCTGCACGTCGGCCTTGAGCAGCACCGGCAGCTCCTTGATGCTGCCGGCGGCGATCTCCGCGGACAGGCTCTCCAGCGACCGCTTGGCGGTCTTGAGCTGGCTCGCGGCACGCTGCTTCTCGGCGCGGTAGGAGGCGATCTGGCGCACGCGCGCCTCGTCCTGCACGACCTGGAAGTTGTCGCCGGCGCCCGGCTCCCCGGCCAGTCCCATCACCTCGACCGGCACCGACGGGCCGGCCTCCTCGACGCGCTGGCCGCGCTCGTCGCTCATCGCCCGCACCTTGCCGTGGGCCGTGCCGGCGATGAACGGGTCGCCGACGCGCAGCGTGCCGTCCTGGACCAGCACGTGCGCCACCACGCCGCGCGCGCGGTCGAGCTTGGCCTCGAGCACCACGCCGCTGGCCGGCTTGTCGGGGCTGGACTTGAGCTCCTGCAGGTCGGCGACCAGCAGGATCATGTCCAGCAGCTCCTGGATGCCGGTCCGCTGCTTGGCCGAGACCTCGCAGCACACGATGCTGCCGCCGTACTCCTCCACCACCAGCTCGTGCTCGGTCAGCTGCTGCTTGACGCGGTCGGGCGTGGCGCCCGGTTTGTCGATCTTGTTGATCGCCACGACCATCGGCACCTCGGCCGCCTTGGCGTGGTCGATCGCCTCGACCGTCTGCGGCTTGACGCCGTCGTCCGCCGCGACCACCAGCACCACGACGTCGGTGACCTTGGCGCCGCGTGCGCGCATCAGCGTGAAGGCCTCGTGGCCCGGGGTGTCGAGGAACGTGATCTTGCGGCCCTTGTCGTCGACCTGATAGGCGCCGATGTGCTGCGTGATGCCGCCGTGCTCGTGGTCGACCACGTTGCTGGCGCGGATCGCGTCGAGCAGCGACGTCTTGCCGTGGTCCACGTGGCCCATCACCGTCACGACGGGCGGGCGGGCTTCCGTACCCTCGCCGGCCTCGGCCACCACGCCCTCGGTGATGTCCGGGGCATCGAGGCCCAGCTGGGCTTCTTCCTCGAACGACAGGATCGAGGCCTCCGAACCGAACTCCTTGGCCACCTCGATCGCGTCCTCGTGGCTCAGCGGCTGGTTGACCGTCGCCAGCACCCCGCGCGAGATCAGCTTGGCGATCACGTCCTTCGACTTGCGGTTGAGCTTCTCCGCGAGCTCCTTCACCGTGACCGCCTCGGTCAGCGTGACCTTCTCCGGCACGGGAGGCAGATCGGGCTTCGGCTTCGGAGTCGGCGGCGCGGCCTCGCGCTGCTTGCCCTTCTTGCGGCGGCGCGGGCGCGGCGGGGGCGGGGGCATCGTGCGACCGGGGCGGGCGCCGGGCACGGCCCGCGACGGGGCACCGGGCGCGGCCGGGGCGCCGGGCCGCAGCGCCGCGCCGGCGCGGGCCGCGCGCGCGGCCTGCTCGCGGCGGAACTGGATCGGGTCCGGCCGGCGCTGCGCGGCGTGCACGCGCTTGCGCGGGGCGCGCGGGTCCGCGGGGCCGGCGGCGGGAGCCGCCGCGACGGGCGGGGTGACCACGGGCGGGGTGACCGTCGGCGGAGTGACCGTCGGCGGGGTGACCGTCGGCGGGGTGACCACCGGGGCCTCCTCGGGCGTGTCGGTCTCTTCCGGCGCGGGCGGTTCCGCGGCGTCGGCGGCGACCGGCTGCGGCTCGGCCTCCTCGGCGGGCTCGGCCTGCTGCTCGGCCGCGGCGCGCTTGCGCTCCTCGGCGAGCCGCTTGCGCTCCGCGCGGCGCTCCTCGGCGAGCCGCTTCGTCTCGGCCGCGATCGCCGTGGTGACCCGGTCCTTGACCAGCTTGGCGGTGGTCGGGTCGAGAACGCTCAGGTCGCTCTTGATGTCCTGGCCCATCCGGTCGAGGACCTCGAGAATCAGAGCGCTCTGGACGTTGAGCTCTTTCGCCAGCTGGTAAACCCTAACCTTCGCCATCATCTACTTCCTGCTCTCCGTGCCGGTGTTCGGTGTCCGGCGGTCACTCCGCGACCGGCTTCGTCGGCTCTTCCGGCGCGGTCCCCGCGTCGTCGGCGACTTCGACCGGCGGCCCGGCCCCGCCACCCGTATCGGCGCTCGCGGCGACCGGCTCGCCCGCGGTCTCGACTTCGGCTTCGGCTTCCGCCTCGCCGCTCGCGGCGACCGGCTCGGCCGCGGTCTCCGCTGCGGCCCCGGCTTCCGCGTCCTCCTCGGTTTCCTCGGTTTCCTCGGTCTCGGTCTCGCCCCGCGCCTCGGCCGCGGCGGCGGCCTCGGCCTCCTCGGCGGCCCGAGCCGCTTCCTCTTCGGCCAGGCGCGCCTCTTCCTCGGCCCGCCGCTCGGCCTCCTCGGCCCATTCCTTCTCCAGCACCTCGAGCAGGTCCTCGGAGGCGTCGTGGATCTGGATCGCGACGTCCTCGCCGATGCCCTCGATGCTGGTCAGGTCGTCCAGCGAGGCCTCGGTGATCTCGGCCACCGAGCGGAAGCCGGCGTCCAGCAACGCGCTGGCGACCTCGGGCGTGACGCCGGGCAGTCGCGAGAACTCCTGGCTGGCCCGCGCGAAGCGCTCCATCTCCTCCTCGACCTCGGCCTTCTTCTCGGCCTCGCTCTTGATGTCGAGGCTCCAGCCGACCAGCTTGCTGGCCAGCCGCACGTTCTGGCCGCGCTTGCCGATCGCCAGCGAGAGCTGGTCCTCGGCGACGATCACCTCCATCTCGCGCATCTCGTAGTCCAGGATCCCGACCCGGTTGATCGCCGCCGGGTTGAGCGCGTTGCGCACGTACAGCGAAGGATCGTCGTCGTACTGGACGATGTCGATCTTCTCGCCGCGCAGCTCGCGGATCACGGCCTGCACGCGCGAGCCCTTCATGCCCACGCAGGCGCCGACCGGGTCCACGTCGCGGTCCTTCGAGCGCACGGCGATCTTGGTCCGCTCGCCGGGGTCGCGGGCCACGCTGACCGCGGTGACGGTGCCGTCGTAGATCTCCGGGACCTCCATCTCGAACAGCTTGCGCACCAGCAGCTCATGGGCCCGCGACAGCACGAGCTGCGGCCCCTTGCCCAGTCGCTCGACGTGGATCAGCACCGCCCGGATCCGGTCGCCGGGGTTGTAGTGCTCGGCGCGCGACTGTTCGCGGCGCGGGATCACCGCCTCGGCCCGCCCGAGGTCGACGATCATGTCGCCGCGGTCGAAGCGCTTGACCTGTCCCGTCAGCAGCTCGCCGATGCGGTCCCCGTACTCGCCCCAGACGATCTCGCGCTCGGCCTCCTTGACCTTCTGGTAGATGACCTGCTTGGCCGCCTGGGCGGCGATGCGGGTCAGCGGAGCCTGGTCGAGGTCGTCCTTCGGCGTCTCGACCACGGAGCCGATCTCGGCCGCCGGATCGATCGCCCGCGCCTCCTCGAGCGAGATCTCGGTCAGCGGATCGACGAGCTCCTCCTCGTCGACGACGGCCTGGCGCTTGAAGATCTCGAACCGCCCGGTCTCCGGGTCGAAGCGTGCGCCGAAGTCCTCCTTGCTGTGGTAGTACTTCCGCGACGCCGCGGCATAGGCCTCCTCGACGGCCTTGATGATCACGTCCGTCTCGATGCCCTTCTCGCGGCCGATCGCCTCGATCGTGTGGTACAGCTCGCTGCTCATCCGGATCCCTCTAAGCGCAAACGCGGAACTATAACATCCGGCTCGTCTTGGCCTGACTCGCCGGCGACTGTCGATCGGGTTTGTGGAATCCCAGCTCCTGCCGGGCGAGCGTGACCAGGTCGAGGGGGATGCGCACCTCCTGGCCCTCGTCGGACCGGACCACCAGCGCCGGTCCGTCCTGGCCCGCGAGCACGCCGCGGAACGAGCGGCGGCCGTCCACCGGCTCCCGGGTCTCGACCGTCACGCGGCGGCCGGTGTTGCGGCGCACGTCATCGGGGGTGCGGATCGGACGGTCGGCTCCGGGGGAGGAGACCTCGAGCACGTAGCTTCCCGGGACGACGTCCTGCTGCTCGAGCCTCGCACCGACCTCGTGGCTGACGCGCTGGCAGTCGTCGAGACCCACGCCGACCGGTCCCGGACGGTCGATGTCAAGACGGATCCGCCAACCGCGCTTGGCACGCGCCAGCGTCAGCTTGACGAGCTCCAGCCCGAAGCTCGAGGCGACGTCCGCGCCGATCGCGCCGACGTGCTGCTCGAGCCGGTCACCCGCGCCCGGTGTCATCCTGTCCATGCCTCCGGCCCGCCGCGCGGCGGCCCGGATTCCGCAGGCGGGCAATGCCCCTGAACAGCCCAACAAAAAAAAGGTGGGCCAGGCCCACCTTTCCGGCCTGCGCCCAATGTAGCGGAATGCGACCCCGGGCGCAAGGGGTCGAGGCTCCGTCCGGGGCGACGGATTGACCCGGTAAGCTATTGCAGAGAATCGACTTGCTCGTCGCGGCGACGGTTCGTCGCCCCGCGGTTCCGGCTGGAGCGCCCGTGGTGGATCGGTTAGAATCGCGGCTCCCAAACACCCCGCGGAGCGGCCGTCTCCCCGACCCCAATGAAGCGACCCCAGCACCTCCCGCCGCTCGCCGCCGCCGCGCTGTGCGCGATCGCGGCGACCGCGGCGCCGTCGTGCGGCGGGTCATCCCGGGAAACCCCCGGCCCGCCGCCGATCTTCGTCGAGGACGCGGCCGGCAGCGGGATCGACTTCGTGCACTGGAACGGGATGTCCGGCGAGTTCTACCTGGCGGAGATCATGGGTGCCGGCTGCGCGCTGCTCGACTACGACGGCGACGGCGACCTCGACGCGTACCTGGTCCAGGGGGGACTGCTCGGACCGGGCAAGTCCGTCGAGGACGCGCTGCTCCCGCCGCCCGCCGGCCCGCTGCGCGACCGGCTGTACCGCAACGACCTCGTCCGGGCGCCCGACGGGGTCCCGCGGGCGCAGTTCACCGACGTCACCGGGGAGAGCCGGATCGACGCCCGGGGCTACGGGATGGGCGTGGCGACAGGAGACTACGACGGCGACGGGGACGTCGACCTGTACCTGACCAACTACGGCGCCAACCAGCTGTGGCGGAACGAGGGCGACGGCACGTTCACGGAGGTCGGCGCCGCGGCCGGGGTCGACGACGCGTCCTGGAGCGTCAGCGCGGCGTTCGTGGACTACGACCGCGACGGCCGGCTGGACCTGTACGTGGGCAACTACGTGGACTTCCGCTTCGCCAACCACAAGGCCTGCTACAGCAAGGTGCGCGACTACTGCAGCCCCTCGGCCTACAACCCGGTGCCCGACCGGCTGTACCGCAACCGGGGCGACGGGCGCTTCGAGGACGTGTCCGCCACCGCGGGGGTGGCGGCCGATCGCGGCAACGCCCTGGGCGTCGTCACGGTCGATCTCGACCGGGACGGCTGGCCGGACATCTACGTGGCCAACGACGGGACGCCGAACCTGTGCTGGATCAACCGGGGCGAAGGGCGGTTCGCGAACACCGCGCTGCTGGCCGGCTGCGCGCTCAACGAGGCCGGGCAGGCCGAGGCCGGCATGGGCGTCGACGCCGGCGACTTCGACGGTGACGGCGACGACGACCTGTTCGTGACCCACCTCAGCGGCGAGACGAACACGCTGTACCTCAACGACGGCGGCGGGACGTTCGAGGACCGCACGATCGTCTCCGGCCTGGGCCCGCCGAGCCGCGCCTTCACCGGGTTCGGCACGGCCTGGTTCGATTACGACAACGACGGGTGGTTGGACCTGCTGGTGGTCAACGGCGCGGTCACGCTGATCGAGGAGCTGCTGCAGGCCGGCGACCCGTATCCGCTGCACCAGCCGAACCGGCTGTACCGCAATCTCGGCCAGCTGCGCTTCGAGGACGTCACGGAACGCGCCGGTGCGGCGCTGGCGTTGTCCGAGGTCAGCCGCGGCGCGGCGTTCGGCGACGTGGACGACGACGGGGACGTGGACGTGCTGATCTCCAACAACAACGGGCCGGCCCGGCTGCTGCTCAACCAGCTCGGCAACCGCAACCACTGGCTCGGGCTGCGGCTGATCGGGGACGACGGGGCGGTCGTGCCGGGAACCCGGGTTGCGGTGGTGCGGCGCGACGGGACGGCGCTGTGGCGCCGCGCGCGCTCCGACGCGAGCTACGCTTCGGCCAACGATCCGCGCGTGCTGTTCGGGCTCGGGTCCTCCGCGGAGCTTCCGCGGGTTCGTGCGCTGTGGCCCGACGGGCGCGTCGAAACCTGGAGCGTGCCGGGAATCGACCGCTGGATCACGCTGCGCGCCGGGACCGGCGAGGAGGTCGAGTAGATGCGGCGGTGGACGCTCGGGGGCGCGCTGCTGGCGCTGGGAGCGATCGTGGCGGCCTGCGGCGCGCCGGATCCGGCGTCCCCGGTCGAGGTGCCGCAGCCGGTGCTCGAGCGCTTCGACCCGGAGGTGCGGGAGGCGATCGAGGCGGCGCGCGAGGCGCTGGCCGCGGCGTCGGCGCGCGGCGCAGCGACGGCCGACGACTGGGGCGAGCTGGGCATGCTGTTCCAGGCCCACGACCTGCGCGACGCCGCGGCGGCCTGCTACGACCGCGCCGCGACCCTCGACCCGCAGGCGTTCGCGTGGCCGTACTACCTGGCGTGGCTGCACCGCGCGGGGGCGCGCCCCGATCCCGCGCTGGCCGCCGTCGAGCGGGCGCTGAACCTGCGGCCCGACGATCTCCCGGCGCTGGTGCTGGCCGGCGAGCTGCTGATCGAGGCGGGCCGGGAAGAGCCCGCGCGGCGCCGTCTCGAGCGGGCGCTCGAGCTGGACGCCGATTGCGCTCCGGCGCTGGTGGCGCTGGGACGGCTGGACCTGCAACGCCGTGACTTCGCCGGCGCGGCCGCGCGGCTGGAGCGCGCGCTCGCCATCGCGCCGACGGCCGACAGCGTGCACTACCCGCTGGCGATGGCCTACCGCGGCCTCGGCGAGACCGACCGCGCCGCCGAGCACCTGGCCCGGCGCGGCGAGGTCAAGGTCCGCGTGCCCGACCCGCTGCTGGAGCGCATGCGCGCCAAGGGTACCGGCGCGCGGGTGCACCACGAGCGGGGCAAGCAGGCCGCGGCCGCGGGACGCTACGCGGAGGCGGTCGCCGAGTTCCGGCTGGCCGTGGCCGCGAATCCCGAGGACGTGGCCCTGCGCAAGTACCTGGCGCTGGCCGCCGACCTCCACGGAGACCGGGCGACGGCCCGCGAGCAGCTCGACGAGGCGCTGCGGCTGGACCCGCGCGATTCAGAGAGCAACCTGCACCTGGGCGTGCTGCTGGCGCGCGAGGGTGAGGACGCCGGCGCGCTGGCCCGCCTGGCCGTGGCCGTGGACGCCGACCCGAACCTCGTGCTGGCGCGGCTCAACCTGGCCGCCGCGCTGCAGCGGGTGGGTCGGCACGCCGAGGCGCTGCCGCACTACGAGCGCGTGATCGAGCTCGACCCCACCGACGCGCAGGCCCGGCTGGGGCGGGCCACGGCGGCGATCGCGTCGGGCCGCGACGCGCAGGCGCGCCGCGGTCTCGAACAGGACCTCGCGGTGCTTCCCGGCCAACCCGCGTTCGCTCACGCGCTGGCGCGCCTGTTGGCCTGCTCGGGCGACGAGAGCGTGCGCGACGGCGCTCGCGCGCTCGCGCTGGTGCAGCAGCTCGCCGAGCGGCTGCGCAGCACCGACGTCGCCGAGACGATCGCCATGGCGCTGGCCGAGAACGGGCGCTTCGACGAGGCGGCGCGCTGGCAGCGCGGGGCGATCGAGGCGGCGCGCGCCGCCGGGAACGAGGCGCTGGCGCAGCGCATGGGCGCGGCCCTGGGACGCTACGAGCGCCGGTTGCCCTGCCGCAGACCGTGGCGCGAGGACGACCCGATCTGGAGGCCTCCGCCTACGGCCGTCGTCCCGGGCGGCTAGCCCGCCGAGGCCGCCGCGATCTCGCGGAGACCCGGCTCGACGCGGCCGAGCTCGAGCGTCAGGTCGATCGTCCGGTCGGCCACGATCGCCTGGCGGTCGTCGCTGATCCGGACGCGCAGCCGGAACGCCCCCGTGGGCAGCGTGATCGAGGTCAGGTGGCGGTAGGCCTTGTCCTCGGCCTCCTGGCGCTCGGCTCGCGTCGCCACGACCTCGACGATCTCGAGCCGTTCGGCCGCGACCGTCCCGTCCGGTCGGATCGCCTGGATGTGGGCGCCCAGCACCGTGCCGCGCCCGCCCGCGCCGCGCCGCAGCGGCAATGCGTCGAACGCCATCAACAACGACACCGGCAGCGTCTGGCGCTCGCCGTCGGCGGCCAGCCGCGGGGCGCCGATCGACAGGTCCAGCGCCACCTCCCGCGGCCGGTGCGGCCACAGCCGGGCCTTGTCCGGGTAGTCCACCATCAGCTTGTCGCGCTCGATCTTGACCCGCACCTTGCCCGGCTCGGCCGCCGGGTCCTCGCGGTAGTAGCCGACCGCGTAGAAGCCGAAGAAGCTGTCCGCGGCGGCGCGCACGTTCTCCTCCAGGCGCTTGATCCCGTGGAACGAGCGGCCGCCGGTCTCCTTGGCCAGCGTGTTCAGCGTGCCGCGGGTCTCGGAGTGCATCTCGGTCCAGGGGTTGACGCCGAGCTTCTGGTAGTTGAGATGCTGGCCCATCTCGAGCTGCCCGCCGAACCCCGACTGGTCGCCGCGCCGCGTGTCGAAGGTGAAGAACGAGACGTCCCCGGCCTGGGCCACGCTGTACAGCTTGTCCAGCTCGCGCGTCGAGCTGCGGCGGAGCCGCCAGGCCGTGCTGCCCAGGTCGACCTTGGTCGTGCCGAGCACCGCGGTCAGCGCATAGGCCCCGAGCATCGAGGCATCCGCGACGAGCCCGTCCGAGAACAGGATCACCGCCTTGCGCCCCGGGATCGCGGCCAGCTGGCCGGTCAGCGTGCGCATCACCTCGATCGACTCCTGCGCCTCGAGGTCCCACTGCTGCACGAACTCCGAGGCGATGCTGTAGGAGCAGCTCACCTCGTCGAACGAGGAGTCCTCGCGCCGGTAGTCGGGACTGCCGCGGTTGCGCTGGGTGATCGCCTTGCCGGGATCGGAGCACAGGCTCTGCATCTCCTCGATCAGCTTGTTCATGTCGCGCCGCCGGTCGCGATCCGGCGCGCTGCCGACCAGCGAGAGACTCTCGAGCGCGTTCTTGAGCCGCTTGCGGTCGCGCGTGAACTCGACGACCCAGTCCGGGTAGCTGCGGAACACCACGATGCCGACCAGGTCCTCGGGCTGCATGCCCTCGATCAGCCACTCCAGCGCGGCCTCCTTCCAGGTGTCACGGGCGTTCAGCTTGCTGTTGCGCACGTCGAACGCCAGCACCACGCGGCGCACCGGTTTGGGCGGCAACACCGCCTCGGGCTCGCTGGCCACCGCCTCGCCCTCGGAGGTGTAGAGCATCGCCGGAGGCGGGATCTCGGCCGTGCCGGTGGGTCGCGGCCGCCCGCCGGTGACCGGCTCCAGGTAGGCCAGCTTCTGTTCGACGCCGCCCTCGAAGACCCGGATCTCCTCGGGTTTCAGATCGACGATCGGACGACCGCGGCGGTCGGTCACCAGCACCTTGAACTCGGCCAGCGCGACCTCGGCGCGCTCGACGAGCCCGCTGTCCATCGGCGGCTCCTCGCCGTCCTGCGGGTCGTCCGCGGGTTCCTCCGGCGGCGGCTGCGGCCGGAACAGCTCCTTGGGGAAGCGCGGGTTCTCGGGCGGCTCCTCGCGTTGCTGCGCGGCGAGCGGTGCGACGACAACCAGCAGCGCGGCGAGCAGCAGCACCCACGGCCGCGGCCGCGGCGCGGGACGGGCACGCATCACGTGCGTCCCCGCTCCGACTTGGGCAGCTTGTAGGCCCGCACGTCCACGACGAACTCCTCGTCCGAGCTGGTCGGCGAGAGCAACAGCTTGCACTGACCGGGATCGGGAAGCGCGCCGGGCTCGGCCAGCCGGAAGTACACGTAGCCGATCGCCATCTCGCCCTGGCGCAGACTGATCTCGTCGCGCGGCACGGTGCCCGAATCGCGCAGCGGGAAGAACTCCAGGTTGCGCCACTTGAACGGCGGGTCGGGGTAGCGGCCGCCGAGCGTCTCGATCAGCTCGCGGCCGATCCGGAGGTCCACACGGTGCCGCGGATAGTCGCGCCCGAACTCCTCGTAGGTCGCCAGCGGCAGCAGCTTGCGGTCGGGGGTCTCGAGCGTGAAGCTCTCGCGGTTGACGACCAGGTCTTCCTTCGAGCGGTTCAACAGCGCGATGTGCAGCGGCAGGAAGTCCTGCTGGCCGCCGATCCGCGAGGCCCGGACGTCGACGATCAGGTGCAGCACCCGACCCTCGTTGATGTAGGCGAACCGCGACAGCGTGGGCTGCTCGGTCGCGCCCGCCTCGGTCAGCGGCCGCTTGAACCCGCTGCAACCGGGCAGGACCAGCAGCGCGGCGGCGACGGCGGCGATGACGAGCGGGCGAAGACGTTTCTCTACCATGGTTTACCGTCCTTTCGAGAAGGACTGGGAGTCGATCCAGATTACCACAGCGCCTGCGCCCGCACCCGTCAACGGCGGAGCTCGCGCAGCATCGCCTCGGCGCGCTCCCGCTCCTCACCGTCGACGAGTCGCGCGTAGCGGCCGAGCGCCTCGGCGGCTCCGCGCCGGTCGCCGGTACGCGCCAGCGCGGTGCCCAGGTTGTACAGCGCGTCGGCCGACCGCGGATCGACCCGGACCGCGCGCCGCCAGGCCTCGATGGCGCCGGCGGGATCGCCGCCGCGGGCCCGGATCGCGCCGAGACCGTTCCAGGCCTCGGCCAGGTACGGGTCCTGCTCGAGCGCCTGCTCCAGCAGCGGTCGGGCCTCGTCGAAGCGGTTCTCGACCATCAGCAGCGTTCCCAGATCCATCAGCGCGGCGGGGTAGGTGGAGTCGATCTCGAGCGCGCGACGAAACCGCCCCCGCGCCTCGTCGAAGCGCCCGCCGGCCGCGGCGATGCGGCCCAGCGCGCTCTGCGTCTCCGGCTCGGTCGAGTCCGCGTGCGGGGCCAGCACGGCGGCGGCCTCGGCCGTCCGTCCCAACCGCGTCAGGTTCAGCGCCAGCTTGCGGTGGATCGACTCGTTGGACGCGCCGCGAGCGACCGCCAGCTGCAGCGCCGCGACGGCCTCCTCGATCCGGCCCAGGTCGGTCAGGAAGAATGCCAGGTGCGCGTAGGCCAGCGACATCCGTGGCTGCTGGTCGATCAGCCGTCTCAGGGTCTCGATCGCCGGCTCAACCCGGCCGGCGCGGTAATCGGTCAGCGCGCTGTCCAGCATCCGGTCGAACCGCACCAGGTTCTTCGGATCCAGCTCCGGGTCGGTGTCGTCGGGAGGGCTCGCGGGACCCGACGAGGCCACGTAGCCGAGACTGCGCAGGCGCGCGACCTGCTCCTCGTCGAGCGTCGCGCGCTCCGGCGCGGCCAGGCTCTCGGCGGGCAGGCGGGCCAGCAGCGTGTCGAGCAGCTCGGGCTGCCGCCCGGCCAGGTTGGCGGTCTCGCCCGGGTCCTCGTCCAGCCGGTACAGCTCCCGGATCGGCAGGCGCAGCGCCTTGAGCGGCCACTCCAGCCTGCCGCGCAGCGGCGCCCAGCCCAGGTTGAGGCTGGCCGACAACGCCTCGAAGTACGAGCCGCGGTCGTGCCCGGGCGGCGGCTCGGCGAACAGCGATCGGCCGGGCAGGCCGCCGGGCGGGTCGCGGCGCAGCAGGTGCAGCACCGTCGGCAGCAGGTCGACGTGGCGCGCCGCGGTGTCGTCCCGCGCCGGCTCGACCAGGCCGCGGGCCGCGATCACCAGCGGCACGCGCAGGGTCGCCTCGTAGGCGAACAGCCCGTGCGTCTGCTCGCCGTGCTCGCCGAGCGCCTCGCCGTGGTCGGAGGTGTAGATCACCAGCGCCTCGCCGTCCGGGCCGTCCAGCACTTGCTCCAGCAACGGAGCGAGCTGATCGTCGGTCAGGGCGACGTCGCCGAAGTACGGCGCGTCGCGGTAGCGCGAGGCGAACGGCTCGCCGGGCTCGTAGGGGAAGTGCGGCGTGAACACGTGCACCCACAGGAAGCGCCGCTCGCCGCGATGGGCGTCCCACCACGCCAGCGCGCGCGACACCGTCTCGTTCCCGGGACGCTCGGGTGGCGTGAACCCCGCACCCGCGTAGCCTTCGTACTGGTCGTCGTAGACCTCGAACCCACGCGCCAGCCCGAACCGCCGGTCGAGCGGGAACGCCGACACGAAGGCGGCGGTGCGGTACCCGGCCGCCTGCAGCAGCGTGGCCAGGGTCGCCGGCTCCGGCGGCAGTACGAAGCCGGCGTTGTCCCGGATCCCGTGCTGGTAGGGGTACAGGCCGGTCAGGATGCTGGCGTGCGACGGCAGCGTCACGACCGCGTGCGCATGCGCGACCGGGAACACGCGGCCCGCCGCGGCGAGCCGGTCCACGTGCGGGGTCTCGACCCGGCCGGCGCCCGAAAACCCGGTCGCGTCGTGACGCAACGTGTCGACCGTGATCAACAGCACGTCGCGTCCGTCACGCTCGGGCGCGGCGACCAAGCCGCGCGCGGCGCCCGCGGCGTCGCCGTCCGGGGCGCTGCAACCGAGAACGCCGGCGAGGAACGCAACGGAGAGTACCCGTCTCGGACCAGTCACGAGGGAAGGTTAGCATCGCGAAAAACCGCTCGCCGACGCCCCCGCGGCCGCAACGGGATCGTTGCGGTCAGCCGGCCGGAATGCGGGCCCGCTTGGATCGATTCAAAGTTTTGGATCGAAACGGGAACCCAGGGGACCGCCGGCTTGACCAAAAAGCTCAGAATAGTGCTCTTTTGAACCGGTGCCCTCGGGGCACACGCCTTGCTACCCTCACCTGGCGTGATGGAGTCTCACCCGATCGAACAACCCACCGGGGCCACAGGGGCCCAGGTGGAGCTCCATCAGGGAGGGCGGGTTCCCAACGACGGGAGCCCCGAGTTTTTCCAAAACGGGTTTGGCAACCTTTTGGGAGGAGGACGAACGTCTATGCTCAAGCGCATTCTGGTTCTGACGTTGCTGTTCTCTCTCGTGGCAGCCTTGCCGGCACTGGCCCAGGAGTACCGGGGCAACTTCTACCTCAAGGTCGTGACGGGCGACGGCGCGCCGATCGTCGGCGCGAAGGTCACCGTCAGCGGTATCGGTGCGACGCGCACCGAGCAGACCAACGACAAGGGAGAAGTCCGGTTCATCAAGCTGGAGCCTGGCAGCTACACGGTGGAGGTCAGCAAGGACGGCTTCAACACGCTCATCAGTCAGGGCGTGCAGATCAACACCGGTTCGAACACCGAGGACACCTACACCCTCGATCGGACCGAGGTCGTCGAGGAGGTCGTGGTCACGGCCCGCACCCCGCTCTTGGACAAGCGCAAGACGGGAACCAACACGGTCATCAACCCGCAGGAGATCAACAAGATCCCGACGGCGCGTGACCCGTGGGCGGTGATGAGCACGATCCCCGGTCTGCAGACCGACCGGATCAACGTGGGCGGCAACCAGTCCGGCCAGCAGTCCGGTTTCGTCGGCAAGGGCGACGACGGCGACAACGCCACGTGGGTCATGGACGGTGTCGAGTTCACCGACCTGGCGGCCCAGGGCGGCTCGTCGACGTACTTCGACTTCAACAGCTTCCAGGAGATCGGCTTCCAGACCGGCGGCGGTGACCTGGAGCAGCTGACCCCCGGTCAGCGTCTGTCGTTCACCACCAAGCAGGGCACCAACCGCCACACCGGCTCGCTGGGCCTGCTGCTGACCGACGAGGCGTTCCAGGACGGCCTGCCGACCCGGACCGATCCGGACGGCTCGGACGTGCGCGGCAACGAGATCAACGAGGTCTTCGAGAAGACCTTCGAGATCGGCGGTCCGATCCAGACCGACACCGCGTACTACTGGTTCGGCTTTTCGCAGAACGACATCGACAACCGGCTGCCCGGCGCCGGCGGCCTGTTCGTCACCGACCGCACCAAGCTGCAGAACGTGACGGGCAAGATCAACGCCACGCTCGGCAACACGTCGCTGAAGGGCTTCTACACCCGCGGCGACAAGGTCAAGATCGGCCGTAACGCCGGTCCCGACCGCCCGCAGCCGACCTCCTGGGACCAGAGCGGCCCGACCCCGATCTACACGTTCGACGTCGGCCACTTCTTCACCCAGGACATCGAGGTCTCCGGCCAGTACAGCCACGTGGGCGGCGGCTTCCAGCTGATCCCGCAGGGCACGGCCAACCAGATCCGGTGGGACAACAACTTCGTCTGGCAGGACACGTACGTGTCCTACATCACCGAGCGGCCGACCGACCAGTACGCCCTCCGCGGCAACTGGTTCGTCGAGACCGGCAACGTCAGCCACGAGTTCAAGTTCGGCTTCAAGTACAAGGAAGGCGAGGTCCAGTCGTTCAGCGGTTACGGGCTCCAGAACGTGATCGCGGTCGAGTGGGCCGGCGAGGCCTGGCTGCTCCGTGAAGGCTCCGCGAAGGAGGACATGGAGTACACCAGCTTCTGGGTCGGCGACACGATCCTGGCCGGCAACTGGACCTTCAACATCGGTGGCCTGTACATGACGCAGGAAGGCACGCAGCTCCCGTCGGTTTCGCCCGGCAACGGCCTGTGCCCGGCCTGTCTCGAGCCGCTGAACGTTCCGTCCTTCAACCCCGGGTTCGAGTGGAAGGACTTCATGCCGCGCGGTGGCATCACCTACACCTTCGACACGGCCCGCCGTCAGCTGATCCGGCTGAACTACAGCAACTACGTCGACCAGCTCGCGGCCGGCGACGTGGCCTACAACCACACCGGCAACCCGTCCGAGATCGACTACCTGTGGAACGATCTCGACGGCGACCTGCTGGTCGATGTCGGCGAGTTCGACCCGGACTGCGTGACCGGGCCGATCTTCGTGGGCAACACCGATCCCTGCAACACGGGCAGCCCGGTGCGGGTCGATTACATCGACCCGAACCTCGAGGCCCCGCAGGTCGACGAGCTGATCCTGGGCTACGAGATCGAGGTGGCCAAGGACTTCACGATCGGCGTGAACGCGACGAGCCGCAAGCGTGACCGCGAGCTGTGGGCCCCGCTGGTCGACCTGACCCTGCTGGGCGCCGACTTCGGTACGGGCAACACGTCGGGCAACAACATCCTGACGGCGGCCGACTGGAGCCCGGCGGGCAGCTACAGCGGCACGATCCAGTGCGACGTCGGCTCCTCGACCACCCCGAACCCGGCCGCGCCCTGCGAGGTTCCCGTCGGCACGCCGTTCAGCGTGACCGCCTGGCGCCTCAACGACGCGGTGATCGCGGCGGGCCGCACCGACGCGAC
>JBFKMV010000029.1:0-35845 GCA_041629655.1 Candidatus Polarisedimenticolaceae bacterium
GTGGACAGCAGCAGGCACAGGATCAGCAATCGAATCGTGACTCGCATCGCACTCCCCTTCCGAAACACCAGGTTTCCGGAAGGTAGCAGAGCCCCGGACGTGGGGAAAATATACGCGCGACCGGGACGGTCGCAAAAGATTGGTACGCGTGGCAGGATTCGAACCTGCGACACCCAGTTCCGGAGACTGGTGCTCTATCCAGCTGAGCTACACGCGCCCGTGTCGAGTCCGGCGGGGGCCCTCCGGCGGGGAATTGGTCGGGGCGAGAGGATTCGAACCTCCGACCCCCTGCTCCCAAAGCAGGTGCGCTACCAGGCTGCGCCACGCCCCGTCCGGGCCGAGCGGCCGCCGCGCGGCAATCTAACAGAGTCCCGGACGGAGCGTCAACGCGGGCTCCGCGGCCGGGCCGGCCTTGCCGGAGCGGCGCGGCGCCGCTATCTTCCCTCGCGGTTTGCCGGCCCCGGCGGGCCGCGACGGAGGTCGGGAAGGTGCGTATCGGACTGTTCGGTTTCCCGCTCACGGGCAAGACGACCCTGTTCGAGCTGCTGACGGGCGCGACGGCGCCGGCGCACGGCGCCCGCGGCGAGGCCCAGATGGGCGCGGCCAGGGTGCCCGACCCGCGGCTCGACCGGCTGGCCACGATGTACCGGCCGAAGAAGTACACCCCCGCGGTCGTCGAATACCTGGATCTCGCCGGGATGAACAAGGGCGAGGCGGCGCGCGTGCTGCCGCTCGACCAGCTGCGCACGGTGGACGCGCTGGCCCACGTGGCGCGCGCCTTCGAGGACGAGGCGCTGCCCCACGCCGAGGGCCCGCTCGACCCGGCGCGGGACGTGGCGACGATGGAGACCGAGCTGATCCTGGCCGACCACGGGGTCGCCGAGCGCCGGGTCGAGAAGCTGGAGCTTTTGGTCAACAAGACCCGCCGCGACGAGGACCGCCAGGAGCTCGCGCTGCTGCGACGCTGTCTCGAGGCGCTGGAGCGCGAGGTCCCGCTGCGCAACCTCGAGCTGAGCGCGGCCGACGCGGCGCGGCTGCGCGGCTACACCTTCCTGTCGCTCAAGCCGCTGCTGGTCGTGGTCAACGCCGGCGAGGGCGACGCGGCGCGGCTCGGCGGCGGGGCCGAGGGGTTCGGGCTCGGCGACCTCGCCGGGTGCCCGCACACCGGCGTCGTGGCGCTGTCGGCCAAGATCGAGGCCGAGATCGCGCAGCTCGAGGCCGACGATGCCGACGCCTTCCGGGCCGACCTGGGGATCCGCGAGTCCGCGCTGGACCGCATGATCCGCGCCTCGTACACGCTGCTCGGCCGCGTGCCGTTCTTCACCGTCGGCGAGGACGAGTGCCGGGCCTGGACGATCCGTCGCGGCACCAGCGCGCGGCAGGCCGGCGGCGTGATCCACAGCGACATCGAGCGCGGCTTCATCCGCGCCGAGATGGTCAGCTACGACGACCTGGTCGCGGCCGGCGACTGGGCGGCCTGCCGCGAGCGCGGGCTGCTGCGCCTGGAGGGCAAGGACTACCAGGTGCAGGACGGCGACGTGATCAACTTCCGCTTCAACGTCTAGTCGGACAGCACCGCGGCCAGGCGCTCGATCAGCGCCGGCTCCTGCTCCGGAAACACCGTCCGCAGGTCGAGCAGCAGCCGTCCCTCGTGGAGCCGGGCGACAACCGGGGGCGAGCCGCGGCGCAGCTCGCGCTCCAGGCGCAGCTCGTCCCCGTCGCGGCCGTCCACGGCCAGCAGCCGCGTCGGCCGCTCCCCCACCGGCGAGGAGCCCCCGCCGCTGCGGGAGATCCCGTCCACCACGCGCATCGTGCGGCGGGTCCCCGCGGCGCGGCGCACCGCGCGCAGCACGCGCTCGGCCCGGCTGCCGATCTCGCGCGCCGGCGCCGCGAGCATGCGCAGCGTCGGGACCTCCTCGAGCTCGCTGCCCCGCACGTACGCGGCGAGCGTCTCGTGCAACGCCGCGATCAGCAGCCGGTCGAGCCGCACGATTCGGGCCAGCGGGTCGCGCCGCAGCCTGGCGATCAGCCCCGGATCGCCCACCGCGAACCCCGCCTGCGGTCCGCCGAGCAGCTTGTCGCCGCTGAAGGTCACGAGCCCAGCGCCGTCCTCGAGGATCTGCTGCACCGGCCGCTCGTCGTGGATCTCGAGCGGCCGCAGGTCGACGAGGTCGCCGCTGCCCCAGTCCACGACCAGCGGCAGCCCGTGCTCCCGCGCCAGCCCGGACAGTTCCGCGACGGACGTGTCCTCGGTGAAGCCGACGATGCGGAAATTGCTCGTGTGCACCTTGAGCAGCAGCGCCGTGCGCCGCGTGATCGCCGCGGCGTAGTCCGCGATGCGGGTGCGGTTGGTGGTGCCGACCTCGACCAGCCTGGCGCCGGAGGCGGCGAGGATGTCCGGGATGCGGAACGACCCGCCGATCTCCACCAGCTCGCCGCGCGAGACGATCACCTCCCGCCCCCGCGCCAGCGCGCGCAGCGTGAGCATGATCGCGGCGGCGTTGTTGTTGACCGCGACGAAGCCGTGCCCGGGAAACACCCGCGCCATCAGCGGCTCGAGGTGGGCGAGCCGGCTGCCGCGCCGCCCGCGGTCGAGGTCGTACTCCAGGTCCATGTAGCGCGTGGCCGCCTCGGCCACCCGCGCCGCCGCCCGTTCCGAAAGCGGCGAGCGACCGAGGTTGGTGTGCACCACCACGCCCGAGGCGTTGATCACGGCGTGCGGCGCGGGGGCCAGCAGCAGCCCGGCCGCGCGGCGGACCTCGGCGGCGAGCGCGGTCGCGGTGGTGGCGCGAGCGAGCGCCCGCGCCTCGAGCTTGCCGGCGCGGGCCTGCTCCCGCAGCGCGCCGAGCCGCTCCCGCAGCAGCGCCGCGACGAGCCCGCGGCCGAACTCGCGGATCGGGCCCCGGAAGGCGTTCCCCTGGAGCAGCTTTCCGACCGCGGGCAGCTTTCTCGGCGCTGCGCGTGTTTGCATTTAACTCAAGCCACGCCTATGATTTGTACGTATCCGTATCCCCGGGTCGGTCAGTATATAGGGAGCGCTTGCGGGTGCAAGACGAGGCTCAGGCGGTTGAAGAGGACATCTCGCGGCTGGACACCGGCATCCGCCAGCTCAAGGTCCAGTACGACATGTTCTTCGCCGGGGCGCTGCCGCGCGAGCCGCTGGAGCTGCGCCACCGGGTGGAGCGGCTGATCAAGCGCTACGCGCACGCCTCGTTCGGCAAGTACCGGCACCGCTTCCAGTTCAACGGCCTGGTGGCCCGCTACAACAGCCTCTCGGAGCTGTGGGGCAAGACGGTGCGCTCCCGCGAGGTGGGCGAGCGTCCGGCCCCGGCGGTCGCGGAGCTGAAGGAGCACCGGGACCGCGTGCTGGCCCAGTGCCGCGTGATCGATCCGAAACCGGGCGACGAGGCGCTGCGCCGGCTGCACGCCAAGTTCGTCAAGGCCCGCCAGCGCGCGGGTCTCGATACGGGAAAGTTGACGTTCGAGAAGTTCGCACGCAAGATCACCGCTCAGGCCCGACAGATCAGGGACCGCACCCAGTGTGAAAACGTCGAGTTGCGAGTGGTCCACAGCGGGGGCAAGGTGCTGCTCAAGGCACGCCCCGGTCACTGAGACGGGACCGCTCGGGGGGTCGAGATGACAGTTCGTTTCAGCAACGCCCTGGCCGCCGTGGTGCTGGGGGTCGGCCTGCTCGTCGCGCCCGCGGCGTTCGTCGATCTCCAGGCCCAGGACCGGGAATCCGCGGCCGAGGAGCAGACGACCGCGTCCGACGCCCAGGCCGCGCGCGAGGCCAAGAAGGAAGCCAAGCGCCGCGCGCGCCAGGAACGGATCGACGCCTACCTCGAGCGGGTCGCCGAGCGCAAGGCCGAGAAGGAGCGCCGGCGGACGGAGCAGGAGGCGCAGCAGCCCCCCGCGGCGCAGCAGGCCGCCGAGGCGCCCGCGGCGCGGCCCGCGCGGGCCGAGGCCGAGGCCGGGGCGGACGAGGCGCAGGGCTCGGCGCGCCAGGAGCGGATCAACGCCTACCTCGAGCGCAAGGCCGAGAAGGACGAGGCCCGCGCGGCCCGACGGGCCGAGAAGGAGCGGGAAAAACGCGAGCGGATGGCCCGCGAGCTCGAGACCCGGGACGAGCGGCAGGCCGCGGCGCGGCAGCGCGAGGTGGCCGGCGAACGCCAGAAAGCCGCCCGCCGCTCCGAGGGCCGGCGCTCCGCGGCGTCGCGACCGGCGGTGACGGCGGCCTCGCGGGGCGGCCGTCGTGCCGCGCCCGCGCGCCGGGGTGGGCCCGCGGCGCTGGCGCAGGCGCAGCAGCGCATCCGCCAAAGCACGCTGGGGCAGGACGAGACGGTCCGCGCCTACCTCGACCTGTTCGACAACGACGAGGCCACCGCGGCGCAGTACGCGACGTTCGCCAACTACCTGGCCCAGGGCGGGATGATCGAGGACGCCTTCATCTACTACGACCGCGCGACCGGCATGGACCCCGACAACGCGCTGCTGTGGCTCAACGTCGGCACGCTGTACCGTCAGGCGGGCAGCCCGGCGCAGGCCGCGGACTCCTACGCCAAGGCGATCCGGCTGGCCCCCAACAACGCGCTCGCGCACTACAACATGGGCGTGGCGCTGGGCGAGATGGACCGTTACGAGGAGGCGATCGACGAGCTGTCGATCGCGCTGCGGCTCGACCCCACGCTGGCCGACCCGGAGAAGAACCCGCAGGCCGTGAACAACGAGCTGCTGCTGCCGGTCAAGCTGCGGCTGTACCAGAACCAGGCCGGCGCCGCCGGGCTGCCGCTGGTCGAGGTGCCCGAGGAAGACCCCGACTCGCCGGCCCCCGAGAAGCGCCGGCGCCGCCGCTGAACCGCCGATGCGCCGAGGCCCGGCCCGCTTCGCGGGCGCACTCCTGCTGATCACCCTGGCCGGCGCGGCGCCCGCGGCCGCCTGGGCTCCTGAGACCCGGATCCGGATGGCCGAGCAGGCGGTGCGCATGATGCCGGCCTCGCTGCGGCTGGCCCTCGAAACTCACCGTGACCCGTTGCTGCGCGGCGTCCTCGAGCCGCTGACCGACGAGGACGGCGCCGCGCACCGTCCGCCGTGGGCCGGGGGCGGCCTGGATGCCGCGATCGAGCAGCGGGCCCGCGCCCTGGTCGCCTCGGTGGAGCAGCCGGCCCCGTTCCGCACCATCGCGCGCAACTTCGGCGCGCTGGCGCACTTCGTGATGGACGCAGGTTTTCCGCCGGCGATGACGCCGGGAGCCGGGCGGCGCGACGCGCACTTCCGCGCCTTCTGCGAATCGCGGCGCGAGAAGTTCCCGCTGGTGTTCTACGGCCATGCCGACGAGGCGCTGGACCGCGGCGCCTGGCGCGAGTTCGCGACGTCGGTGATGGAGCGCTCGCGCCACGAGGACGCGCAGCTCGCGCGGGCCTACGCGGCGGCCGGCGAGCCGCCGGATCCGGCCCACTTCGACGACCGCTCGGTGCCGTTC
This sequence comes from Candidatus Polarisedimenticolaceae bacterium, assembly GCA_041629655.1. Taxonomy (GTDB): domain Bacteria; phylum Acidobacteriota; class Polarisedimenticolia; order Polarisedimenticolales; family Polarisedimenticolaceae; genus JBFKMV01. The sequence goes on from JBFKMV010000029.1 coordinate 5,480, forward strand.
GCGGTCGCCTCGCTGTCGTACTCCCGCACCGTGACCCACATCGTCCGCGCCTGGATCGCGGCGTGGCGCGAGGCGTACGGCGACATGGGCCGGACCCCCTACCTCCAGCCCGAGTGATCTGTGCTATTCCTGTGATCCGCGCCGGGGAACGGTCTCCGGCCGCGTCGTTGCGGGCGTCACGCGTCCGTCAGGAGAAGCACGATGGAGCACCGGGTGCGCCGGGCGCTGGTCAGCGTCTACGACAAGCAGGGTGTGGTCGAGCTGTGCCGCGAGCTGCGCGGGCGCGAGGTCGAGATCCTCAGTAGCGGCGGTACGGCCCGGCTGCTGGCCGAGAACGGGATCGAGGTCCGTCGCGTCTCGGATTACACGGGCTTCCCGGAGATGCTGGGAGGGCGCGTCAAGACGCTGCACCCCGCGATCCACGGCGGGATCCTCGCCGCACGCTCCGAGCCGTCGCACATGCGCGATCTCGAGCAGGCCGGCTTCGGCCCGATCGACCTGGTGGTGGTGAACCTGTACCCGTTCCGGCGCACCGCGGCGCGCCAGGATGCGACGCTTGCGGATGCGGTGGAGATGATCGACATCGGCGGACCGACGATGGTGCGGGCGGCGGCCAAGAACCACGCGCACGTCGGGGTGGTCGTCGACCCGGCGGACTACACCGCCGTGGGGAACGAGATCCGCGAAACCGGCGGGCTGTCCCTCGAGACGCGGCGCCGGCTGGCGGTCTCGGCGTTCGGGCACACCGCGGACTACGACCGGGCGATCCACGACTACCTGGCGCGGGAACTCGGCGACGCGCCGGCCGGGTCGGCGTTCCCCGCGCGGCTCGAGCTGTCGCTCGAGAAGCTGCTCGACCTGCGCTACGGCGAGAACCCGCACCAGCGCGCCGCCTTCTACCGCGATCCCGACGCCGCGCCGTCCTCGCTGGCGGGCGCCGAGTCGCTCCAGGGCAAGCCGCTGTCGTTCAACAACATCCTCGACTTCGATGCCGCGCTGTCGCTGGCCGCCGAGCTGCCGACCCGCGCCTGCGTGATCATCAAGCACGGCAATCCATGCGGCGTCGGTCTCGGCGACGACGCCGAGACCGCGTACCGGCGCGCGCTGGAGGGCGATCCGGTCAGCGCGTTCGGCGGCGTGATCGCGTTCAACCGTGCGCTCGACGGACCCGCCGCCGCCGCGATCGCGGAGAGCTTCTACGAAGGGGTGATCGCACCCGCGTTCACGGACGAGGCGCGCGAGGCGCTGCGCCGCAAGAAGAAGCTGCGCCTGCTGCAGACCGGCGAGCTGGCCGGCTTCGCCAGGTCCGGGTTCGACCTGCGGCGTGTCGGCGGGGGCCTGCTGGCGCAGGACTGGGACCGCATCGACGCCCCGGTCCGCGACGGCATGGTGGTCACGCGCCGCGCGCCGACCGACGACGAGTGGAAGGCGCTCGAGTTCTCCTGGGTCGTCGCCAAGCACGTCAAGTCCAACGCGATCGTGTACGCCGCGGCGGATCGCACGCTGGGCGTCGGGGCCGGCCAGATGAGCCGCGTCGATTCGGCGCGGTTCGGGATCCAGAAGGCCCAGCGGTCGCTTCAGGGATGCGTGATGGCGTCGGACGCGTTCTTCCCGTTCCGCGACGGGCTCGATGTGGCGGCCGAGGCCGGCGTGGTGGCCGTCGTGCAGCCGGGCGGTTCGATCCGCGACGACGAGGTGATCGCGGCGGCGGACGAGCACGGCATGGCGATGGTGTTCACCGGGGAGCGTCACTTCCGCCACTGAGGCCGCGGGTCAGTCCATCGGACGGAACTGCAGCACCTCCACCGTGCGGTAGTACGTCGAGTCGCGCGCCCGGTCGCGGTACTGCTGGGCCAGCGCCAGCGCGGCCAGCACTCCCGGGTCGTGCTCCTTGACCGAGAGCGCCTCGTTGAAGTGCCCGATCGCCTCGCGCGGATCGCCGGCCTTCAGCTCCTGCAGGCCCATGTTGTACCAGCCGTTGACGATGTACCCTTGCACCAGCGCCGGGTCGATCGTGTCGGGCAGCCGGTACAGCAAGCGCAACGCGCTGGCGTAGGACATCTCGTCGAACGCCCGGCGCGCCGACTCCAGCTGGCGCTCGCCCTCGCGGTAGGTCTGGAAGCGGTTTCCCGCCTCGAGCAGACCGTCCCGCGCCTCGACGTTGTCGGGATCGATCGCGAGAACGCGGTTGTAGGCCACGACGGCCTCCGCATACTCGCCCCGGTCGAAGTTGCGGCGGGCGGTCTCGATCAGCACGGACAGATCGGCGGAGGGCTGCGCGGCGGCCGCGGGCTGCCCGGCGACGGCCGGCGTGGCGGGCGTGCTCCCGGGGCCGCCGTTTCCGGCGGGCTGCGCGCCTCCCTGGCCGTTCCGGGCGGCGGCGGGCGCGGGCTCGGCGGCTCCGGGTCCGCCGAGGAACCGGGGCAGCAGCATCCAGCCGGCGGCGGCCGCCACGGCGAGCACCAGCACCACGGCCAGGGCCGGCGGCAGCTTGCGCCGCGCCGCCGCGGCCGCGGGAGCCGCCGCGTCCTCGTCCGCCACGGACTCCGGGGCCGGCGGGACCGCGCCGGGGGCCAGCGGGACCGCCTCGAGGTCCGGTGGCGCCACGTCCGTCGGGGACGGCGGACCGGGGTCCGCCAGCGGGATCGCGACGAGGTCGGGAACTGCGTCGTCCGCGCCGGCGGCGGCCCCGTCGATCTTCTCGGCCAGGTGCAGCGCCTCGTGGTGCTCGGGCGAGGCCTCGAGGATCTTGACCAGCAGCGCGCGCGACTCGTCCGGCTTGTCGTGATGGAACAGCTGGACCGCCTGGTTCATCCAGTCCTCGAGGTCGGCGGCCGTCGGCACGTCGCTGCCCCGCAGCTGCAGCTGCAGCGCCAGCGCCTCGTCGTTCTGCTCGTCGAGGATCAGCACGCGGTCCAGCACGGCCAGCGCCTCGGAGGCCTGGCCCGAGGCGGCCAGCTCCCGCGCTTCGCGCAGCAGATCGCGAAGACGGAGCTCGACCTCCTGGCTCGCGGGCGACGACGCGTGGCCCGACGGGGATCCGGTGTTCGCGAGCGGGATCGACTCGGTCGCGGAGAGGTCGCCCATGTCGATACCCTCGGCCTGTCGCTCGGGGTCGGGCAGCTCGGGGGGCGTCGCGGAGCCGCCGCCGGTGTCCGCGGAGGCCTCGCCGAGCGCGGACAGACGCTCGTCGAGCAGGTCGCCGATGCCCTCCGGAGCCGTCTCTCGAAACGGCCCACCGGCTGCGCCGACATCCTGCTCGCCGATCTTGCTCAGGTCCAGGTCCAGGTCCAGGTCCGGCGGCTCGTCGACCCGGTCCGGGGCGTCCGGCTCCTTGCGCAGCTCCGCCGGATCACGCTCGGCGTCGGCCATCAGGCGGCACAGCCGCACGCCTTCCTCCGCGCGTCGGTCGGCGGGGTCCAGCTCGAGCAGCTGCTCCCATTCCCGAAGCGCCTCGGCGAACTGCCCCGCCAGGTAATGCTCCGAGGCTCGCGCGTGGAACTCGTCGATCCGCTCGCGGTCTACGGCCTCGCTCATGGACTCTCCCGCCGCTGCACGTTGGTATCCCTCGCGACGCACGCGTCGCGGACCGGGGCCGAATATAGGGTCGTGCCGGGGGCCGGGCAACGCGCCGGCGGCACCCCGCCGGGGCTAGCCGGGAGCGGGCCCCCCGCGGGTCAAAAAGCTCCGGCGACAGGCGTCGGAGCAGAAAAAGTGCGTCTCCCCGTCGCTCTCGACGGCGATCGCGCTCTCGCGGGGCAGGTAGGTGTTGCACTCGCGATCGCGCACCATCTCGGCCCGTCGCGGCGGCCCACCCATGGTCGGGCGCGGGCCCGCTCCGTAACCCGACCGGCGCCGCAGCAGGCTCCGCACGAACCACCACGCGATCAGGGCGAGCGCGAGCCACAGCCAGCGGACGATCATCCGCTCAACCTTCGCGCGATCCCCGCTGCCGGGCCAGCGAGTCGGCCAGCCGGTCCACGTCGGGCGAGTCGGGCCGCAGCTCCCGCAGCCGCCGCATCGCCGCGTCGGCGTCGGCGTCGCGGCCCAGGTCGAGCCCGGCCACCACGACCGTGTTGAACACGGATTGCCAGTGCTCGGGATCGGACTGGCTGGCCCGGCGGAACTGCTCCAGTGCCTCGTCGTAGCGGCCCAGCGCGCGGAAGCACACCCCGAGGTCGGTCAGCAGGTCGGCGTTGCCGGGCTCCCGCTCCAGCAGCCGCTCGTAGTACGGCACGGCCTTGTCGCAGCGACCCGAGTCCTGGTACATGTAGGCCAGCGCGCGGCGCAGCTCCACGTTGTCCGGATCGGTCTCGAGCGCACGATCGTAGTAGCCGATCGCCGGGTCCCACTGTCCGATCTGTCGGTACAGATCGCCCAGTTTGAGCATCGCCGAGACGTCTTTCGGGTTCTGCTCCAGCTCTCGCTTGAGCTCGTTGACCTGCTGCATCGCCGGGGCCCCGCCGCCGGCGACCTGCGTCGGGGCCGCGGGCCCCGCCGGACCCGACGTCTCGGCCGTCGCGCCGCGGGCACCGCCGGCCGGCAGCGTGTCGAGCAGGTTGAACAATCCGTAGCCGAACAGGACTCCGAACAGGAGCCCGCCAATCAGGAAAGCCGCATGTTCTCGTTTCAATTCGAACTCCAGAGGAAGGCCGAGGGCCAAGGATTCCACGCTATCGAAAGGCCCCGAAGCCGTCAAGGCGACCCCGGCGGTCCTCGGGACCGCTCCGTGTTACTTTCTGGTGGTGAAACCCGCCACCGCCAGCGCCGCAACGAACCTCTACGGCATGGAGCGGCCGCAGCTGCGGGCGTTGCTCGGAACCTACGACGCGCCCCCGTTTCACTCCGGGCAGCTGTATCGCTGGCTCTACGCGCGGCAGCGGCTCGACGCGCGGGACTGGACCGACCTGCCCAAGTCGCTGCGCCAGCGGTTGCGCGGCGACGTCGTCGCGGATCCTGGCCGCATCGGCTCGCGCATCGAGGCCAGGGACGGCACGGTCAAGTACCGCGTCGAGCTGGCCGGCGGCGGGACGGTCGAGGCGGTCTACATGGTCCAGCGCGAGCGGGTCACGCTGTGCCTGTCGAGCCAGGTCGGCTGCGCGCTGGCCTGCGACTTCTGCCTGACCGGACGGATGGGCCTCACGCGTCACCTCGGCGCGGGCGAGATCGTCGGACAGGCGGCGCTGATCCGCGACGACCGCGGTCTTTGCGACCGGCCGTTCAACGTCGTGTTCATGGGCATGGGCGAACCGCTCCACAACTACGACGGGGTGCTCGGCGCGGTGCGGCTGCTGACCGACGAGGACGGGTTCGGCCTGTCGCGGCGACGCCTGACGCTGTCGACGGTCGGACTGGTGCCGCGGATCGAGCGGCTGTCGCGCGAGCCGCGTCGGCCACGGCTGGCCGTTTCGCTGAACGCCACGACCGACGAGCTGCGCAGCCGGCTGATGCCGGTCAACCGCCGGCACCCGATCCCGGAGCTGTTGCGCACGCTGCGCGAGTACGCCCGGCGGACCGGTGACGGCTTCACGTTCGAGTACGTGCTGTTGCATGGGGTGAACGACGGCGACGACGACGTGCGGCGGCTGGCCGGGCTGGCACGCGGGCTGCCGGTGCGGATCAACCTGATTCCGTTCAACCCGGTGCCCGGGCACCTGGATTACGTGCCGCCGTCGCGGGCGCGCACGCTCGAGATCCGGGACCGCTTGGTCGGGCTCGGCCTGCGCTGCAGCATCCGCTGGAGCCGCGGGGCCGACGCGCGCGCCGCCTGCGGGCAGCTCGCGCTGCTGTCCGGCGAGACCGCCGCGGCCCCGGCGAGGAGGTGAATCGATGATCGACCTGACCGGAAAGGCGGCCCTGGTGACCGGCGGATCGCGCGGCATCGGGCGCGCCTGCTGCGAGCTGCTGGCCCGCGCGGGCGCGCGGGTCGCCGTCAACTACCGGCTCGAGCGGCCGTGGGCCGACCTGGTGGTGCAGCGCATCGTGGAGAACGGCGGCGAAGCGTTCGCGTCGTGCGCCGACATCGCGCGGGCCGACGAGTGCGAGATGCTGGTGGACGAGACCGTGGAGCGGTTCGGCCGGCTGGACATCGTCGTCAACAACGCCGCGATCTGGCGCGAGGCGCAGATCGACGAGATGAGCGACGGCGAGTGGTCCGAGATGCTGAACGTCAACCTGACGGGTACGTTCCAGGTCACCCGCGCCGCGGTCCCGCCGCTGAAGCGGAACGGGGGCGGCTCGATCGTCAACCTGGCCAGCACGGCCGGGCAGCGCGGTGAGGCGCTGCACAGTCACTACGCGGCCACCAAGGGCGCGGTGATCTCGTTGACCAAGTCGCTGGCGGTCGAGCTGGCGCCGCACGGGATCCGCGTCAACGCCGTGGCCCCGGGATGGGTCGAGACCGACATGACGCAGCGGGCGCTCGAGGGGGCCGCCGGCGACCGGATCCGGGAGTCGATTCCGCTCGGGCGGGTCGGCCGGCCGGAGGAGATCGCGTCGGCCGTGGTGTTTTTGGCCTCGGACCTGGCCGCGTTCGTGACCGGCGAGATCCTGAACGTCAACGGCGGCTCGGTGCTGTGCGGCTGAGCGACGGCCGCCCCGCTCAGCCGGCGGGTCCGGCTCCGGCCAGCGTGATCTCGGCCGCCGCGAGGACGAGCAGCTCCTCGGCGCGGAGCAGCGACAGGCCGGCGACCGTGCGCTCGACCTCCCAGGTCCCGGCCTCGTCCGCCGGCCGCACGAGCAGGTAGGGCCCCGGGGTCTCCCACCCCGACAGCTCCCACCGGGCGGCCCGCGGCCCGCGCAGCACCAACCGCCACGCCGAGCCGTCATCGAGCAACAGCCAGCGTTCCGGGCCGGACGGCTCGCGGCCGCCGAACGTGCGGCCCCGGGCGGCCTGCTCGTCGCGCCCGCCGGCTCCGCCGAGCACGAAGCCCGCGGCGTTGGCGGACCGGAACAACGCCAGGCCCGCGAGCGGCGGAGGTCCCCGGAAGGTCCAGGCCTCGCCGTTCGCGACGGCCTCGATGCGCCACGCGCCGTCGTCCCTGAGCAGGAAGCCCCCGCCCCGGGCTTCGAGCCGCATCATCCCCGGCGGCCGTCGAGCATCGTCAGCGCGTTCGCCGCCGCGGAGCGGACGAACTCGTTGCGATCGTCGAGCGCGCGCCGCAGCGGCTCGACCGCAGCGGCGTCACCGCTCAGCCCGAGCCCGTTCGCCGCGCGGGCGCGGATCTCCCACTCCGGGTCCTCGAACAGCAGCAGCGCCAGCCGGTCGTAGCATCCGCCCGGATCGAGCCGCGCCGCGCCGTCGACGGCGGCGAGCCGCACCTGCTTCAACGGATCGTCGAGGGCGCGGCACAGTGCCGCCGCCGCCGGCTCCCCGCCGAGCAGGCCGAGCGTCTCGGCGCAACGCTGCCGCGTCACGGGGTCGGGGTCGTCGCGCAGGTGCTCGACGAGCGCCGGCACCGCCTCGTCGACGCCGAGGTCCCCGAGCAGCTTGGCGGCCGTGGCGCGCACGAACCCGTCGGGGTCCTCGAGCGCGGCCAGCGCCAGCTCCGGGGCGTCGGGAACGTCGATCGCGACCAGACCGTAGAGCGCCGTCGCCCGCACGTCGCGATCCTCGTCCGCGAGGTGCGCGCGGATCCGCTCGACGTTACGCGCGCTGGGGTCCTCCCGGAGCTCGTAGAGCCGGTCGCGGCGCTCGGCGGGGGTCGAGCTGCAGCTGCAGGCGAACAGCGTGACCAGGGCGGCCACGGCGAGTCCCGCGCCACGTACGCGTTGGTGCTCGATACCGCTCATCGGACCCATCGGCTTACAGAACCGTAACGCCTTCCATGGTAACAGACCGTTTTTCGGCGTTGCAGTCCCGCCGCCGCTCCCGTACCTCCACGGTAATCGGGCTGCCCCGATCGGAGGCCGGAACCATGAGCATTGTCGCTGCGGAGAATTGCTTTCGCCGGGGATTGGCCGCCCTGGTCGCCAACCGGCCGCGGGAGGCCTCCGAGCTGTTCGGAGCCGCCGTGCGTCTGGAGCGCGACAACCGCGTGCACCGCCCCCGGATGCGTTACCTGTCGTACCTGGGTCTCAGCCTCGCCCAGGCGGACGGGGCGACGCCCGAGGCGCTGCGGGCCTGTGAGGTCGCCGCGCGGGCCGACGCCTTCGACGCCGAGCTGCTGCTCAACCTGGGACGGGTCTACGTCATCGCCGGCAAGACCACCCGCGCGCTGGCGGCGCTGGAACGTGGGCGCAAGCTGGCGCCGCGCTACGAGCCGATCCGGCGAGCGCTGCGACGGATCGACCGTCGTCGCCGGCCCTGCGTTCCGTTCCTCGACCGCTCCCATCCGGTCAACGTCGCCCTGGGGCGCATGCGATCGCGGGGGCTCTCGATGCTGGGCCGTGACCGGCTCGTGGAATCCACCCGGTTCTGATCTCCCCTCCTCCTCTGGGACGAGCCCGGATCACCTGACGGGCTCGCTGGCGGCCGGGATCCTCGGCCGCCTTTTTTTTGGGCCGAATCGAGGGGCGGGTCAGGTCGTCGAACGGAAGGAGCGCCAGAGCCAGACGGCCTCGGTCGCCGCGGCGACGAGGTCAAGCACCCCGAGACCGCTCACCGATCCCCGCACCCAGCCGCTGCGGGCCCAGGCCCCGGCCGCCGCCGGGAGCAGGCTCAGCGTGGCCCGGTCCCAGATCGGCGTCCACGGCGTGACCAAGAGGAACATGCCGAGCATCGCGAACGTGTACAGTCGCACGGCGTGGTTGAGGCCGTCGGTCACTGCGTGGTCTCCGGGCCGGGAATGACGGCGCATCTTAGCACCCGCCCACGGCTCGGGATAAACTGGCGGCCGCCGCAGGAGCGACGGCGCGGGAGGACGAGCGTGGAGCCGATACCGCTACTGGACCTGCAGGCGCAGTTCGCGCCGCTGCGCGACGAGATCGAAGCGGCGCTGCGCGAGGTGGTCGAGGCGCAGGCGTTCATCCTCGGCCCGGGGGTCGAGCGTCTGGAGCACGAGGTCGCGAGCTTCGTCGGCGCGAAGCACGCGATCGGCTGCGCGTCGGGAACCGATGCGCTGATCCTGTCGCTGGCGGCGCTCGAGCTGGGGCCGGGCGACGAGGTGCTGACGACGCCGTTCTCGTTCTTCTCCACCGCGTCCTGCGCCTACAAGGTCGGCGCCCGGGTCGTGTTCGCCGACATCGACGCCGCGACCTTCAACCTCGATCCGGAGCGGGTCGAGGACGCGCTCACGCCGCGCACGCGCGCGTTGATCCCGGTGCACCTGTTCGGGCAGTGCGCGGCGATGGACCCGTTGCTCGACCTCGCCGAGCGCCGCGGCCTGTCCGTGGTCGAGGATGCGGCGCAGGCGCTGGGAGCGGCCCAGCGGACGAGGCGCCGCGAGGGCGCCGTCGCCGCGGGCGCGCTGGGCGACCTCGGCTGCTACTCGTTCTTTCCCTCCAAGAACCTCGGCGGGTTCGGCGACGGCGGGATGATCGCGACCTCGTCCGACGACCTGGCCGAGCGGTTGCGGTTGCTGCGGGTGCACGGCGGGCGCCAGATGTACGAGCATCGCTACGTGGGCTGGAACAGCCGGCTCGACGCCCTGCAGGCGGCGGTGCTGCGGGTCAAGCTTCCGCACCTGCCGGAGTGGTCGCGCGGCCGCGCCGCCAACGCCGAGCGGTACGACCGCTGGTTCCGCGACAGCGGGCTGGTGGCCGAGGGCGTCGTGCAGACGCCGGCGCGGGCGCCGCACTCCGACCACATCTTCAACCAGTACACGCTGCGCGTGCGCGACCGCGACGGGTTGCGCGAGCACCTGCGGCGCCGCGAGATCGGGCAGGCGGTGTACTACCCGGTACCGCTGCACCTGCAGCCGTGCTTCGCGGAGCTCGGGTATCGCGAGGGGGCGTTCCCGGAAGCCGAACGTGCCTGCCGCGAGGTGCTGTCGCTGCCCGTGTACCCGGAGCTGGGCGAAGCGCAGCAGCGCCGCGTGGTCGAGACGATCGCCGAGTACTACCGCTAGGCGCTAGCCGTCCTGCGGCGGGAGCACCGCGCTCGACACGGGCTGGCCGTCGTCATCGTCGTCGAGCAGGTACCACAGCAGGGCCACGCCGACGATCAGGCCGCCCAGCCAGGCGGCCTTCTCGCGCTTGCTGCGGCCGGCCCACCAGATGCGGATGCCCGAGTAGTTGGCCTGCAGCCCGTCGTCGAGCTCGCCCGCGCTGGTCTGCATCAAGCGGATGTCGCGCCGCGCCAGGTCGCCGACTCCGAGCCGCACCGGCGGCGCGAACACCGGCGCCGCCGCGCCGGCCGGGTTCTCGATGCCGAGACCGTACTGTCCGGGCGCGACCTCGGCGAAAGAGTACAGGCCGCGCTCGCTGGTGGTCGCGGCGTCGACGGCGCTGCCTCGTTCGTCGATCAACAGCACGCGGTAGCCGCGCGCGGGTTGACCGTCGAGATCGACGAGCAGGCCCTCCAGGCGCGCGGGCCGGGGACCGGAGGCCGACACGGGGACTGCCAGCAGCAGGGACAGCACGACGGTGATCGCCGTGCCGCGTTTCAGGCTCAGAACCATCGTGACCTCCGTCGCATGTTCCCGACGGAACCTTACCCGACCGGGCCGGTGCCGGGTCAAGCCCTTTTTTCGCCCTCGACGCTCTCGAATATCTCCGAGCGCCGGAACAACGCGTGGAACGGCCAGCGCGACAACGCCTCCGTTCCCCCTTCCTCGCGATCGACGAGGCAGATCACGGCCACCACCCGGTGGCCCGCCGCTTGGGCGGCCTCGATGGCCGCCAGCGTCGAGCCGCCGGTCGTCACCACGTCGTCCACCACCACGACGCGCGATCCAGGCTCGAGATCGCCTTCGATGCGCCGGCCGGTGCCGTGCCCCTTGCTCTCCTTGCGCACGATGAAGGCGCGCAGCGGCGGGCCTTCGGCGTGGCTCAGGGCCGCGACGGGACAGACGATCGGGTCGGCGCCCAGCGTCAACCCGCCGATCGCGTCGGCCTCGATGCCGCGCTCGCGGATCGTCCGCAGCACTTCCCGGGCGGTGAGCCAGGCCCCGTCCGGGCGCAGCGTGGTCTTCTTGGAGTCGAAGTAGAAGCTGCTCTTCTTGCCCGAGGCGAGGGTGAACTCGCCGAACATCAACGAATGTTCCTTGAGCAACCGGCGGAGGCGGTCCCGTTCGGCGTTCAACGATGCTCCTTTCGCACCGGCCGGGGTCCATTGGCGAGCAGGCTATTTAGCGGAATTCTAAGAAGTTAGACTACTCTTGACTTCCCGACCGGGTTTACCATATTGCAATCAGGGAAGGGGCCGCAAGCGCCTTCCCGCCGACGAGGGAGGGACCTGCAGCATGGGGAACCGGTATCACGTCCGTAGGGCGGTGGCCGCGATCACCGCATTCGTTTTGGCCCTGGGAGGCGGCGCCGCCGCGATTGCCGCACCGCCGGCCTCGCTCGGCGGCACGATCCTGTCCGGTGACCTGCGCGGCCCGCTTCCCGGAGCGCGCCTGCACGCGGTGGACGCCGAGACGGGCGCGAGCTTCGTCTCCGAACCCACCGGCCCGGGCGGCGCGTTCCGGGTGCAGCCGCTGCCGGCCGGCAGCTACCGCCTGGCGATCGAGTCCGCGGGCGGTCTGTACGCGGTGGGTGAGACCGTGATCCTGGCCGCGGGCGAGCAGCTGCTGCTGAACCTCGCCGTCAAGGGACCGCCGGTGCCGCCGGTGCAGGATCCCGGCGAGCTGGCGCGCAAACGGCCCAGCGCCTGGAACAACCCCGGCACCGCGACCGGAATCGTGATCGGGATCGCGATCATTCTCGGCTACCTGTTCGACGAAACGACCGACACCGAATCGGTGGCGAGCGAGGTCGCGCTGTAGCGCCCGCCGCCCGCAAGCTTGGAGCTCTCGATGCCCCCCACTCCGGATCGGACCAACGCAGCGGGTTTCCACGAGTCTCCCGACGGGCACTCGTGGACCGTGCCGCTGCAGGAAGCGTGGCGGCTGCTGGTGAAGCGGCGCTGGGTCGTGGCGACCTGTCTCGCCGCGACGGTCGTGCTGGTGATGATGTACTCGCTGCTGTCCACGCCGGTGTACCGCGCCGTGGCCGTGATCCAGATCAAGCCGCAAGGTCAGAACGTGCTGACCAGCGAGGACGTGACGGCGGTCGACCCCTCCTACACCGCCTCGTACCAGGATTTCTACCAGACGCAGCCGATGATCCTGCGCAGCCGCGCTGTGGTGGAGCTGGCGGTGGACCGGCTGGACCTGCCGAACCGCCCCGAGTTCGCCAACCGCAAGCCGCGCCCGATCGACCGCCTGCTCGGCACGGTCCGCTCGTGGCTCCGCGGCCCGGCCGGCCCGCCCGACGCCCGCGCCGCGGCGGTCAAGTTCGTCTCCGACCGTCTGCGGGTCGATCCGATCCGGTTCACCCAGCTCGTGGAGCTGTCGGTTCTGGACAGCTCGCCCGAGCTGGCCCGCGACGTGGTCAACGCGGTGGCCGAGGCCTACATCCAGTTCGATTTCAGCTCGTGGCACGACACGACCAACCTGGCCAAGGAGTTCCTGACCAAGGAGGTCGCCCACGTGCAGTCCGAGATCTCGCGACTCGAGCGCGAGCTGCAGGAGTACAGCGAGCAGCAGCAGATGATCGCGCTCAGCGGCGGCAGCGCCGACATCAGCGAGCAGGCGCTGGGGGACCTCAACGCCGAGTACGTGCGCACGCTGGGCCGGCTGGCGGTGGCCGAGGCCAACGTCCGCGCGCTGCGCGAAACGCCGGACGACTCGTTGCCCGAGGTCGTGGACAGCCCGCTGATCCACGGGCTGCGCCAGGAGTACGCGCGCATCGAGAGCCGGCACGGTCAGCTCGCCGAGCGCTTCAAGCCCGGGTGGCCCCCGCTGGTCCAGGCCGGCGAGGAGCTGCGACGCGCCGGCGAACGGCTGGAGATCGAGATCGCCACGATCGCGCGACAGACCCGGGAGGCGGCGCGCACGGAGTACGAGCGCACCCGCGCGGAGCTGGGAAACCTGGAGCGCCGGCTCGCCGAGCAGAAGGGCGAGGTGCAGCGGGTCAAGCAAGCCGCGATCGAGCTGGCCGGGGTCCAGGCCGAGATCGAGACCAAGCGCAAGGTGCTGCACGACCTCGCCGCGCGCCAGAGCGAGACCGACACCTCGGTGCGCCTGACCGACACGGACAAGCAGAACATCCGCTTCATCGATCGCGCCGAGCTGGCCAAGAAGTTCGGGCCGCGGCTGACGCGCAACCTCGCGCTGTCGCTGATCTTCGGCCTGTTCCTGGGCGTGGCGATGGCGTTCGGGCTGGAGTACCTGGACAACTCGATCAAGACCGAGGCCGACATCCAGCGCGTGGCCGGCGTCTCGGTGCTCGGCTACGTCCCGCTGTTCCACCCGCTGCGCGTCGTCTCGGGCAAGGACCCGGCGCCCGACACGCCGCCGTTGACCCCGGAAATGGCCACGCACTACGACGCCCGCTCCGGATTCTCTGAAGCGTTCAAGAACCTCCGCACCTCGTTGCTGCTGGCCTGCCCCGACCAGCCGCCGAAGCACGTCGTGGTCTCGTCGTGCGAGCCCTCGGACGGCAAGTCCACGGTCAGCGTGAACCTGGCGATCGTGCTGGCCCAGCTCGGACGCAAGGTGCTGCTGGTGGACGCCGACCTGCGCCGGCCGCGGCTGCACCGGATGCTCGGGCTGGCGATGGACGCGGGACTGTCGAGTCTGCTCAGCGGCAACGCCACGCCCGACGAGGTGATCCAGGAGACCGAGGTACCGAACCTGCACGCCGTCGCCTGCGGACCGATTCCGCCGAACCCGACCGAGCTGGTGGGGTCGCCGCTGTTGGTGTCGTTCCTGAACGAGGCCACCGCCGAGGCCGGCTTCGACCACGTGATCCTCGACACCGCGCCGCTGACCGTTTTCTCGGATCCGGTCACGCTGGCCAGCCGCGCGGACGCCACGGTGCTGGTGGTGCGCTCGGGCAAGACCGCGCTCAACACGCTGGCGCACTCGATGACGCGCCTCGGACGCGCCCAGGCCAACGTCGTCGGCGCGGTGCTGAACGCGGTCACGGAGCAGGACCAGCATTACTACTACGGGCACGCGTACTACTACGCCGGAGAGCGGGGCCCGGCCCGGCGCGGCCGACGCGGCGCCGCCGGGGCGTCGCGGTCACGATTGAAGCGACGCGGCGGTCTCGGCTGACCGGCCCGAAACCGTGAGCCCGTCGCCCCACGCGGCTCCGGAGCGGGGTCGCCGGTTGCTTCGCGCGGGCCTGCTGGCCCTGCTGGTGTTCGCCCCGCTGCCGTTCGGGAGCGTCCAGCCCTGGGCCGTCCTGGCGATCGAGCTCGGCGCAGCGGCGCTGGCGCTCGCCGCCCTGCCGGTCCTGTGGGGCGAGGCCGGCGCGCTGACGGGACGCGCCCGCGGTCTGCTCGCGGCGGCCGTGGTGCTGGTCGGCATCGGGCTGGGGCAGCTGTTGCCGCTGCCCGCCGGGCCGGTGCGGGCGCTCGCCGGGCCGACCGCCGAGGCGCGCGCCGCGGTCGCGGCGGTGCTTCCGGAGCTGAACTTCGGCTCGACGATCACGCTGTCCGCACCGGCGACGCTCGACGCGACCCTGCGCATGGCGGCCTACGCGTTGATCGGGCTCGTTGCCGCCCTCGCGATGCGCACGCGCCGCGACCGCCGGACCCTGGCGATCGCGCTGGCGACGATCGGCGGCTTGCAGGCGCTCTACGGCTGCGCCGAGTACCTGTCGGGGAACCAGCACATCTTCCGCTACGCCAAGCGGTACTTCCTCGACGAGGCCACGGGCACGTTCATCAACCGCAACCACTTCGCCGGTTACCTGGCGATGAGCCTCCCGCTGGCGCTGGCCCTCGTGCTGGGACGCGACCGCCCCGGCGGCGACCCCGCCGGCGGGTGGCGCCAGCGGATCCTGCGGATCGCCGCGCCCGAGGGGCGCGCCGCGTTGCTGGGTGCGGCGGCGGCGATGGCGATGTGGGCCGGGGTGCTGCTGTCGTCGTCGCGCGCCGGTCTGGCCTGCGCGCTGGCGGCCACGGTCCTGATGCTGCCGGGGTTCTCGCGCCGCCGCGTGCTCTGGCTGGCGGCGCTGACGCTGCTGGTCCCGCTGGGCTGGCTGCTGTTCGCCGAGGTGCGCGCGCCGGGAGAGCGCTTCGCCGACCTGGCCCGCGACCTGTCGACGATCGGGGGACGGTGGCCCACCTGGCGCGCGACCGCGGAGATGGCCGTGGCCTACCCGTGGCTCGGGGTCGGGCTGGGCACCTTCGCCGCCGCGCTGCCGCTGTTCGATACCGGCGCGCACGACGTGACCTACCTGCACGCCCACAACGAGTGGCTGCAGGTGCTGGCCGAGGGCGGGCCGCTGGCGCTGGCGGCGGTGCTGGCGGTCGCGGTCTGGCTCGCGTGGCGGCTGGTGGCGTCGCTGCGGCAGCGCGACCCGTCGCTCGGCGAGCGCTGCCTGCTCGCGTCCTTCGCCGCGATCGCGCTGTTCAGCGTCACCGATTTCTGCCTGCGCATCCCGGCCAACGCGGTGCTGCTGGCCGTGCTGCTGGGCACCTGGGCGGGAGTCGGCGATCGGCGTGTCGCGGGCATCCGGCGGCTGGGCCGCGGGCCCGGGAGCGAGGAAGCAGACGAGACGCGTCACGATCCCCGGGGGACGCGCCGCGCGACCGCGGTGGCCGTGGCGTTGCTGGTGCCGCTGTTCACCTGGGCGGCTCTGGCGACCTGGCGCGCGGCGGAGAACCTGGAGGCCGACGCCGACGCGACGGTCCGGGACGGGCTGGCCGTGCTGGGCGACTACGAGCTGCCGCCCGCGGAGCGGCTCGCCGGCTACCGCTCGCGGCTCCGCGAGGCCGAAGCACTGCTCGCGCGCTCGCTGCTCGCGGAGCCCGCGCAGGCGCGGGCGCTGTCGAAGCTCGCCGCGATCCGCTGGGACCTCGACCCGCCGGTCTCCGACGCCGAGCGCCGGCGGTTTCTGGACCTGATCGCTCTCGCCTCGCAGATGGCGCCGCGCGTGCCCGAGGTGCAGCAGCGGCTCGGCACGCTGCTGTTGCGCATGGGCATCGACGACGAGGCGCTGGCGTACTTCCGACGCGCCCTCGACGGTCGGCCCGCGCTGGCCAACGAGATCGTGCCGATGCTGCGCGACCAGGGGCTTGCCGTGGGCACGGTGGTCGAGCGCCTGCCCGCCCGGGGTGACGTGCTGCGCTGGGTGGTGAAGAGCTACGACGGCCCGGCGGACCTGCTCTCGATCCTGGACGCTCTGGAGGCGGCGCTTCCCGGCGGCGACTGGAAGGCGGTCGCGGCCTACGGCGAGGCCTGCCTGGGCGTCGACCAGGCGGCGCGGCTGGAGCGCGTGCTCGCCGCGCTCGAGCCGTCCGGGGCGGCGCAGACCGAGGCCGAGCGCCGGCTCCAGCGATCGCGCGCCGCCGAGCGGCTCGGGCGACCCGAAGCGGCGATGGACCACGGCCGGGAGGCCGCGGCACGGGAGCCCGACGGCCTGCGTTACCTCAACCATCTCGGAGGGACCGCGCTGCGGCTCGGTCATGCCGACGAGGCGGTGGGCGCATTCCGCCGCGCGCTCGCGGTGCACGTGCTGCTGGACGGCGACGCGCGCGGACGGGCGCGGTTGTACCGCCAGATCGGGCAGGCCGAGGAACGCGCCGGACGCGCCGATCGGGCCTTCGACGCGTACCGGCAGGCGCTGACGCTCGATCCCGCGGAGCCCGTGGCGGCACGGCGCATCGCGGAGATGGAGGCGGCGGCCGGCCTGCGCTAACCGGACGCGCGCGCCGGGGCGAGCACCGCCTCGAACGCGTCGGCGATCCCGGCGATGCGGAAGTGCCGCTCGGCGTGCGAGCGGCCGCGCCGGCCCAGCTCGGCCCGCCGCGCCGGGTCCGCCAGCAGATTCCGCGCGGCCTCCGCCAGCGCCGCCGTGTCGCCGGGTGGCACGGTCACGCCGGCGCCGGCGCCCCCGATCAGGCGCGCCGCCAGGTTCTCCGCGGGCACCGCGAGCAACAGCGGGCGCGCGGCGCACATCGCGCTGAGCACCTTGGACGGGACCGAGTAGACCCCGGCCTCCGGCTCCAGCAGCGCCAGCAGCACGTCGCCCGAGGCCAGCACGTCGGGCAGCTCGGCGAACGGCTGGTACGGCAACAGCACGAGATTCGCCGGGCCGGCGGCCACCGCCTGCCGCGCCAGCCAGTCGGCGCCCTGCCCTTCCGAGATCACGACCACCCGCACGTCGCCCAGGGGCTCGGTGTCGCGCGCCAGCTCGAGCAGCATCCGCGGGTCGTGCTTCATCCCCAGCGTGCCGGAGTACAGCAGCACGCGCCCCGTGGCGAGACCGTGACGACGCGCCCACGGGTTGTCGCGCGGCCGCGGCGTGACCTCGCCGACGGGCGCCCAGTTCTCGATCACCCGCACGCGTCCGCCGGGCACGCCCCAGGCGTCGAGCTGCGGCAGGAAATCGCGGGTGATCGCCACCACCGCGTCGCTGCGCCGCAGCAGCCGCCCCTCGAGGCGCCGGAAATGGGAGCCCACGGCCCGGCCGGCGAGACCCCAGCGCCGGCCCAGCACCTGGTACGCGCCGACCCCGATCAGGTCCTGGAGCCAGAACACGAAACGCACCTTCCGGGCGTGGCACCACCGGGACAGCATGGCCTGCGCGTCCAGCGGCGCGTTGCCGCTCAGGATCGTCTCGGGGCGGAACTCCCCCACCGCGCGCACCAGCCGCCGTCCGTAGTCGAGCTCCTGCAGGCGGCGCCGGACCAGGCTCTGCTTGTCGATCACGTCGCGCGGCTCGACCGGGAGCACGGTCAGCGTCGGCGGGTCGCCGGCGCGATCCCGCAGCTGGCCGCGCGGGCCGCGCAGCTTCCCGCAGTACAGGTGCCGCACCTCGTGGCCGCGCGAGGCCAGCTCGCGGCTCAGCGACAGCGCGAAGGCGTGTCCGGCGAAATCGTGGATCAGGATCCGCACGGTTTTGTTCGCGGCGCCTCGCCTCTCTTGTCCTCGGCGCGGGTGCAAAGCAGGGCCGAATGGAAGGTGAACAGCCGCGTCGCCGCGCCGGGCCAGAGCCGGAGGGCTGCCGACTTGACGAGCCACCTGGCAACCCCGTGGCTGCCGCCCAGGTAACGCGCTGTTGCTCGTGACGGATTGGTTACGATCTGTCGACTCACGGCCAATCCGCAGGTCTGGATCAGCCAGCGGATCGTCAGCGGCGAGTAGACGTTGATGTGTCCGACGGTATCCGGCACGTAATCACGCCCGAGGCGGAGCGTGTCTTCGAGCGGAACTTCGACGAAGACGTAACGACCAACCCGCGAGGCTTCGTACAACAGCCGCCGCGGATACTCGACGTGCTCCAGCACGTGGCTGAGGATCACTAGGTCGAAGGCGGCGGCCTCGTGCGGCAGCGCATAACCGTCGAACAGACGGCACTCGATGAGCCCCGGAATGCGTTGCTGACGAATTGCCTCGAGGGCCTTTTCCGACACCTCCAGCGCGTGCAGGGCCTTTCCGAAGCCCAGCTCGGCCAAGCGGGCCAGCACGGACCCGTCTCCCGCGCCGATCTCCAGCACCGTGGCGTGCGGCAGGCCGGCGCAGAGCGACACGACGTTGGCGGCTTTGTCGACAGCGCACAGCCTGCGCCACTCGGAAGGCCCCTCGTAGGCTCCATCGTAGAGCGAGCGCGCCTCATCGCCAAGGGTCAGGCGACTCATCGCGGCTCGGGTTTCGCGGCCGGTCGAGGCGGTGCTTCTCGATGCTCGGCTGATCTCACGATCTCCTCCAGCAGGGGTTCGAGCCGTTCCGCATCCACTGACCACAACTCGCGGTAGCGCGCCGCGGCACGAGTGGACGCCCGCAGCAGTGCGTCCGGATTCTGCGCCCATGATCGCAGCACGTCCAGGGCGTCCTCGGCGAAGGACGCGGAATCCGGCAATGCGACTCCGCAGCCGTGACCCAGCATGGTCGGGATACAGCCGCCGCCGGACGCCACGACCGGCACCCCGTAAGCCAGGGACTCGAGAATCACTAGCGGTGCAGCCTCGCTGAGTCGCGAGGGAAACAACAACACGTCGACGTCTCCGAAGAACCGTGGCTTTTCCTGATCGCCGATCGGACCGCGCACGTCCAGCGCCGAGCCGAGGAGACGTCGGGCCGTCTCGACGATCTCTGCGGCGCCGCGGGATACGACGGGACCGGCCAGTACCAGGCGGGCGGGATGACCGGCCGCTCGTAGCGCCGCGACACTGCGCACGGCGAGATCAGTTCCCTTCGCGTGACCGAGAAGACCCAGGTGCCCGACCCGCAGGCCGTCACCGGGACTCGGGTGCGTCGGGGCCCGCGCGGCGACCCCTATGAACACGGCATTTCCGAGCACCCGCGCGTCTTGGATTCCCGCGTACCGCCTGCGCGCGTCGCGTTCCATGCTCTCGCACAACACGATGTGCACGGCGCGCGCACCGGCCAGCCATGCCACCAGCCCGAGCCTGCGGGACCGCCGCGTAAGATACGCGTAGTTGTGGTGGTGCAGAAACATTCGGTAACCCAGGCCCCTTGCCAGCGAGACGATACTCGCGTTGTACAGCAGGCCCCACCCACCATCGAGGGGCATGTAAAGCACGCCCCTTCCGCGGTTCCGCAGCAAACCGCCCCACGACCGGACGACCCCCGCAATCTTGCGCAAGTGATACCGGACTCCCCGTCGATAACCGCCCGGCGAGATGTCCACGACCGAAGCAGTCGCCCGCTCGCCGATGCGCCGCGCCATCTCGGCAGTCACGACCGTCATCCCGAACAGCGGAGGCGGGAGGGCCCCGACCACCAGGATGTCCGCGGAGTCTCGTGAAGTGGCGCGCATGCCGTCTCAGGCCTGGCCGGAATGACGCAGCCACCATGCCAGGGAGCGGCCCAGGGCGGTCGCTGGGCCGCGGGTCTCCGGGTGAGCCAGGGCGTCCTCGGCGCTGGCCCACAAGCCCTCAGCAAACGACCGCGGCGACCAGTCGCGGATCTTGTCGCGCGAAGCGAGCCCCATGGATGGGCGGTCGACGCCCGCGCCGGCGATGCGTCGCAACGCGCGGGCAATGTCCTCGACGTCCTCCGCGTAGCACGTGAAACCGTTTCGACCCGGCTCCACGAGGTCGGGCGCACACCCACAGTTCTCGGACACGACCACCGGAAGGCCGGCGGCCATCGCCTCGTTGACGACCAGCCCCCACTGCTCCGACGTGCTGACCAGCACAAAGGACTCGGCCAGTCCGTAGAACGAGGGCAACTCGTCGTATTGACGGAAACCAGCCAATCGAACGCGCTCTGCCACTGCGTGCCGGCGAATCGCCCGTTCGATCGCCGGACGCTGTTCTCCGTCGCCGAGGATCACGAGGTGCAAGTGGGCACTCTCGGGGGCTGCGACCACGCGCGCGAAGGCGGCGAGCAGACGCAAGAAGTTCTTCTTTGCGACGAAGCGACCCGAAGTGAGGAGATAGCGCTCGGGAAGGCCCAACTCCCCACGGAGTCGCGGCGCCTCGGCGCGGGCCGCAGCGGCACCGCGGGCGAAATGCTCGTTGTCCACGACGGTACAGCCGGTTCGGATCCGGGCCGCGGGAATCCCCAGCGCACGAACGTAGTCGGCGCTCCGGCTTCCGGCGACAAAAGCAGCTGAGCAACGGCGGACCATCAGAGACTTGAGTCGCTCTTTCCACCACGCTCGCGGGAAGTCCCGCTGCTGGCTGCTGTTCATCATCACCACGGGTATGCCGCGGCGCAGGCACCAGTCCATCGCACCGAAGGTCGCCGTGAAACCCCAGCCCGGAACTGCAACTACGTCTGGTTCAACCTCAGCCAGCACCTCGGCCGTGCGGCGCCAGATCGCCCGCAGCGGGCGGTCGCCGATGTCCCCGTCCGCGAACAAGACGCGACGGTCCAGTCCTTCGAAGCGACAGATCCGGGACCAAGCGTAGATCCGATCGGTCGCGGAACCCTCTAGCGCCACGAGGTCGCCGACGGCACTCGCGGCGCGAAGCCGGGCCACGTGATACGGCCCGAAACGATGGTACAAGACCGCGAGACGCATCGACGCGACGCCTTTCCGGGAACGACCGGGCTGCGCGTAGAGATTACCAGACGACCCGCGCCGTCGTCGGAGGTGCCGTGGGCCTCGATGCCGACGCCGTCCCATCTCTGCGGTGACCGGATCCGGGCCGACGACGCCGACCTGAGCGCTGCGTGCGGCGCAGCACCCGGAGGGCCGGCTGTTGGTCTCGACGCCGAACCCGTGTTACTGGCCCAAAGTGCCGCACGCGCTGCGTGGCGAGGTGCCGAACAACCCGGAGCACACCTGCTGGCTGTGCCCGCGGACGCTGCGCCAGCTCAGCGCGCCGTCGCTCCGCGCAGCAGCCGCAGCAAGTCGCCCACGCCGCGCGCGCCGGCGTGGGTCCAGATGCCCAGCCTGGCGCGGACCGCGATCCAGGCCAGCGCGTTCTGGAGCGCCTGGCCGACCGCGACGTTCAGCGCGGCCCCGACCAGGCCGAAGCGCGTGATCAGGAGATAGCCGGCGGCGACGGTCCACACCGCGCTGACCGCGGTAATCGCCAGCCGCAGCCGCTCGTGCCCGGTCATGATCAGCGTCACCCCGCACGATCCCGTGACCAGCGACGCGAGCTGCCCCGCCACCATCAGCGCCAGCGCCACGCCGGCGGCCGCGTAGAAGTCGCCGTAGACCCAGCCCAGCATCGGCCGGCCGAGCGCCAGCAACAGCGCGCCGACGGCCAGTCCCGGCAGCGCCGCGGCTCCGGCGGCGGCGCGCAGCATGCGCTCCAGCTCACGCGAGCGGTCGGCGGCCCACAGCTCGGCGATCAGCGGCTGGACGGCCGCGTTGACCACGACCAGCGGCAGCAGCGCGGTCGCGGACAGCCGCAACGCGGCGGCGTAGAGCGCGACGTCCTCGCCGTCCGCGAGGGCGCCGAGCAGCCACAGGTTCGCGTGCAGCAGCAAGTAGGCGATGGCGTTGTTCAACAGCAGCGGGAACGCGAACCGCAGCACGGGGGGTGTCGCCGCGGGTGCCGGACCGAGCGCGACCGTCTTGCGCCGCAGCAGCACCAGGGCGACCAGCAGGCCCAGCGCCGCCGAGGTCAGCGCAACGCCCAGCACCGCGGCGAGGCCGGCGCTGCCGCGCCAGGCCCACAACGCCGCGTAGGCCGCCACCGACACCAGGGCCACGGCCGCCTTGGCGAAGATCGAGGCCAGCCGGATGTCCCCCAGGCCGCGGAACACCTCGGCGATCAGCGTGCGCAGCGTCCACAGCGCGCACCACGCCCCGGCCAGGATCGCCGCGTCCGCCATGGCGGGGCTCCGGAACAGCCGTTCCGCCACCCACGCGCCCGGCCCCCCGGCGAGCAGCAACGCCGCGCCGCCGGCGCCGAGCGCTCCGATTCCCAGCACGCGGCGGATCACCGCGCGGGCCTCGCCGGGGCGGCCGACACCGATCGCGGCGGCGACCAGCCGCACCACGGCCTGCCCCATCCCGAGCTGCCCGACCATGCCGGTCACGGTGACCACGCTCAGCAGCAGGTAGAACGCGCCGACCTCGGGGGGCAGCAGCAATCGCGCCAGCAGCGCGTTCTCCGCCAGCGCCAGCAGCGTCTCGGCACCGCTGCCCGCGAGCGCCCACGCACCGCCGCCGAGCAGCCTCGATCCGGTCCGCGCGTCAGGCATGCGGGCGACCGCGGCCGCGCCGCGGCACGATCAGCCGGCGCCACAGCCGCCGCAGCGGGCCGACGCGGTAGACGAGCCCCGCGACTCCCTCCACGAGGCCGCTCCGCCGGTAGCGGCGCATCGCCGGGGCCAGCAGCGCCAGCCCTGCCGGCGAGAGGTCGTACCCGAACGGCTCGGCCGCGCTCACGGCCCACGGGTGCCCGGCCGCGCGACGCCATTCCTCGCCGACCGAGCGCGCGCCCCGGGCCAGGCGCGTCGTCTCGTTCGACCGCGGCAGTGGCTCCGGTGGGCCGTCGGGAAGGCCGAAGAATTGTCGCAGGCGCACGACCGTGCCCGCGTCGAAGTCCTCCACGCGCAGCGTCGACCAGGCCAGCTCGGGATGGCGCCGCCGCAGCTCGAGCCCGAACAGGTTGATCTCGGTGACGCGGAACATGCTGCGCTCGAACAGGCTCAGCTCCGGCCAGGCCTCGGCCAGCTCGGGGTGGAAGACCCGCGCCGACGCGGGGTCGATCAATGGCCAAAGCTCGCGGCCGAGCTCGGCGTGGCGTCGTTCCTCGTACAGTCCGTGCAGGGCCAGCGACGCGGCGACCTTGACCGGGTGACGGGTCAGGTGCAGCACCCGCACCCGCTCCCCGTAGCGCTCGATCAGCAGCGGCAGCAGCGGGTAGGCGGTCCAGCCGGTCTCGATGGTGACATTCTCCGGCCCGGCGGCGTCCAGCTCGGCCAGCCACGCGGCCACCTCGGGCTGCGCGGCCTGCTGCTCCATCAGCGCCGGATCGTAGGCCCGGAAGAACCGGCGCGGGTCGGTGTGCTCCACGCTCAACCGCTCGTGGTAGACGTGGAGGTCGGCCCGATCGATCGTCGTCAGGTACGCGGCGATCGACCGCGTGCCGCAGCGTCCGGGGCTCAGGATCACGCCGAGGGTTCGCACTAGGAGCTCCCGAGACGCTCGTCGAGCAACTCGCGATCGAACACCGCGATCGCGTTCAGCACGCCCGCGGCGCCGGGGCTGACCGGCCGCAGCGTCCGCGACGCCGGGTCGTAGCCGCACCACGCTCCCCCGCGATCCGCGATCCAGCGTCCCAGCGCCTCGGCCGAGGCTCCGTAGCGCCGGGTCAGGCGGTTCGTCTCCAGGATCCAGGCCGCCGGTCGGCGGCGCTCCAGCAGGCCCGCGGCGCCCTCGAGCACCTCGAGCTCGTAGCCCTCCACGTCGACCTTGCCGAGCAGGCACTCGCGGCCGGCGCACAGCGCGTCCAACGTGGCCAGCCGGACCCAGTCCGGCCCTGGCGGCTCCGGGGCCTCGTGACGGGCCTCGATCACGTGGTTGCGGGGGCCGAGACCGCGGGTCATCCGCACCCAGCCCTCGCGGTCGCCGGCCGCGGCATGCACCACCCTCGTGCCGCTGAGCCGGTTCAGCTCCACGTGCGCGCGGAGCTGCGCCAGCGCCCCGGCGTCCGGCTCGACGGCCACGATCGCGCCGTCGCGACCCAGCACGCTGGCCGCGAGCAACGTGTAGACCCCCGCGTTGGCCCCGACGTCCAGAAAGCCGTCCCCCGGCCGCAGCACGTCCTGCACGAACCGCATCTCCGGATAGTCGGGCAGCGTGGTGTAGAACACCTCGCTGCAGGACGGCTCGTGCGGTCGCAGCCGCAGCGTCATCGTGCCGAACGCCCGGACGTCGAGCGGCCGGCGCAGGATGCGTTCCCAAGCCTGCCAGAACAGGAAGCGGAGCAGGGCCAGCGACCGCTCGCCCCTCGTACGCGGGTGCGTGAGAATACGACGCAGAATCGACAAGGCTTGCGAGAGTCTGCTCAACGTGTAGTTCCCAGAGTCCGTCTGGACAGCCGGCCTGAAGAGCGGCAACCGGGCAATCGACGGCCAGCCGCTCGGTATAGTAGTACGGGATCCGGAGCGTCCGACGGGGCGGCCCGCCTTGTGCCCGAGACAGGGAGGACGGAGCGTCATGCGATCGAGACTCACGCGGTGGCTGGTCGTGGTATCGCTTGCCTTCCTGGCGGTGCTGGGGGCGGCCACGCTGCTCGAGGTCGCCAGCCGGCTGCTCGGACTGGGTGATCCCGTTCTCTACTACAATGCCGCATGGGGCGGTATCCGCCCGCTGCCCGATCAGCGCATCCAACGCGCTGCGGCCACCGTGACGATCGACAACGACGGGTTTCGCTCCGCGCGCCCCGCTGAGCCCGGCGCCCTGCGCGTGCTGTACCTCGGGGACTCGGTGACCTGGGGCGGGACGCGACTGTCCGACGGCGAGCTCTTTCCCGAGATAGCCGCGGACGTCCTCCGCGAGACCGGCCAAAGCGTGTATGCCATGAACGCGGGCGTCAACGGTACCGCGCTGATGAACCATGCCGAGTTGTTACTCCACCTGGACCCGAGGGTCGACGCGGTAGTCTGGCTGTTTCCGTGGGGAGACGTGACCCGCAGCTATGCCACCGTGGGGTTCCTGTGGCCGGCCCGCTTCAAGCCCAAGCTCGCGCTCGTCGAGGCCGGCGACCATCTGGTGCGCGCCTACTGGCTGCATGGGTTCCGCGAGCTCCCCGAGCGAGGCAGTCTCGAACCGGGGGAGCCGCTGTTTCCCCCAGGATACGAGCAATTCTTCGAGCGCGAAGGAGAGCGGCGCCGCGCCCGAAACCTCGGAGCCCTGAGGGACGGGGTCGCGTCGAACCTCGAGAAAGGAGTTCCGACGATCGTCGGTGTGACGCCGTACTTCGACGGCCGGCAGCTCCAGCCCCTGCCGGAGGAGGCCCGGCAGCTCTTACGGTCGCTGGCCGCAGATGGAATCCCCGTCCTGGACGTCCACGGCGCCATGCTCGGCTCGGGGCGCCGACTACAAACGCTGTTCACCGATCCGGTGCATCTGTCGCGTGAAGGACATCGAGTCGTCGGGCTGGCACTGGGCGAGCTTCTGCTGGACGGGCTGGAGGCGGGCTGGCCCGCGTCGCGAGCGCCAAGAGCACGATGATCGGAGCCAGGTACGCGATGGCGCTCATCAGCGCGCCACGAAGCAGCAGGAACTGATAGGCTGCCACGATGGGTGCCAGGAAGCGTCCCAGGGTCCGCCACACGCGCGTGTCCAGCCACACCCGTTCCACGGCACCGACTAGCGCCCCGTACAGAAGAAAAACGAAGAAGACCAGCGGCACCCCGGCGTCGAGGTAGGCCTCGCCCCAAAGAGGCATGGCCAGATTGACGTGGCTGTATCCCATGGTCTCGGCGACCATCTCGCCGGAAGAGAGTGGCTTTCCGGGCCAGAAGCGCCGCGGCACCCAGAACAGTGCCGCTCCCAGCATCTGTTGCCCGTGGGTGTGTCCGTTCTGCTGGACGTGAACGATGCCGTTCATCAACTGCTGGAAGGCATCGTAATCCCCTTTCTTGACAAGCGGTTCCAGGCCCGTGAAGTGGAAGCGGTCGAGATTCACTTCGACGCGGAACACATCCGCGTAGGGAAACACCACGAGCAGCATGATCGTGAGGACGACCGTCCACGAGGCGAAGGAGAGCCGGCGATGCCACGACATGGTGATGAACAGTAGACTCAACACGATCGTGCCGAACCAGTAACGGGCCGAGTTGACGGGATTGCTGACCAGCGCCGTGATCGCGCCGTTCAGGAGCAACAGCATCCAGAAGAACGCCTTGAAGTGCGTGCTGAACTGATGGCGCCGCTTGAGCCACTGGCCCCACAACAGGTACAACGCGATAAACGGCGGCACCACCAGCAGCTTGGAAACGATGTGGAGGCGCTCTCGATACTCGGTGGCCACGCTCGATTCCAGCGTGAGGTACACGTCGCGCCGAGAGGCGAGGAAGACCTCAACGCCGCCCAGTAGCAGGATGATGATCACCGACCCGGTTATGGCAACAACGCTGACCGCGAGGCTTCGTGTCAGGTCCACGCGGCGGTTGCGGAGTATCGCGCTGACGCGGTCGAGGCCAGGCGGTCCGCGGCGAAGCCGCGAGCCGCACTCGTATCCCAAGAAACCGATGAACACGAGGATGAACGCCATGGCCACCGTGCCGTCGGAATACAGACCGCCGTACGGGAACTCTCCACTGGTGAACTGCGCGAGCGGAGCGATGCCGAGCCAAGCGTAGCTGAACATCCAGAATGTCAGCCCGAGAATCCGCGGCGCCCCGCGAAACGCCATCCATGCGAGGCGGATGCTGCAATACAGCACGACTGCCCATGCGAGCGCCGCCGGCAGCATCGAGGCAGCGCCTGCGTCCGAGTTTTTCCAGACGAGCCACAACGGGATCACGACGCCGAGCAGGAAAAACAGGTAGAAGGCGAGCAGAAACGGCCCGTGATCGGCCCCCCCGCTCGTCCGTTCTGGCCGCGGTGCTCCGCCCGGACGCGCCGTCATCGCGGACATGCGTGTCCGCGTGAGGCCCGCTTCGCCGTCCCGGAGACGCATGCCGGCACCGCGGGGTGCGAGACCGGGCCGCGGGTCAGTACGCACCCTTCCGCTTCAGCACCGCCGGGACCGTCCGCGCGATGATCGACAGGTCGGTCGCCACCGAGTGGTTGCCGACGTAATCCAGGTCGAGGAACGCGCGTTCCGGATAACGGATGCGGCTGCGGCCGCTGACCTGCCAGTGCCCGGTCAGACCGGGCCGCACCGAGAGGTACAGGTCGGCGTACGGCTCGTACTGCGCCAGCTCCTGCGGCACGATCGGCCGCGGACCGACCAGCGTCATGTCGCCGCGCAGCACGTTCCACAGCTGGGGCAGCTCGTCCAGGCTCGTCCGCCGCAGCCACCGCCCCAGCGCCGAGATCCGCGGGTCCTGGTCTTCCGGCAGCTTGTAGTCGTTGGCCAGGTAGCGTGCGTACAGCTCGGCGTCGGCCCGCAGCAGGCGCTCGGCGTCGGTCCGCATCGAGCGGAACTTGAACAGTCGGAACCGCCGGCCGCCGAGACCGAGCCGCTCGTGCTTGAACAGCGCCGGCCCCGGATCGGAGAGCCGGATCGCGAGGGCGATCGCCAGCATCAGCGGCCACGCCAGCAGCAGCGCGCCGCCGGCCACCACCACGTCGATCGTGCGCTTCATCCCCGCCCGCACCTCGTCCCGCGGCATCGGCCCGTACGAGATCAACGGGACCCCGTCGAACTGGGTCACCCGGCCCAGCACCCCGTTCCTCCCGGTGCTCAGCGTGGAGACCAGCGAGACGACGCGGCCGCGCTCGATCAGTCGCTGGGCCACCGGCGCCAGCGCGGCCATCTCCTGTGCCGAGCCGACGATGAACACCTCTTCGATCCGGTGCCGCTTCAGCACCGCGTCGAGCTGCTCGACGCGACCGAGCACCGGGGGCCCCTCCGCGGCATCCCCGGCCTCGTCGGACAGGACCAGGCCCGCCAGGTGGTACCCGGTCCTTCGCGCGCGCCGGATCACGTCGGCAAACCACAGCGCGGGACGCGCCGCGCCGATCACCAGCGCGTGCCTGCGGTGACGCACGTCGCGCCGCAGGCGCCGCAGTGCCGCGATCACGAGGGCGTGCTTGCCCGACAGCAGCACCAGCGCCGTGACGTAGAAGTAGGCCACGAACAGCCGGCTGATCGCGTACATCTTCAACGCGAACACCGCCGCCCCGGTGGCCAGCATGCACAGCACCAGACCCTTTGCGTAGGTGCCCAGCACGCGCTCGGCCGCGTCGAGGTCGCCCCCGCGATACAGCCGCGAGCGCCGCAGGTACACGACCCAGGCGGTCAGGTTGACGATCAGCAGCAGCGCGTAATCGGATCGCGCCGCGGCCTCGCCGGTCAGCGGGATCGACGGGATCCGCGACAGCAGCGGCAGCGAGTCGTGGAACATCCGCAGCAGGTAGGCGGCGATGAAGGAGACGGTGATGGACAGCGCGTCGAGGGCGAGCAGCGACCGCTCCCGTGTCCGGACCCGTTCGTCGAACAAACCGTGTACCCCTCGTCGGCGGACCTCACATCTTACACCCGGGGGACGAGGCGGGGGCCCTGGACGGGGGACGCTGGGGAGCGAAGACGGAGCGAAACCGGTCAGTCGAGCCCGAGCGCCTGTTTGACCCGTCCGGCCAGCTCGGCGAGCGTGTAGGGCTTCTGCAGCATGTGGCTCCCCGGCTCGGGGGCCAGGTGACCGGGCAGGCCGCGCGTGTCGTAGCCGGTGGTGTAGAGCACGCGTAGCCCTTCGTCGCGCCGGCGGAGGCTCTCGGCCAGCTCGCGACCGGTGCGGCCCGGCAGCACCATGTCGGTCAGCAGCAGGTCGATGCGCGGGCCGTCGCCGTCGAACAGCCGCTCGGCCTCGGAGGCCGACGAGGCGGCCAGCACCCGGAAACCCTGGCCGGCCAACGCCGTCTCCGCCAGCTCGCGGATCATCTCCTCGTCCTCGACGAGCAGCACCGTCGGCGGCGCGTCCGGCGCGGCCGCGGCGGCGCGGGGAGCGACGTCGCCCCGCGGCGCCGGGGTGTCCGCGGCGGGCAGCAGCACGCGGAACACGGTGCCCTCGCCGGGATGGCTCTCGACGTTGATGTAGCCCCGGTGCTGCTTGATGATGCCGTAGACCACCGACATGCCGAAGCCGGGGTCGGCGGCGGCGCCCGCGGGAGCGCCGACCGGCTCGAAGATGTGCGGCTGGTCGGCGTACGGGATCCCCCGGCCCGAGTCGCGCACCTCGACCTGCGCGTAGCGGCCGGGCCGCGTCCACGGGTGCCGCGCCAGCAGCTCGCGGTCCAGCTCCAGCTCGGCGACGCGAACCGACAGCCGGCCCCCCTCGGGCGAGGCCAGCTGCGCGTTGAGCATCAGGTTGATCAGCGCCTGCACGATCTGGTCGGGGTCGGCGTGGACCGGACACACAGTCGGATCGATCTCGGCTTCCAGATCGAACTCCGGAGGCAGCGAGGCCCGCACGGTCGCGAGGGCGCTCCGGACCACCTCGGGCAGCTCGACCCGTCGCGGCTCGAAGCGGTCGGGGCGGCTGACCTCGAGCAGCCGACGCGTCAGGGCCGCGGCACGCTCGGTGCAGCGACGGGCGCGCTCGAGGCAGGCGGCCAGCTCCGGGCCGTTCCCGGCGGCCTCCCCCGCACGATCGAGATGGCCCTCGAGAGCCGTCAGGACGTTGTTGAAATCGTGCGCCAGTCCCCCCGCCAGCCGTCCCAGCAGACCGTGGCGTCCGGCGCGGGCCGACCCGGGCCGTCGGAGTCCGGGCGAGCCGGAGCCGTGCGACCGGGGCCGTCGACGAGCAGGTGATTTGGGCCGGTCGCCGTGTAAATCGTTCACGGTTCCCCCAACGACGTCGGGAGAAGTATAAGTACCCGGTCAAATAGTTTCAAGATCAATTGATGGCCCTGAAACATACATACTTATTGAAGTAGTTTGAATTTCGGGGTTGCCGTGCCCGGGAACCTCTGACGCCCGGCTACCGACCGGGGTTTCTTGACGCTTCGCCGACCCCGGGCCTAGACTGCCCGGCCCATGCGCCTCCCGCCCCTGCGCTGGCTCCTCGTCCTCGTCCTGGCGCCGTTCCCGGCTCTAGCCGGGGAGAGCAAGCTCGAGCCGCCGGAGCTGGACCGGTACCTCCGCTGGGGTCCCGTCCGCGCGCGGCCCGGTCTGACGGTCACCAATCTCGGCTACGACGACAACATCCTGGTCAA
>JBFKMV010000030.1:0-35063 GCA_041629655.1 Candidatus Polarisedimenticolaceae bacterium
CCGAAAGGCGCGGCGCAGCTCCGCGTAGCCGGCGTCCCCGCCGGCCTCCGCCGTGCGGATCACGTCCGCGAGCCCGTTGTGCTCGACGAACTGCTCGAACACCCCGGTGGCGACGAAGACCGTGCGCGGGAAGGCCAGCCGATCCACGAACGGCGCGGCATCCTCGCGCCCGCGCAGCGTCGCGACGAGCTCCTGCAGGCGCCGGAACCCGCGGCCCTTGCCGCCCGGCTCCCCCGCACCGACCGTGACCGACGTCGTTGCCGCCTCAGGCATGCATCCCTCGCAGGCCGGCCGCGGCCGCGAGCCGCTTGACCGCCAGCACCGCCGCGGCCAGCCGCAACGACAGCTGCTCCTCGCGCTTGACGCGCAGCGCGCTGTCGAAGGCCTCGCCGACCAGCCGCGAGATCTCCTGCTCGACCCGTTCCTGGCTCCAGTAGTAGCCCATGCGGTTCTGGACCCACTCCAGGTAGTTCCCGGCGATCCCGCCGGAGTTGCACAGCGTGTCGGGGATGATCAGCGTCCCGCGTTCCTGCAGCACCCGGTCCGCCTTGGGGGAGACCGGGTCGTGCGCCACCTCGGCGATGATCTTCGCCTTCACGCCGGCCATGTTGTGCTGGGTGATCTGCAGCTCGATCGCGGCCGGCACCAGGATGTCCACCGGCAGCGCGAACAGCTCGCCCGGGTCTTCCAGCCGCTCGACGTCCAGCTCGCCCTCGACGCCGTCGAGCAGGCCGTAGGCCTGCTGGTGCCAGGCCATCTTCTCGATGTCGATCCCGTTGTCGTTGAAGTAGGCCCCGCTGATGTCCGCGACCGCGACGACCTTGGATCCGGCCTCGTGCAGCCGCCGCGCCACGTGCGAGCCGACGTTGCCGAAGCCCTGGATCGCGGTGCGCGTCTCGCGGATCGGGATGCGCAGGTACTCCAGCGCCTTGCGGATGCACAGGTCGGCGCCGATGGCGACGGGGTGCGAGGAGGTGATGCTGCCGCCGAGGTCGCCCGGTTTGCCCAGCACCACGCCGGGGGAGAAGCGGCCCGTGTTCATGGAGTAGGTGTCCATGAACCAGCACATCACCTGCTGGTTGGTCCCGATGTTCGAGGTCAGGATGTCGAGATCCGGCCGCACCAGCGACGACAGCTCGGTCATCAAGCGCCGCGACAGCCGCTCCAGCTCGCCGACGCTGTACATCGCAGGGTCGCAGACGACCGCGCTGGCACTGCCCCCCAACGGCACGCCGAGCAGGCTGGCGCGGTGCGTGGCCCAGAAGGCCAGCGCCTCGACCGTCTCCTGCGAGATGTCGGGCCGGAACTGCACCCCGCCCATCGCCGGCCCGCGCAGGATCGAGTGGATCGTGTGGTACGAGCGCACCGTGAACGTCTTGCCGCTGTCGAGCTGGACCGGAAAGTTGACCTTCAGCGACAGGCGCGGCTCCCGGATCGCCGCGATCTGCCGCTCGCCCAGCGAGAGGTGGCGGGCCGCGGCGTCGAACTCCGCCATCACGTTGGACAACGAGCTGGGGACCGGTCCGGGCTGGGTGTCGCTCATCCGGTTGCTCCGTGTCTGGCCGTCGGCAGCGGCGGCTCAGGCGTACAGGCCGCGCATCTCGGCGGCGCGGATCACGCGCTGGATTCCCACCACGAACGCGGCGACCCGCATGTCCACGCCGTGCTGCCGGGACGTCTCGAGCACGGTGCGGAACGAGGTCCGCATCATCCCGGACAGCTCCTCGCGCACGCGCTCGCCGGTCCAGTAGTAGCCGGTGCGGTTCTGGACCCACTCCAGGTACGACACCGCCACACCGCCCGCGTTGCACAGGATGTCCGGGATGACCAGGGTACCCTGCTCGTCCAGCACGCGGTCGCCGCCGACGGTGACCGGGCCGTTGGCACCCTCGGCGACGAGCTTCGCGCGCACGCGGGCTGCGTTGTCCGCGGTGATCTGGTTCTCCAGCGCGGCGGGGATCAGGATGTCGACCGGGAGCTCCAGCAGCTCCGCGGGGTCCTTCATCCGCTCGACCCGCGTCAGCTCCTCGAGACCCTTCAGGGTCGGTTTGCCGAGCAGGTGCTTCAGCACCGCCGGGACGTCGATGCCATGGTCGTTGACGTAGGCGCCGCTGACGTCCGACAGCGCGACGATCCGGCAGCCGATGTTGTGCAGGATCCGCGCGGCATGGGAGCCGACATTGCCGCAACCCTGGATCGCCACGCTGCACGCGGGCAGGTCCAGGCCCGCGTGCTCGGCCGCCTCCTCGATGGTGTAGACGATGCCCTGGGCGGTCGAGGCGGTGCGGCCCTCCGAGCCGCCGAGCTCCGGCGGTTTGCCGGTGACCGTGGCCGGAATGAACGCGCGACGGTGCATCGAGTAGGTGTCCATGAACCAGCACATCACCTGGGAGTTGGTGCCGACATCGGGCGCCGGCACGTCCTGGTCCGGCCCGAACAGGTCGATCATCTCGGCGAAGTAGCGCCGGGCCAGCCGCTCCAGCTCGCCGACCGAGAGCGCCGACGGGTCGCAGATCACCCCGCCCTTGCCCCCGCCGAACGGCACGCCGATCACGGCGCACTTGAAGGTCATCCAGAACGCCAGCGCCTTGACCTCGTCGACGTTGACGTCGGGGTGGAAGCGCACGCCACCCTTGGCCGGGCCGCGGGCGACGTTGTGCTGGACCCGGTAGGCGGTGAAGACCTCGATGCGGCTGTCGTCCATCCGCACCGGCAGCTTGACCTCGGTCACCCGGCGCGGCTGCTTGATCACCGCGACCTGGTTCGGGGTCAGGTTCAGCACCTCGGCCGCCGCCTCGAACTGCTGGAGCGCGTTCTCGAACGCGCTGATGCGTTCCTTGGGCATGAGCGCCACCTCGGGCGGGCACGGTACAACAGCGCCGGCGCCGCCACCACGGACAGTCGCTACCGAAGGAGTCGTTTTGTGGGGTCAGTCCTTGCCGATCAGGACCTCGAGCCGTCCGGTCGAGTCGGCCGCGCCGCGGAACATGCCCTGGGTGTTGAACACCATCGCGATCGAGCCGTCGCGGGCCACCCCGATCACGCCGCCGTCGCCGGGACGCAGCTTGCGCAGCACGACCTCCTCGGCCGCCCGCTGGAGCGTCAGCTGCTTGTACTCCATCAGCGCAGCGATGTCGTGCGCCACGGCGTTGCGGATGAACTCCTCGCCCTTGCCGGTGCCGGAGATCGCGCAGCTGCGATTGCTGGCGTAGGTGCCGGCCCCGATCACGGGCGAGTCGCCGATGCGTCCGAAGCGCTTGTTGGTCAGACCCCCGGTGGAGGTCCCGGCGGCGAGGTTCCCGTGCCGGTCCAGCGCGACGCAGCCCACGGTGCCCTGCTTGTCTCCCGCGGCGACCGGCTCCGCGCCGTCCTGCTGGAGCTGCTTCTGGAGCGCCTCCCAGCGGTCCTGCGTGAAGAAGTAGCGCGGGTCGACGATCCGCAGGCCCTGCTGCCGCGCGAACGCCTCGGCGCCCTGGCCGGCGAAGAACACGTGACGCGAGTCCTCCATCACCCGGCGTGCCAGCGAGATCGGGTTCTTGACCGTGGTGACGCCGGTGACCGCGCCGCAGGCCAGCGTGCGCCCGTCCATGATCGAGGCATCCAGCTCGTTGGTGCCGGCGCTGGTGAACACCGCACCCTTGCCGGCGTTGAACTTCGCGTCGTCCTCGAGCACCCGGATCACCTGCTCGACCGCGTCGAGACTGGTGCCGCCGCGCTCCAGGATCACGGTGCCGGTCCGCAGCGCCGTCTCCAGCGCCGCGCGATAGTCCTGCTGCTCGAGGTCGGGGCGCACCACCGACAGCGCCCCGCCGTGGATCGCGATCGCCCAGCGCACGGGCGGCGCCGCCGGCTCGGCCGCGGGCGTGGCGGACGCGGGTTCCGTCTCGGCGGGCTCGGATCCTCCACAGCCGACGCACAGCAGCAGCAACAGGCACGGCAACAGCAGCCGGTTCATGCTCATCACGGGTCCGTCCCCCATGGTTGACGCCATCGCCCGGAATTCTAGCGGAATCCGCGGCAGCGCGGCCGGCAATCGCGCCGCGGCCGACGATGCACTAAGCTTTGAACGGGGGAGCCAGAGGCGAATCGATGCGAACGACCGCCGCCATGCTGCTCGCGGCCGGCGCGCTGGGCGTCGCTGCCGGGGCCGCGGCCACCGCGACCGACACCCCCTGGAACGGGTGGGAGTCGCTGCGCCTCAAGGCGCGCAAGATGTTGTTCTTCACGGGCAGTGTGGAGATGACCCAGCGCCGGGAGGGCGACGTGCGGGTCCTGGAGACCGCCACGCACGCGCGTTTCTTCGGCGCCACGCTGGCCCGCTCGTTCACCGTGACCCGCCTCGACGCCCACACCGGCCGGCCGCTGGAGCTGACCAGCCGCTCGGCGAAGAGCGGGCGGCACTATCGCTTCGACGCCGCCGGCTACACGGTTCGCAAGCTGTCGCCGGTCTACGGCGCCGACGCGCCGATCGAGCGCTGGGCCGTGACGTCCCAGGTCCGGCACGCCTATCCCGAGGCCGCTCCGGGCGCCGCCGCCCCCGTGGTCTACGACTACTACGGGATGATCCTCGAGATCGGCAACGCGGGGCTCGAGCGCCCCGGCGACGAGGCGCGGTTCCTCGTCGCCACCTCCAGCGGCGTCAAGGGCTACCGCATCCGGGTCGGCGAGCAACGCGCATCGTCGCGCACCTTCCGCGACCTGCGGGACGGCGGCAAGCGCAGCGTGACCGTCCGCGAGCTGCGCCTCAGGATCATCCCCGAGGATCCCGACGACGACGAGGGCTTCTTGAAGATGGAGGGGGAGACCGAGCTGTGGATCGAGTCGGGCTCGGGAACGCTGCTCGAGATCAGCGGCAAGATCCCTCGCGTACCCGGCCGCGTCGAGATCGAGATCGAATCCATCGGCTGAAATGGACTCGTTGTTCGACGCGGTGCGCGCGGCCTGCTCCCCGGGCGTGTGGTCGCGCGGTGTGGAGCTGGTCCGGGCCAACTGCGTGACGCGGGAGAGCGCCGGCGACGACGAGATCGTGATGCGCGTCGTCACCCGCGGCCGGCCGATCTCCCCGCGCGTCACGTTGTTCCTCGACGACGACGATTGGGATTGCGACTGCCCGAGCAAGCTGCCGGCCTGCGAGCACGTCGCGGCCGCGGTGATCGCGCTGCGCCAGGCCGCGCGGGGCGAGCGCGAGCTGCGCCAGGGGGCGCTCGGCCCCGTGCAGCTCGGGTACCGCCTGCGACGCGCGCCGGGTGGGCTCGCATTCCTGCGCGTCGTCGGCCGGGCTGCCGACGCGCCGCCGCTGCGCGGGACGATCGCGTCGGCCACCACGGGTCGGCGGGACGGGCCCGAGATCGCGGCGACCCAGGCCGATCTCGCCGTGGAGCTGGCCCTGGGCACGTTTCGCGACGGCACCGTTCCGCGTCCGATCGCGGCCCGGCTGCTCGCCGCCCTGGAACGCTGTAGCGACGTGACCCTCGACGGAGAGCCGGTCCGGGCCTCGCGCCGGCCGGTGCTCCCGATCGCCCGGCTCGAGGATCAGGGCGAGGGCTTCCGGCTGCGCGTCGAGGACGACCCGGACGTCCGCGAGGTGTTCGACAACGGCATCGTGCTGTGCGGCGACACGCTACGCCCGGTCGGCGAGCAGCGGCTGACCGGCCGCGAGCTGCACGAGCTTCCCGAGGGCCGCTACTACCCTCCCGAGCAGGTGGCCGAGCTGGTCACCGCGGTGCTGCCGTCGCTGCGCGAGCGCGTCGAGGTGGACATCCGCACCCGGCGGCTGCCCGAGACCGCCAGCGAGCCGCCGCGCATCGCCTTCGATCTCACGCGCCACGGCGAGACGTTGTCGGTGCTGCCGACCCTGGTCTACGGCGATCCGCCCACGGCGCGGATCGACGCCGGCCGACTGGAGCACCTGCGCGGTGCCGTGCCGGTGCGGGACGAGCGGGCCGAGCAGGCGCTGCTACGACGGCTCGGGCGCGAGCTGGACCTCGCGCCAGGTCTGCGGGCCCGCTTCGAGGGCGAGCAGGCGGTTGCCTTCGCCAAGCGGCTCCGGCGCTGGAGCGGCGACGTCGACCGCCGCGCGCTGGCCGCGTTTCGCGAGGCGCCGCCGCTCGTCGCGCGGCTGGACGCGTCCGGGGGCGGTTTTCCGGTGAGCTTCGAGACCGCGGGCGAGATGGTCGGCACCGCGCGCGGCGGCGGAGCCGCCGACCCCGCCGCCGTGGTGCGCGCCTGGCGCGAGGGACGCTCGCTGGTCCCGCTGGCCGGCGGGGGCTGGTCGCGGATCCCCGCCGAGTGGCTCGACCGTCACGGCCACCGCGTCGCCGACCTGCTGGCGGCCCGCGACGAGGCCGGGCGGCTGCCGGGCTGCGCGCTGCCCGACCTCGCCGCGCTGTGCGAGGAGCTGGGCGACCCGCCGCCGCCCGGCTTCGACCGGCTGCGCGCGCTGGCGACGGACTTCGCGGGTCTTCCCGAAGTCCCGCTGCCGGCCGACCTGCGCGCGACGCTGCGGCAGTACCAGCGGCGCGGCGTGGACTGGCTCGCGTTCCTGCGCGAGGCCGGGCTCGGCGCGATGCTGGCCGACGACATGGGGCTGGGCAAGACGTTGCAGGCCCTCTGCGCGATCCGCGGGCGCACGCTGGTGGTCGCGCCGACCAGCGTGCTGACGAACTGGAGCGAGGAGATCGAGCGCTTCCGGCCGAAGCTGACGACCTGCGTGTACCACGGCCCGCGGCGCGAGCTCGACCCGGACGCCGACGTCACGCTGACCACCTACGCGCTGTTGCGTCTCGACGCGGAGCCCCTGGCGGCGGTGCGCTGGGACACGGTCGTGCTCGACGAGGCCCAGGCGATCAAGAACCCCGACAGCCAGGTGGCCCGTGCGGCCTACCGGCTCGACGCGGGGTTCCGGGTCACGCTCACCGGCACCCCGGTGGAGAACCGGCTGGACGAGCTGTGGAGCCAGTTCCACTTCGCCAATCGCGGGCTGCTCGGCGGGCGCGAGGACTTCGATGCGCGCTACGCGCGCCCGATCGCCGACGGTGAGGCCGGAGCGGCGCCGCGGCTGCGCGAGCGGATCCGGCCGTTCGTGCTGCGCCGACTCAAGCGCGAGGTCGCACCCGAGCTTCCGCCGCGCACCGAGGTCGTGCTGCACTGCGAGCTGGACGCCGACCAGCGCCAGGTCTACGACACGGTGCGCGCGGCCACGCTGGCCCAGGTCGTGGAGCGGTTGCGCCAGGGCGGCTCGGTGTTGCAGGCGCTCGAAGCGCTGCTGCGCCTGCGCCAGGCGGCCTGTCACGCCGCGCTGGTGCCCGGACAGCAGGCCGCGAGCTCCGCCAAGCTCGAGCTGCTGCGGGAGACGCTGGAGACGATCGCCGCCGAGGGTCACAAGGCCCTGGTGTTCTCGCAGTGGACGGCGCTGCTGGACCTGATCGAGCCGCAGCTCGAAGCGGCCGGCATCGGTTTCGTGCGGCTCGACGGGTCGAC
Source organism: Candidatus Polarisedimenticolaceae bacterium (assembly GCA_041629655.1). Taxonomy (GTDB): domain Bacteria; phylum Acidobacteriota; class Polarisedimenticolia; order Polarisedimenticolales; family Polarisedimenticolaceae; genus JBFKMV01. Next base: position 7,480 of record JBFKMV010000030.1, read on the forward strand.
GCGCGACCGTGCCGGCGTGGTGCGCGCGTTCCAGGACGAGACCGGGCCGCCGGCGATGCTGATCTCGCTCAAGGCCGGGGGCACCGGGCTCAACCTCACCGCCGCCGACCACGTGTTCATCGTCGATCCGTGGTGGAACCCGGCCGTCGAGGACCAGGCGGCGGACCGCGCGCACCGCATCGGCCAGGACAAGCCCGTGATGGTGTACCGGCTGGTGGCCGAACAGACCGTCGAGGAGCGGATCCTGCTGCTCCAGAAGAAGAAGCGCGAGATCGCCGATGCCGCGCTGGGGGATGCCGATCGCGCGGTCTCGCTGAGCCGCGAGGACCTGCTGGCGCTGCTGGATTGAGCGCCGCCCGCCGGGCCGGATATAGAATGCCCCGTCCCCGAACCGAGGAGTCCGGAATGATTCGACGATTCGAGTTGCCCTCGGCCCTGTCGCTCGTCGCCCTGGCGCTGGGAGTCTTCGCGGTGGGTTGTGGCGGCAGCGCAGTCGATGGCGGAGCCAGGATGGATCTCGAGCCCCCGATCGCCGCGAAGGTGCCGCACGTCGAGGTGCGGCACGGACAACAGGTCAACGACGACTACTACTGGCTTCGCGAGCGCGACGCCCGTCAGGTGATCGAGTACCTGCGGGAGGAGAACGCCTACACCGAGGCCGTGATGAAGCCCACCGAGCCGCGCCAGCAGCGGCTCTACGACGAGATGCTGGCGCGGATCAAGGAGACCGACCTTTCGGTGCCGGTCAAGATCGACGATTACTACTACTACTCCCGCACCGAGGAGGGGCAGCAGTACAAGATCTACTGCCGCAAGCGAGGCAGCCTCGACGCGGCCGAGGAGGTGCTGCTGGACCAGAACGCGCTGGCCGAGGGGCAGGAGTTCTGCCGGCTGGGCGTGTTCGAGGTCAGCCCGGACCACAACCTGCTGGCCTACTCGGTGGACTTCGAGGGCAACGAGCTGTACACGGTCCACTTCAAGGACCTGCGCACCGGCGAGCTGCTGGAGGAGCGCATCCCCGGCACCTACTACTCGCTGGAATGGGCCAACGACAACCGCACCGTGTTCTACAACACCGTCGACGAAGCGCACCGGCCGTGGCGGCTGTGGCGGCACGCGCTGGGCAGCGACCCCGCGAACGACGTCCAGGTCTACCAGGAGGACGACGACCGTTACTTCCTGGGGCTGAGCAAGACCCGCAGCAAGCGTTATCTGCTGCTCGAGCTGGGCAGCAACAACACCAGTGAGGTGCGGTACCTCGAGGCCGACCGGCCGGACGGCAAGTTCAGGACGATCCACCCGCGCCAGCACATGCTGGAGTACTACGTCGAGCATCACGGCGACCGGTTCCTGATCCTGACCAACGACGAGGCCAAGAACTTCAAGCTCGTCGAGGCACCGGTCGCCGACCCGGCGAAGCGCAACTGGAAGGACTGGTTGCCGCACCGGGCCGGCGTCAAGCTCGATTCGGTGGACGCGTTCGAAAAGCAGCTGGTGGTGATCGAGCGGGCCGAGGCGTTGCGCCGGGTCCGCGTGTTCGACCTCGACGCGGGAGCGGATCACTACGTCGAGTTCCCGGAGCCGGTCTACACGGCCTCGCTGGAGCGCAACCCCGAGTTCAAGACCCGCACGGTGCGGCTGAACTACACCTCGCTGGTCACGCCGGACTCGGTCTACGACTACGACATGGACACCCGCGATCGCACGTTGCTGAAAGAGGAGGAGGTCCTCGGCGGCTACGACCGGACGCGCTATCAATCGAAGCGGATCTGGGCCGACGCGCCGGACGGGGTGCGCGTGCCGATCTCGCTGGTGCACAAGCAGGGGATCGCGCTCGACGGCGGCAACCCGACGATGCTCTACGGCTACGGCTCCTACGGCGCCAGCATCAACCCGGGCTTCTCCTCGGAACGGCTGAGCCTGCTCGACCGCGGCTTCGTCTACGCGATCGCCCATATCCGCGGCGGCGGCGACATGGGCCGCCAGTGGTACGACGACGGCAAGCTGCTGGCGAAGAAGAACACCTTCACCGATTTCATCGCCTGCGCGGAACACCTGATCGCCGAGAAGTACACCCGGCCCGAGCGGCTGGTGATCCGCGGCGGCAGCGCGGGCGGACTGCTGGTGGGCGCGGTGACCAACATGCGTCCGGACCTGTTCGGGGCGGTGGTGGCCAAGGTGCCGTTCGTCGACGTGATCAACACGATGTTCGACGAGACGATCCCGCTGACCGTGATCGAGTGGGAGGAATGGGGCGACCCGAACAAGCCCGAGTACTACGAGTACATGCTCTCGTACTCGCCCTACGACAACGTCCGGCCGCTCGAGTACCCGGACATGCTGATCACGGCCGGCCTGAACGACCCGCGGGTCCAGTACTGGGAACCGGCCAAGTGGACCGCCAAGCTGCGGCAGCTGAAGCAGGGCAACGGCCTGATCCTGCTCAAGACCAACATGGGCGCCGGCCATGCCGGCGCCTCGGGCCGCTACGACGCGCTCAAGGAGCTCGCCTTCGAGTACGCGTTCGTGTTCGACCGGCTGGGAATCGAAAGCTGAGCGGAGGACCGGGACGATGGCGTGGATCAAGACGATCGACCCCGCCCAGGCGGCGGGATTGATCAAGAGCATCTACGACGCGGCGCTCAAGCGCGCCGGCAAGGTGTTCAACGTCGTGCGCATCCAGAGCCGCCACCCGCGGGCGCTGCGGGCCTCGACGCTGCTGTACACCGAGCTGATGCACGGTCCGGACAACGCGCTGCCGCGCTACCGGCGCGAGATGATCGCGACCGCGGTTTCGCGGGCCAACGACTGCTTCTACTGAGTCGAGGCGCACGCGGACGACCTCCGGGCCGAGGTCGCGAATCGGAAGGACGGGGCGGAGCTGGTGCAGGCGGTCAAGACCGACTACCGTACGGGGCCGCTCACCCCGGCGGACCGTGCCATGCTCGACTACGCGATCAAGCTCACCCGGACGCCGGCGAAGATGAGCGAGGGCGACGTCACCGCGCTGCGCGAGGCCGGCTTCGACGACGACGCGATCCACGAGATCGCCCAGATCACCGCCTTGTTCAACTACTACAACCGCATCGCCGACGGGCTCGGCATCGACGACGAGCCGGAGTGGGAGGCCGAGGGCCGGCGGTAGCTGCGGACGGGAGCAGCATGACGAGGACACGCATCCGCGCCTGGGCCGTCGCCGCCGCGCTGGTCGCGCTGGTCGGCTGCGGGCCCGAGGCGGCGCCGCGGGCGCAGCAGGCCGGCGAGGCCGGACCGGCAGTCGGCTATCCGCTGGGCGAGCCGCCCCCCGGCGCTCCGCCGTTCGACGCGGCGCTGATCGCCAGGCTGCAAGCGGCCTGGGCGGGACGCGCCGCCGACTACCGGCCGCGCAGCCGCCAGCTCTACCAGGACGGGCAACCCAAGTACATCAACCGGCTGATGCTCGAGACCAGCCCCTACCTACGCCAGCACGCGCACAACCCCGTCAACTGGTTCCCCTGGGGCGACGAGGCGTTCGAGACGGCGAAGCAGCTCGGCCGGCCGGTGTTCCTCAGCGTCGGCTACTCGACCTGTCACTGGTGCCACGTGATGGAGGAGGAATCGTTCGACGACGAGGAGATCGCGCGCTACCTCAACGAGCACTACATCGCGATCAAGGTCGACCGCGAGGAGCGCCCCGACGTGGACTCGATCTACATGACGGCCGTGCAGTCGCTGACCGGGCGCGGCGGCTGGCCGATGTCGGTGTGGCTGACTCCCGACCGCGAGCCGTTCTACGGCGGAACGTACTTCCCCGCGCGTGACGGCGACCGCGGGGCGCGGGTCGGCTTCCTGACGCTGCTGGAGCGGCTGCGCACGGTCTACGACGAGCAGCCGGCCGAGGTGGCACGGCAAACGGCCCAGATCGTGCGCAACATCCGCCAGAGCCTCGAGCCGGCCGGCGGCGAGCGGCCCGGCGTCGCGGCGCTCGAACGGGGCGCGGCCTCGTACCGCGGGCGCTTCGACGCGGTCAACGGCGGGCCCAGAGGACGACCGAAGTTTCCCAGCACGATGCCGGTGCGCTTCCTGCTGCGTTATCAACGTCGCAGCGGCGACGCGTCGTTCCTCGAGATGGCCGCGCTGACCCTGGAGAAGATGGCCGCGGGCGGGATCTACGACCACGTCGGCGGCGGCTTCCACCGCTACGCCACCGACGCGCGCTGGTTGGTCCCGCACTTCGAGAAGATGCTCTACGACAACGCGTTGCTGACGCTGGCCTACCTCGACGGTTACCAGGCCACCGGCCGCGAGGATTTCGCGCGCGTCGCGCGTGAGATCCTAAACTACGTGGCGCGCGACATGACCTCGCCCGAGGGCGCCTTCTACTCCGCGACCGACGCCGACAGCCTGACGCCGGAGGGCCATGCCGAGGAGGGCTGGTTCTTCACCTGGACGCCGGCCGAGATCGAGGCGGCGCTGGGCAAGCGAGAGGCGCGGATCGTCAATGCCTGGTACGGCGTGACCGCGGCCGGCAACTTCGAGGGCCGCAACATCCTGCACACCCCGCGGCCCGCCGCCGAGGTCGCGCGGGAGCTCGGGATCAGCGAGGCCGCGCTGCGCACGTCGGTCGAGCGAGCCCGCGAGACGCTGTACCGCGTGCGCGGGCGGCGACCGGCCCCGCTGCGCGACGAGAAGATCCTGACCGCCTGGAACGGCCTGATGATCTCGGCTTTCGCCCGCGCGGGGTTGGTGCTCGGCGACGACGCGCTGACGGCGCGCGCCGCGCGGGCCGCTGACTTCCTGCTCGAGAAGTCCCGCAACAAGGACGGACGGCTCTACCGCAGCAGCATGGACGGCCGCCCGCGGCACAACGGCTACCTCGACGACCACGCGTTCCTGGCCGAGGGCCTGTTGAACCTCTACGAGGCCACCAGCGAGGAGCGCTGGCTGCGCGAGGCGATCGCGCTGGATTCCGTGCTGGCCAAGCACTACGAGGACCCGGAGCAGGGCGGCTTCTTCATGACCAGCGACGACCACGAGACGCTGCTGACCCGCGAGAAGCCGGGCTGGGACGGGGCCGAGCCCAGCGGTAACTCGATCCACACGCTGAACCTGCTGCGGCTCTCCGAGTTCACCGGCGACGACGGGTACCGCCGGCGCGCCGCGCGGGCGATGCAGTCGGTGGGCGGCAAGCTCGAACGCACCCCGCAGGCGTTGTCGGAGATGCTGCTGGCCGTGGACTTCATGCTCGACCGGCCCAAGCAGGTGATCATCGTCACGCCGCGCTCGCGCGAGCAGGCCGAGCCCCTGCTGGCCCGGCTGCGCGCGACGTACCTGCCGAACGCGATCGTGCTGGTCGCGGTCGAAGGCCAGCACCTGGAGGCGCAGCAGAAGCTGGTGCCGCTGGTGGCGAACAAGCGCGCGATGAAACGGCGGCCCACGGCCTACGTCTGCGAGCTGGGCGTGTGCAAGCTGCCGACCTCCGATCCCGAGGTCTTCGAGCAGCAGCTCCGCGTGGTCGAGCCGCTGAAGCAGCCGGAGCCTTCCGCGAACGCCGAGCAGGGCTGACCGGCCGCGTCCGGAACCGCGACCGGGGTATAATCGAGGCACCGACGACGGAGACCGCGATGCAGGGGATCGCAGCCTGCCAGATCCGCCCTCTCGCGCCCGCGGACGCGGACGGCGTCAGGGACCTCGCGCGCGCGGTGTTGTGCGAGGAGTACCGCGTCCAGGACGACCTCGGCGACGACGACGACCTGCACGACGTGGCGGCCTGCTACGCGCCGCCCGGCGGGTGCTTCCTGCTCGTCGAGGTTCTCGGCGAGATCGTCGCGACGGGGGGAATCCGCCGCATCTCCGACACCGACTGCGAGCTGCGACGGCTGTACGTGCGGGCCGACCACCGGCGTCTGGGTTTCGCCACGTCGCTGGTGGCGCGGCTGATCCCGTTCGTGAAACAGCAGGGCTACCGGCGACTGCTGCTCGAGATTCGTCCGGAGATGGAGTCCGACTCGCACATCTACCCGCGCTACGGGTTCCGACCGGTGAGCGAGGGGCTGCCGCGGGACGGCACGTTCATGGCGATTCCGCTCTGAGCGCGCCGCCATGGCGAAGGCCCCGGTCTGGCCGTACTTTTCCTGACCCGGGACCCGAACGGAAAGGCACGGACCTTGGAGCTCGATCGGTATCTACGCAGGCTGCGAGCGCTGGTCTACCGCGACGGGCCGGCCGCCCCCGTGTTCTATCGCATCCGCGACGAGTTGGGGACGCTGGGCCGGATGGCCTGGGGCCGGCGCCCGCTGCACGACGCCGCGGGGCGCGAGCGCCGGCCGTTCTTCATCATCGGCTCGGGGCGTTCCGGTAACACGCTGCTGCGCTCGGTGCTCGCCGCGCGGCCCGACGTGGCGATCCCGCCGGAGTCGTACGTGATCGGCGAGGCGATCCGGCAGTACCTCAACACGAGCTACCTGCCGTGGCCGGTCGTGACGCGCAACGTGTTCGACCTGTTCGAACGGCACGCCCAGTTCTTCACCTGGCAGACCGATCTCGGCGCGGCGCGCCGCGAGGTCGAGACGTTGCCGCGGGCCAGGCAGAACCTGTCCAACGCGATCGACGCGATCTACCGCGCCTACATCGACCAGCACAAGCCCGGGGCCGCGCGCTGGGGCGACAAGACCCCGACCAACACCGCGTTTCTGTCCTGGATCGACAGGCTGTTCCCGCAGGCGCAGTACGTGCACATGCTGCGCGACGGACGGGACGTGGTCAGCTCGTTCCTCAAGGCGGGAATCTACGAGAACGTCGAGGACGCCTGCGGTCACTGGCAGACCTACGTCGCGCGCGGGCGCCACTTCGGACGCCGGCTGCCCGGCGACCGCTATCTCGAGGTGCGCTACGAGGAGCTGGTCTCGGCTCCCGAGCTGGTCGTGGTCCGCGTCTGCGAGTTCCTCGGCCTCGATTTCCGGCACGAGATGCTGGGCGCGCACACCTCCGCGACGCGGCTGGGCGACGTGACGCGGCACGCGCACCACGCCCGCGTGCTGGAGCCGATCGACGCCGGGAGCGTCGGCAACTGGCGGCGCGACCTCGACAGCGCCACGCGACACTACGTCGAGGATCGGCTGGCCGGATCGCTGCGGGAGCTGTCGTACCCGGACTGAGCGCGTCGGTGGCGCGCGCGGTTGACACCGCGCCGGAATCCCGGTACACAAGCAGACACACCCTGGGGGCCCGCTCCGTTCAAGGAGACGCGATGATGCGGAAAACGCTCTCCCTGACGGGAACACTTGTCTGTCTGCTGCTGCTGCTCACCCTGCTCGCGGCGCCGACGCCGGTCCGGGCCTGTCCCGCGGATACCGACGGCGACGGGATCTGCGACGACCTGGACAACTGTCCGTTGACCGCCAACCCCGCCCAGTCCGACCTCGACGCGGACGGGGTCGGCGACGCCTGCGACAACTGTCCGGTCGACGTCAACCCGGCGCAGCTCGATACCGACGGCGACGGCAGCGGCGACGTCTGCGACGCCGACGACGACAACGACGGCATCGTCGATCCCGCGGACAACTGCCCGCTCGACCCGAATCCGGGCCAGCAAGATCAGGACGCCGACGGGCAGGGCGACGTCTGCGACCCGTGCCCGACCGATCCGGACAACCTGTGCGGCGGTTGTCCGGACCGGGACGGCGACGGCGTCTGCGACGTCGACGACAACTGCCCCGACGATCCGAACCCGGGGCAGAGCGACGTGGACGGCGACGCGGTCGGAGACGCCTGCGACAACTGCGTCGACGCGGCGAATCCGGCCCAGGTCGACACGGACGCCGACGGGATCGGCGACGTCTGCGACAACTGTCCGAACGACGCGAACCCCGCGCAGGACGACCTGGATCTCGACGGCCAGGGCGACGTGTGCGACCCGTGCCCGACCGATCCGGACAACCTGTGCTGCGTCGATGACGACGGCGACGGCGTGTGCAATCCCGACGACAACTGCCCGACGGTCGCCAACCCGGGGCAGGAGGACACCGAGGCCGACGGCATCGGCGACGCCTGCGACAACTGCGTGATCGACCCCAACCCCGGGCAGGAGGATGCCGACAACGACACGGTGGGCGACGCCTGCGACAACTGCCCGAACGACGCGAATCCGGCCCAGAGCGACAGCGACGGCGACGGCCTGGGCGACGCTTGCGATCCCTGCCCCAACGATCCCGACAACCTGTGCGGGGGCTGTCCCGCGGACATCGACGGGGACGGGGTCTGCGACGCGGACGACAACTGCCCCACGGTGTTCAATCCCGATCAACGGGACACCGACGGGGACGGGATCGGCGACGCCTGCGACGACGACGACGACAACGACGGCGTGCCCGACGCCCTGGACAACTGCCCCCTCGTTCCCAATCCCGCCCAGGTCGACCAGGACGGCGACGGGGTCGGGGACGCCTGCGACAACTGCGTGCTCGACCCGAACCCCGGACAGGAAGATGCCGACAACGACGGGGTGGGCGACGTTTGCGACAACTGCCCGTTCGATCCGAACCCGGGACAGCAGGACCTGGACGGCGACGGCGAGGGCGACGTCTGCGATCCGTGCCCGGCCGACCCGACCAACCAGTGCGACTGCGCGTCGGACATCGACGGCGACGGGATCTGCGATCCGGACGACAACTGTCCCGACGTGCCGAACCCGGGCCAGGAGGACGCGGATGCCGATGGCGTGGGCGACGCCTGCGACAACTGCCCGTTCGATCCGAACCCGCAGCAAACCGACCGCGACGGCGACGGCGAGGGCGACGCCTGCGACCTCGACGACGGGTTGATCTTTCTGTTCTTCGAGTCGAAGGAGCGGTTGGAGTGGCACCCGGAGGACGGCTTCGACGCCTGGAACGCGTATCGCGGCGCGCTGGGCGTGCTGTTCGAGACCGGGCAGTACACCCAGGCGCCCGGGTCGAACCCGCTGGCGATGCAGGAATGCGGGCTAGGCGGCACCGGCCTGTTCGATCCGGACACGCCCGGAGTCGGGAGGGTGGCGCATTACCTCGTGTCGGGGATGATCGGGGACCTGGAGTCCGGGCTGGGGCAGAACAGCCAGGGGATGCCCCGGCCGAACCACAACCCGTGTCCTTGACGTTCGGCGGCGTCTGACTCGAGGAGGCACCGGGCGGGACCGTGCGTCCGGTGCCTTCCGGGGCAGTCGACCAGGCGGCGTCCCTGATGTATACTCAATGTATATCCTCGAGGGGATGCTCGTGCTGACCAAGATCCAGAAGTGGGGCAACAGTCTCGGGCTGCGGATTCCGAAGTCGTTCGCCGAGGAGGCGGGGGTCGAGGCGGGATCCGAGGTCGACCTCTCCGTGAAGGACGGGGAACTGGTCGTCAGGCCGCGGCGGTTGCCGACATACAACCTGAAAGACCTGCTTCGGGGCGTCACGGCCGAGAATGTCCACGAAGAGATCGACACCGGGCCGCGTGTCGGCCGGGAGACCTGGTAGTGGCCGGTAAGTACGTTCCGGAGCGCGGCGACATCGTGTGGCTCCAGTTCGATCCGCAGGCCGGGCACGAGCAGGCGGGGCGCCGGCCGGCATTCGTCGTGTCTCCGCGAGCCTACAACCGCAAGGTCGGCCTCGCGCTGTTCTGTCCGGTCACTTCCCGCGTGAAGGGCTATCCGTTCGAAGTGCCGTTATCGGCGGCGTCCAAGGTGCGTGGAGCCATCCTGTCCGATCAGTTGAAGAGTCTCGACTGGCGCGCGCGTCGCGCCGCTCGCTTCGATCGCGCCTCGGATGATGTCGTCGCCGAGGTGACGGCGAGAATCGTGGCGCTGGTCGATCCGGAGTGAATCCCGGCTGCGATCGTCGCTACGTCGGTATGAAGCCGAGCCAAGGAAGGGCGGCGCAGACGGCCAGGACCCAGGTCAACTTCGCGCGCTGCCGCCGCGGCACCGTCGCGTAGAGTGGGGCGAGGGCCAAGTACGCCAGGCACGCCAGGCAGGGGAACAGCATGCGGATCTCGCCCTGGCCGTAGCGGTACGCGTACCACACCAACCCTGCGAGGTTGCCGGCGGCAGCGGCCAGCAGACCGCAGAAGTACGGACGCTCCCGCGTCCACGCCGCGCGTTCACGTCTGGCGCGCAGGATCCAGTGCCGGGCGGCGACGATCAGGATCGCCAGCATGGCGAAGGCGAGCAGCTTGATCGTCCACTGCTGTAAAGGTCTCGGATAGGTGTTCTCGAAGGCGCTCCAGAACTGAAACGCCGCCCGCTGAAGGTGCAGCCCAAACAACTCCCGCAGGAACCCGAGCCCGAGGTCGCTGCGTGGTTCGCCGACGGCGACCGAGGTGGCCAGCCACTCGCCGTAGACCAGCCGGTTGCGGATCCACCACGGGAGCGCGACCAGCAGCGCGATGCCGGCGTACAGCCCGATGCTGCGCCAGGCCCTGCCGTCGCGACGTCGCGCGAGCAGCGCGACCGGCGGGCCGGCCATCACGGTCAGCATCGAGCTCTTGGTCAGCAGGCCGGCCCCGGCCAGCACACCGAGCACGACCCAGTTCCGCGGGCGTCCGCCGCCGCGCTCGAGATCGTCGAACAGCACCACGAACAGGGCCAGCGCCAGCAGCCACAGCAGGTTGTCGTTGTTGACCTGGGCCGCGAAGCGCGCCTGCCCCAACAGCAGCGCCAGGAACAGCGTGATGCCCTCCGCGGCGCCCGGGACGGCGACGGACCGCCGCAAGAAGCGGTACATCAGCGCCAGCAACGCGAGCGACAGGGCGAGCGAGAACAGCCGCACCGCGTAGAGCCCGCAGCCCTGGCACAACGCCTCGCCGGCGAGCTGGAACGGGACCGCCAGCACGTAGTACAGCGGCGGCTGGTAGTACTCGAACTCGTAGCGCTCGAACGCGCCCGGATCGGTGATCCGCACCGTCTGGACCGGCAGTCGTCCGTGCGCGGCCAGGTAGCGGACGTAGTTGTGGTGCGCCCGCTCGTCGTTGAAGCCCACGAACAGGGCGTCGCGGTCCTTCTCGTCGGGGGTGGCCAGGAAGACGAAGACCAGCCGCAGGACGGCGGCCGCCAGCAGCACCGCCCCGATACGTCTGGTGCTCAACCTCGACGACCTTGCCGACCGTTACCTGGCGCGCAGCGCCTTTGCGGCGCGGTTGTAGTCGCCGGGCTTGACCCACAGGATCATCCCGAAGCGCCCCTGGCCGGCGGCCACCGCGTCGGCGGCGATGACGTTGATCTTGTGGTCGGCCAGCCGCGCGATGTGCCGGTGGCCCGCGCCGACCTGGTCCTTGCCCTGGATCAGGAAGCCGCGCTTGACCTTGCTCAGCTTCCAGCCGTGGCGGCGCGCGAGGCGGCTGACCGGACCCGTGCGGTCGACGATCAGATCGAGCTGCGACTTGCCGCCCTTGACCGGGAATCCGGAGAACGCCTGGAGGTTGACGCCGGCGTCCTTCAACGTGGCGAGCACCTCCGCGCCGCGCCCCGAGCGGTTCGGAACGGTGACGTAGCAGTACCGGACCTTCTTGACTCGATCAGCCATGACACCCTCCTTGCCGGCCGTCCATAGCCCACACCAGGACGGTCGATTGCCCCAACGCTAACACACCGCCCGGTGCCGGGGACCACGCGGCGCCGGCCCGCCCGCCAAGCCCCGCCGCGGCGGTGAAAACCGGGGCCTCGCGTGCTCGTTCTGCCACAACGGGACCGGCACAGTCCTCAATCGACGGTCGATCTTGTTGACGGCAGGGCACTTCCGGTTATAGGAATTCGGTATCCGATTACCGAATTCAACCGGCCGCGACGGGCCGCGCGGTCGGTGGGGGACGTGATGCGATGAGAATCGAGGCGTGGACGGTTCGCGAGCCCGGTGTGCGGATGGTCGCGGAGCAGCGTGACGAGCTGCCGGGACAGGGGGAGGTGCTGATCGAGGTCGCCGGTTGCGGCGTCTGTCACACCGACCTCGGCTACTACTACGACGGCGTGCCGACGCGGCACCCGTTCCCACTCACGCTCGGTCACGAGATCAGTGGCCGGGTGGTCAAGACCGGCCCGGGCGCCGAGGCCTGGATGAACCGCCGCGTGGTCGTGCCGGCGGTGATGCCCTGCGGCGAGTGTCCGGCGTGCAAGGCCGGTCGCAGCGCGGTCTGCCCCAAGCAGATCTTCCCCGGCAACGACGTGCACGGGGGTTTCGCGACCCACGTGATGGTGCCGAGCCGCGGACTGTGCCCGGTTCCCGATCTCGACGATCCCGCACACAACCCGCACGGGCTCGACCTGGCGGCGCTGTCGGTGATCGCCGACGCGGTGTCCACCCCGTACCAGGCGATCCACAAGAGCGGCCTCGCGGCCGGCGACCTGGCGCTGTTCGTCGGCGCCGGGGGCATCGGCAGCTTCGGCATCCAGCTTGCCGCGGCGCGCGACGCCGAGGTGGTGGCGATCGACGTGGACGGCGAGCGGCTGGAGCGGGTCAAGCAACACGGGGCAGGGTTGACCCTGCGCGCCGACCAGGCCGACTTCAAGGAGCTGCGCAATGCGGTGCGCTCGTTCGCCGAGGAGCGGAAGATCCCCAGCTGGCGGTTCAAGATCTTCGAGACCTCGGGCACGCCCGCCGGGCAGGCCACCGCGTTCGGCCTGCTCGGCCACGGCGGCTACCTCGCGGTGGTCGGCTTCACGCCGAAGAAGCTCGAGCTGCGGTTGTCGAACCTGATGGCGTTCGACGCCACGGCGGAGGGCACCTGGGGCTGCCCGCCCGAGCACTATCCCGCGATCGTCGACCTGGTGCTGTCCGGCAAGGTCCGGCTGGAGCCGTTCATCGAGCGGCGTCCGATGTCTTCCATCAACGACACGTTCGTCGAGCTGCACGAGGGGCGGATCTCCCGCCGCGTCGTGCTCATTCCCGGGAGCTGAGTCATGGAGTTCAAAAACCACGATCTGTTTTCGAAGTTGGATTTTGAAGGTGTGCTGTACGAGGAGCTGTCGCTGCGCGACCCCGCGGGGAAGGCGGTCGACGGCCTGCACACCGTGCGGATCACGCTCGACAACCCCAAGCAGTACAACTCCTACACCACCGCGATGGTCAAGGGCGTGATCGCGGGCATGCGCCGCGCCTCCAACGACCGCGGCTGCGTCGCGGTGATCTTCACCGGCAGCGGCGACCGGGCGTTCTGCACCGGCGGCAACACCGCCGAGTACGCGACCTACTACGCCGGGCGGCCCGAGGAGTACCGGCAGTACATGCGGCTGTTCAACGACATGGTCACCGCGATCCTGCACGTGGACAAGCCGGTGCTGTGCCGGGTCAACGGGATGCGGATCGCCGGCGGCCAGGAGATCGGGATGGCCTGCGACTTTTCGCTGTCCCAGGACCTGGCGTTGTTCGGCCAGGCCGGCCCGCGCCACGGCTCGGCGCCCGACGGCGGCAGCACCGATTTCCTGCCGCTGTTCCTGGGCTTCGAGGCCGCGATGGAGAGCGCGACGCTGTGCGAGCACTGGAGCGCGCACAAGGCCTACCGGATGGGGCTGCTGACGCGGATCGTCCCGGCGCTGACGGTGGACGGCAAGCTCGTGCCGAACCCGCTGGTGGTGACCGACCGCTGGATCGACGACGGCGGCCGGATCGTGTACGGGGAGAAGAAGCAGGGCGAGGCGCTGGCCGCGGGCAAGGAGTTGCTGAAGAGCGGGAGCGTCGATCTGACTCCGCTGGACAAGGCCTGCGACGAGCTGGTCTGGTCGCTGGCCAACACCATGCCGGGTTGCCTGACCAAGACCATCGAGAGCGTGCGCAAGCACAAGCTCGCGCACTGGGACCGCAACCGCGAGTCCAACCGGGCCTGGCTCGCGCTGAACATGATGACCGAGGGGCGTGCGGGCTTCCGGGCGTTCCACGAGGGCACCAAGGCCTGCCGTGAGGCCGACTTCCTGCTGCTGCGGCAGCGTCTCGCCGAGGGCCGGACGTGGGACGACGCGCTGCTGGAGGAAGTGCTGGCCAGGGCCCACGGCAAGCCGGTCGGCGCCCGATGAACGAGCCGGCGCCCGCCGCCCCGCGCGTGACCGTGCGACGGTTGCGCGAGGACGATCTGGAGGACGTGATCCGGATCGACGCCCTGCACACGGGCAGGCGGGAGCCGGCGTACTGGCAGGCGGTGTTCCGGGACTTCCTGCGCGACGACGGCCGCCGGCCGCGGGTCGGGCTGGCCGCCGCGGACGAGAGTGGGATGATCGGCTTCCTGCTCGGCGAGGTGCGGGCGTTCGAGTTCGGCTCGGAACCCTGCGGCTGGATCTTCGGGATCGGGGTCGCCACGCCGCGGCTGCGCGGGAAGGTCGCGTCGCACCTGCTGGCCGAGGGTTGCCGCCGCTTCCGCGAGGCCGGCGTGAGCCGTGTCCGCACGATGGTGCTCAGGAACAACGTGCCCGTGCTGTCGTTCTTCCGCGCGAACGGGTTCGTCGCGGGCAGCTTCGTCCAGCTCGAGCTGGACCTGGAGGGGTGAGATGAGCGACACGACGGATCGACCCGTGCATCAGGGTCCGCTACGCGTGACCCGGGTCGAGGACGACGCCGTGTGGCGGGTGTGCCTGGCCAGACCGAAACCCAACCTGCTCGACGTCGAGATGATCCATGCGCTGCGGGAGGTGTTCGAGCGCGCCCGCGACGACCACAAGCTGAAGGTGGTGCTGCTGGAGGGCGAGGGCGGCCACTTCTCGTTCGGCGCCAGCGTCGAGGAGCACCTGCCGGGCAAGTTCGAGTCGATGATCCCCGAGTTCCACGGGTTGTTCGACCGCATGCTGGAGTCCTCGGTGGTCACGCTGGCCGCGGTGCGCGGGCTGTGTCTGGGCGGCGCGCTGGAGCTGGCCAGTTTCTGCCACCGGGTCTTCGCCGCCCCCGAGGCGCGGCTGGGCCAGCCGGAGATCGTGCTGGGGGTGTTCCCGCCGGTGGCCAGCGTGGCGCTGGCCGAGCGCATCGGCCGCAGCCGCGCCGAGGACCTGTGCCTGACCGGCCGGACCCTCACGGGCGAGGAGGCGCAGCGGATCGGGCTGGTCGACGAGCTGGCCCACGACCCCGCCGCGGCCGCGCTGGCCTACGCCCACGAGCACCTGATCCCGCGCTCGGCGTCGAGCCTGCGGCTGGCGGTACGCGCGTGCCGCGAGGCCTTCGCCGACCGGTTCCGCGCCGACCTCCAGCGCGTCGAGCGGCTGTACGTCGAGGACCTGATGAAGACCCACGACGCCAACGAGGGGCTGCGCGCGTTCCTGGACAAACGCGAGCCCGCGTGGAGCGACTCATGAGCGTCGACGGTCTCGCGGCCCTGGTCGCCCGGGCCGAGTCGCTGTGCCGCGACCACGCGCTGTCCACGGTGCGGGAATGGAAGCAACGCACCGGCGGACTGGCCGTGGGTTACCTGCCGGTCTACGTCCCGCGCGAGCTGTTGTGGTCGCAGGGCGTGCTGCCGGTCGGCCTGATGGGCGGCGGCGACGAGATCGAGATCATTCGCGGCGACGCCTACTACCAGTCCTACATCTGCCACATCCCGCGGAGCACCATCGAGCTGGGCCTGAACGGCAGCCTGGACTGCCTGGACGGCGTGCTGTTCCCGGCGATCTGCGACGTGATCCGCAACCTCTCGGGCGTCTGGAAGCTCGAGTTCCCGGACAAGCTGTCGCGCTACCTCGACGTGCCGCAGAACTTCGAGGCGCGGATCGGCGGGCGGTTCTACCGCGAGGAGCTCGAGTCGCTGTCGCGCGACCTGGCCGGACGCGGCGCGCGGCCCTACGACCCCGAGGCGTTGCGGTCCGCGATCGCGCTGTACAACGAGCAGCGCCGCCGGGTCCGCGAGCTGTACGCGTTGCGCCGGCAGGCGCCGTGGAAGGTGCCCACCGCCGAGCTGTACGTGGTGCTGCGCGCGGGGCTCCAGCTGCCGCCGGAGGAGTGCACCGCGATGTTCGACGAGTACCTGGCGGCGGTGCGGGCGGAGGACTCGCGGACTCCGATGGACCAGGCGCGGGTGGTGC
This sequence comes from Candidatus Polarisedimenticolaceae bacterium, assembly GCA_041629655.1. GTDB lineage: Bacteria > Acidobacteriota > Polarisedimenticolia > Polarisedimenticolales > Polarisedimenticolaceae > JBFKMV01. Next base: position 23,462 of record JBFKMV010000030.1, read on the forward strand.
TGATCGGCTCGTTCTGCGAGCAGCCGCCGCTGGGGTTGATCAAGACGCTCGAGCGCTCGGGTTGCTACATCGTCGACGACGACCTGGTGCAGGTGCACCGCTGGATCCCGGACGACATCGCGACGGACGGCGACCCGCTGGAGAACCTGGTCCAGGCGTTCATCGACGATTCGATCGCCAGCCCGGTGCGCTACATCGCCGAGGACGAGAAGGGCCGGGCCCTGGTCGAGCGCGTGCGGACCGCGGGGGCCGAGGGCGTGCTGTTCTGCGCGCCCAGCTTTTGCGACCCGGCGCTGCTGGACCAGCCGATGGTCACTCGCGCCGTCGAGGGCGCGGGCGTCCCCTGGACCGCGTTCAAGTACGCCGAGAACAGCGGCCAGTTCCAGGTGATTCGCGAACAAGCCGGCACGTTCGCCGACTCGATCAAGCTGTGGAGCGAGGTGGGAGCATGAGCCAGACCCCGGCCCCCAAGACCGGCTTCGTGCACAAGGACGACAGCCAGCTACGCCAGAAACGGATGATCGCCGAACACTTCGGCCGGCTGGCTCGCGTCGGCGAGACGGGCGAGAAGAACGTCTACACCTTCGTCCCCGGCAACCTGACCGAGCTGTTGCGCAGCTTCGACCTGCTGCCGACGCTGCCGGAGATCAACGCGCTGCAGAGCGGCATGCGCGGCAAGTCGCGCGAGTACATCGCCACGGCCGAGAAGCTCGGCCACTCCGAGGACGTCTGCACCTACGTCAAGTGCGACCTGGGCATGATGAAGTCGGGCAACATCGGGCCGACCGGCGAGAAGCTCCCCGAGCCCGACCTGCTGCTGCTGTCCTACACCGGCTGCTTCACGTTCCTGAAGTGGTTCGAGATCCTGAAGCAGGAGTACGACTGTCCGGTGGTGATGCTGCACGTGCCGTACCAGGGCGACGGGCAGATCACCGACTCGATGCGCCGCTACGTGGTCGATCAGCTGCGCGAGGTGGTGATCCCGGCGCTGGAAAAAGTCTCCGGCCGGCCCTACGACGAGGAGCGGCTGAAGGAGCTGCTGGCGCGGTCGGCCCAGGCCGAGGAGGACCTGGTGTGGGTGCTGCAGTCGGCGCGGCAGCGACCCTCGCCGATCGACGCCTACTTCGGCGGCGTGTATTACCTCGGTCCGATCTTCAGCGCGTTCCGCGGCACACCCGAGGCGGTCGACTACTACCGCACGCTGCGCCGGGAGGTCGAGCAGCGCCTCGCGGCGGGGAAGGGACCGGTCACCCCGGACGGCGAGATCGACGAGGAGCGCTTCCGCATCGTCGTCGAGGGCCCGCCCAACTGGACCAGCTTCCGCGAGTTCTGGAAGATGTTCGCCGACGAGGGCGCCGTGGTCGTCGCCTCGACCTACACCAAGGTCGGCGGCGTGTACGACTTCGGCTTCCGCCACGACCCCGCGCGGCCGCTGGAGAGTCTCGCCGACTACTGCATGGGCTGCTACACCAACATCAACCTGCCCGGGCGCGTGGACATGCTGTGCAACTACATCGAGGACTACTCGGCCGACGGCCTGCTGGTCAACTCGATCAAGAGCTGCAACTCGTTCAGCGCCGGCCAGCTGCGGATCCTGCGCGAGGTCGAGCAACGCACCGGCAAGCCCGGCGGGTTCATCGAGAGCGACCTCGTCGATCCGCGCTACTTCTCGGCGGCCAACATCAAGAACCGCCTGGAGTCGTACTTCCAGATGATCGAGCAGAAGCGATCGAAGGCCTCGGCATGAAGTACTGCGTCGGGATCGACCTGGGTTCGACGACCACCAAGGCGGTGGTGATGGCGGAGAGCGGCGAGATCCTCGGCCGCGGCATCACCAACAGCCGCAGCAACTACGAGGTCGCCTGCTCGGTGGCGCTGAGCGAGGCGCTGATCAACGCGCGCTTCGCGCTGATGGCCGAGGAGCTGCAGGCGGCCGGCGTGGACCAGGCGCAGCGGGCGACGATGCTGCGCGGCCTGGAGCTGCGCTTCCGCGAGCAGCAGTACCGCGACCAGCTCGAGGCGTTGGGCCACGAGATCCGCCGGCTGGCCGGCGAGGCCGGTCTCGACCGCAACGCGCGGGCGGCGGCGGACTGGATCCTGGAGCGGATGGGCGAGGAGACCGCGAAGCTCTACGCCGCGGGCGCCAGCCGCAAGAGCGACTTCTTCCGCGACCTGGCCGGCGGACGCTACATGCACCTGGCCGAGCAGGTCTCGCGCGAACGTTCGGTGCGCTTCGACCCGCTGGTCGGACTGTTCGACAAGGCGATCCTCGAGGTCGAGAACATGCCGGTCCGCGAGGGCGGCTTCGAGGCCCACGTGCGCGCGGCCCTCGAGGGTACCGCGGAGGCCGGGCCGGAGCTGGAGGCGGCGGTGGAGCACGCCGCGCGCGTCGAGCTCGAGCAGGCGGCCAGCGTCGGCACCGGCTACGGCCGGCGGACGCTGCCGTTCCCCAAGGAACAGATCCGCTCCGAGATCCTGTGCCACGGGCTCGGCGCGCACTCGATGTTCGCCGGGACGCGCACGGTGCTCGACATCGGCGGGCAGGACACCAAGGCGATCCAGGTCGACGACAGCGGGATCGTGACCTCGTTCCAGATGAACGACCGCTGCGCCGCCGGCTGCGGGCGGTACCTCGGCTACATCGCCGACGAGATGAACGTCGGCGTGCACGAGCTGGGGCCGATCGCCTGCCGCTCCAGCCGTCCGGTGCGGATCAGCTCGACCTGCACGGTGTTCGCCGGCGCCGAGCTGCGCGAACGGCTGTCGCTGGGCGAAAAGCGCGAGGACATCCTGGCCGGGCTGCACCGCGCAATCATCCTGCGCGCGATGTCGCTGCTGGCCCGCTCGGGCGGCGTCAGCGAGCAGTTCACCTTCACCGGCGGCGTGGCCCGCAACCCGGCGGCCGTGGACGCGCTGCGCAAGCTGATCCGCGAGAACTACGGGGACGTGACGATGAACATCTCGCCCGACTCGATCTACACCGGCGCGCTCGGCGCGGCGCTGTTCGCGCGCCGCACGTTCTCGTCCGTGGGACGGCCGGCGGCCCGGGAGGTGCAGGCATGAGCGAGACGGCCCCCACGCTGCAGCGCGTCGCCGGCATCGACGTCGGTTCCTCGGCGATCAAGGTGGTGCTGCTGGAGGACGACACCGGGCAGCCACCGCGCGTGCTGTTCGCGCGCAGCGAGCGGATCCGGCGCCGCGATCCGCGCAAGGTCGCCACGCAGATGTTCGACGAGGGGCTCGCCGAGTCGGGGCTGCGGCGCGACCAGCTCGACTACGTCGCGACCACCGGCGAGGGCGAGCTGCTGGCCTTCCGCACCGGTCACTTCTACGGCATGACGACCCACGCCCGCGGCGGGCTGTTCCTGGACCCCGAGGCCCGCGCGATCATGGACATCGGCGCGCTGCACGCCCGGGCGGTGCTGATCGACGAGCGGGCCAAGGTGCTGGGCTATCGCATGACCAGCCAGTGCGCCTCGGGATCGGGCCAGTTCCTGGAGAACATCTGTCGCTACCTCGGGATCACGATGGAGGAGATCGGCAAGCTGTCGCTCCAGGCCGACGAGCCGGAGGCCTGCTCCTCGATCTGCGCCGTGCTCGCCGAGACCGACGTGATCAACATGGTCTCGCGCGGGATCTCCACGCCCAACATCATCAAGGGCATCCACCAGTCGATGGCCGGCCGTTACGTGCGGCTGTTGACCGCCGTGGGGGCGCAGGGCGTGGTGCTGATCACCGGCGGGCTGGCCGCCGACGCGGGTCTCTTGGAAGCGATGCGCGAGGCGCTGGCGACGCAGAAGCGCACCGTGCCGGTCACGATCCGGGCCCACGAGCAGTCGGTGCTGGCCGGAGCCTACGGCGCGGCGCTGTGGGGCGCGTTCCGCGCCCGCAAGCTGGCCCGCGAGGGGGTCGCGCTGTCGCCGGGAGGGGCCGCATGAGCCCGCACACGCCGCTGGGCGAGCTGCTGTCGCTCGAGGGCCGTGTGGCGCTGGTCACCGGCGGGGGCGGCGGTATCGGCTCGGCCGTGGTAACGCGGCTGCTCGAGGCCGGCGCCGGTGTGGCCAGCGTCGACCTGCCCGGCGCCGCGTGCGCGCCCGGCGCGGTCGGGCTGAGCGGCGACGTCGGAGACGCCGACCAGGTCGCGACGCTGTTCGGAGAGTTCCGGCGCCGCTTCGACCGGCTCGACGTGCTGGTCCACTGCGCCGGGATCACGCGCGACGCGGTGCTGTGGAAGCTCGAGCCGGAGGCGTGGTCGGAGGTGCTGCGGACGAACCTCGACTCGGCGTGGCTGACCCTGAAGCAGGCGGTCCCGCTGCTGCGCGGTGCGGGGCACGGCGCGGTGGTGCTGATCTCCTCGATCAACGGCGAGCGGGGCAAGTTCGGCCAGGCCAACTACGCCGCGAGCAAGGCTGGGCTGGTCGGGCTGGCGCGGACCGCCGCGCGCGAGCTGGGTCGCTTCGGGGTGCGGGTCAACGTGGTCGCCCCGGGCTGGATCCGCACCCCGATGACCGCGGCGCTGCCCGAGGAGTACCGCGCGGCCGCGGTGCAGGAGACCGCGCTGGGCCGCGAGGGCGAGCCCCTGGACGTGGCCGATGCGGTGCTGTTCCTGGCCTCGGAGATGGGCCGCCACGTGACCGGCCAGGTGCTGCGCGTGGACGGCGGGCAACTGATGGCGTGATGACGGGCGCCGCGGCGGCGCCGGGAGTTCGACGATGCGGGGAAGCAAGGAGATCCACGAAACGCTGACGCCGGAACAGGCGCTCGAGCTGGAGGAGCGCATCCGCGTGCGCGGTCTGAAACCGGAGGACCTCGACGCGGTGATCGCGCTCGACGCGCGGAACGTCGGCCGGCGCCGCGACGAGTACTTCAAGGTCAAGCTGCAGCAGAACCTCGCCGAGACCGGCATCAAGGTCTCGCTGGCGGCGGAGCTCGACGACTGCTTCTGCGGGTTCCTGCTGGCGCGGGTGTACTACGGCGAGTTCGGGACGCTGGAGCCGGTGGCGGTGCTGGACACGCTGGGCGTGCACCCCGACTTCCAGCGCCGCGGCGTCGGCGTCGCGCTGCTGCGGCAGCTCAGGAAGAACCTCGGCGCGCTGGGCGTGTCGCGGATCCAGACCGAGGTCGGTTGGGACAACCAGCTGCTGCTGCACTTCTTCCAGCGCGAGGGATTCCGGCCGGCCGAGCGGCTGTGTCTCGACCTCGAGCTCGTTGCGACGGGAGACCGCGGCGCATGATGAAGCTCAACAAGAGCACCCGCTATGCGCTGTACGCGGCGATGGAGATGGCCCGCGACGAGGCCGCGCAGGTCACCGCGGCCCACGTCGCGGAGCGCTACTCGATCCCGGCCGCGGTGATGGCCAAGGTGCTCCAGCAGCTCGTCCGCGCCGGGATCGTCGTCGGAACGCGCGGCTCGGGCGGCGGGTACCGGCTGGCCGAAGCCTCCTCGGCGACCACCGTGCTCGACGTGATCGAGGCCTTCGAGCCGCGCCGGGGAACCGGGAGCTGCCTGCTCGACGACGGCGACAACGACGACTGCGCGCACCCGGGCGATTGCCGCCTGCGCGAGCTGTTCGACGAGGTGGACGAGCTGGCCCGCTGCACGTTCGCCTCGATTACCCTCGAAACGCTGGCCGGCCGCCCACAACCGGGACGCGGCGCGGTGACGACGGCCGCCGCTGGGCGGCCCACGGAGACAACGACGTGAACCGATACCAGGGCGTGGACTTCTTCGACGCGGACTCGCTGCTCTCCGAGGAGGAGCGCGCCGTCCGCGACACGATCCGCGATTGGGTGCAGGAGCGCCTGCTGCCGGTGATCGCGGAGTGCTACGGTGCGCACCGCTTCCCCAAGGAGCTGGTGCCCGAGATGGCCGAGCTGGGCATCTTCGGCGCCAACCTGCCCGAGCAGTACGGCTGCGCGGGCCTCAACAACACCGCCTACGGGCTGGTGATGCAGGAGCTGGAGCGCGGCGACTCGGGGATCCGCTCGTTCGCCAGCGTCCAGGGCGCGCTGGTGATGTACCCGATCCACGAGTTCGGCAGCGAGGAGCAACGCGCGCACTGGCTGCCGCGGCTGGCCGCCGGCGAATCGATCGGCTGTTTCGGGCTGACCGAGCCGGACCACGGCAGCAACCCCGGCGGCCTGCTGACCCGCGCCGTGCGCGACGGCGACGACTGGGTGCTCAACGGCACCAAGATGTGGATCACCAACGGCTCGATGGCCGACGTCGCGGTGATCTGGGCCAAGACGGGCGCGATCGACGAGCCGGGATCGATCCGCGGCTTCCTGGTCGAGGCCGAGCGCGACGGCTACACCGCGCGCGACCAGGCCGGCAAGCTGTCGCTGCTGGCCTCCGACACCAGCGAGATCGCGCTCCAGGACGTGCGGGTGCCGCAGGCCAACCTGCTGCCCGGCACCGCGGGCCTGAAGTCGGCGCTCTCGTGCCTGAACCAGGCGCGTTACGGCATCGCCTGGGGCGCCGTCGGCGCGGCGCAGGCCTGCTACGACGAGGCGCTGTCGTACGCCAAAAACCGCGTGCAGTTCGACCGGCCGATCGCCGGCACGCAGATCCAGCAGCAACGGCTGGTGGAGATGCTGACCGAGATCACCAAGGCGCAGCTGCTGTGCGTGCAGCTCGGCCGCCTGAAGGACAACGGGACGCTCTCGCACACCCAGGTCTCGCTGGCCAAGCGCAACAACGTCAGCATGGCCTGCGAGGTGGCCCGCGAGGCGCGGCGGCTGCTGGGCGCCAACGGGATCCTGCTCGAGTACCAGGCGATGCGGCACATGGCCAACCTGGAGTCGGTCTACACCTACGAGGGCACCCACGACATCCACGGCCTGATCGTGGGTCAGGAGATCACCGGGCTGAGCGCGATCGGCTCGGCGACGCCGCGCGAGACGGCCGGCGCGCGAGGGGAGGGCTGACCGGTGAAGATCGCCGTCTGCGTCAAGCGCGTGCCCGATTCCGAGGCGCGGGTCAAGATCGCCGCCGACGGGCGGTCGATCGAGGAGTCCGGGCTGAAGTTCGTGCTCAACCCGTACGACGAGTTCGCGGTCGAGGAGGCGCTGGCGATCCGCGACCGCACGGGCGGCGAGGTGGTCGCGGTGTCGCTGGGACCGGCCGCCTGCGCCGAGACGCTGCGCACGGCGCTGGCGATGGGCGCCGACCGCGCGATGCTGCTGGAGGCGGAGCGACCGCCGCTCGATCCGCTGGTCACGGCGCGGGCGCTGGCCGCCGAGCTGAAGGACGGCGGTTACGACCTCGTGCTGTGCGGCAAGCTGGCCATCGACGACCAGGCCCAGGCGGTGGGGCCGATGGTCGCGGAGCTGCTGGGGTGGCCCTGCGTCAGCGCGATCGTGCGGCTCGAGATCGACGAGACCGGCGGCACGGCGGAACGCGAGATCGAGGGCGGCGTGGAGGTCGTCGAGTTCCGGTTGCCGGCGGTGTTGACCGCCGACAAAGGGCTCAACGAGCCGCGCCGGCCCGCGCTGCGCGGGATCATGCAGGCCAAGCAGAAGCCGCTGGAAACGAAGCGCCCGGAGCTGGACCCCACCGGTACCCGGGTGCTCGACCTGGCGCCGCCGCCCGAGCGCAAGCCGGGGCGGATCCTGGGCCAGGGCGCCGAAGCCGTGCCGGCGCTGATCGACGCGCTGCGGGGCGAGGCGAGGGTGCTGTGATGGGCGGCGTGCTGGCGATCCTGGAGCAACGCGGGGGGCGAATCCGGCCGGTCTCGCGCGAGGTGCTCGCGGCGGCGCGTATCGCGGCCGGCGCGGCGGGGGGCGAGGTGCACGCGCTGCTGATCGGTCCCCCGGGCCTCGAGCCCGCCGACGAGGACACGCGCGGGGCGGCCGCGGTGTTCCTGGCGCTCCACGAGGGGCTCGCGCCGTACCGCGGCGAGACCTGGGCGCACGTGGCCGCGGCACACGCCGCTCGCGGCGGGTACGAGACCGTGCTGGTCGCCGCGACCGCCCTGGGACGCGACCTGGCGCCGCGGCTGGCCGCGCGGCTCCAGGCCGCGCTGGCGACCGACGTGACCGCGCTGGCCCACGAGGACGGCTTCGTCGTGCGGCGTCCGGTCTACGGCGGCAAGCTGCTGCGGACCGAGCGGCTCGAGCGCACGCCGCGCGTGGTCAGCGTCCGGCCGCGACAGTTCGCGCCGATCGGCACGGCGCCGCCCGAGCCGGCCGAGCGTCGCGAGGTCGAGGTGGACGGCTCCGTCGTCGACGCGGCGGGAAAAGTCGAGCTGCGCGGCGCGGAGCGCGAGGCGCTGGACGTCGCCGAGGCCTCGATCGTCGTCAGCGGAGGCCGCGGCGTCCAGGAGCCCGAGAAGTTCAAGCTGATCGAGGACCTCGCCGCGGCATTCGACGGCGCGGTCGGCGCGTCCCGCGCGGTCGTGGACGCGGGCTGGCGCTCGCACGCCGAGCAGGTGGGGCAGACCGGCAAGACCGTCGCGCCCGAGCTCTACATCGCCGTCGGGATCTCCGGCGCGATCCAGCACGTGGCCGGGATGCGCACCGCGCGGGTGATCGTGGCGATCAACAAAGACCCCGACGCCCCGATCTTCAAGCTCGCGGACTACGGGATCGTGGGCGACCTGTTCGAGATCGTGCCGCTGCTGACCGAGGCGGTCCGCCGGGCGCGCGAGTCCTGAGCCGATGCCGCCCGGCACGCTGCGACCGTCCGACTTCCAGCCGCCGCTGCCGGTGGAGCGGCTGATCGTCCGCGAGCCGCCCGACGAGGAGCGGATCGAGCTGGACGTGCTGTTCGTCGGCGGCGGCCCGGCCGGTCTGGCCGGGGCGATCGAGCTGGCGCGCCTGGTGGCGCGCGAGCGCGAGCAGGGCGGTCCCGCCGGCGAGCTGACGATCGGCGTGCTGGAGAAGGCGCCCGCGCTGGGCGAGCACTGCCTGTCGGGGGCGATCGTCAACCCGCGCCCGTTCCGCGAGCTGTTCCCGGACCTCGACCCGGCGGAGCTGCCGCTGCGCGCGCCCGTCGGCGACGAGGCGATGTACCTGTTGACCGCCTCTCGCGCGCTCCGCACGCCGCTGCCGGCGACGATGCGCAACGAGGGCAACCACGTCGCCTCGATCTGCGAGATCGTGCGCTGGCTCGGCGCGCGCGCCGAGGAGCTGGGCGTCGAGCTGCTGACGGGCTTCCCGGCCGGCGCGCTGCGCATGGACGGCGACCGCGTGACCGGCGTGCGCACCGTCGCCGCGGGCCTCGAGCGGAACGGCAGCCCCGGCTCCGGCTACGTCCCGCCGGCCGACATCACGGCGCGGGTCACCGCGCTCGCCGAGGGCTCGCGCGGGACCTTGACGCAGGCCTGGCTGGAGACGCTCGGCATCCACGCCGCCGACCCGCAGATCTACGCGCTCGGCGTCAAGGAGCTGTGGGAGACGCGGCAACCGCTGACGCGAGTGATCCACAGCATGGGCTGGCCGCTGCCGCGCGACGTGTTCGGCGGCGCGTTCCTGTACCCGCTGGAGGAGCAGCTGGTCGCGATCGGCCTCGTCGCCGGGCTCGACCACCGCCACGGCACGCTGGACGTGCACGAGCGGCTCCAGCGCCTCAAGACGCACCCCTTGATCCGCCAGATCCTGGAGGGCGGCGAGCTGGTCGAGTGGGGTGCGCGGACGATTCCCGAGGGCGGCTACCACGCGCTGCCCGAGCGCGTGCACGGCGACGGCGTGGTGCTGCTGGGGGACGCGGCCGGCTTCGTGGACGTCGCCTCGTTGAAGGGCATCCACTACGCGATGCAATCGGGAATCCTCGCCGCACGCGCGATCTTCGCCGCGCTGCGGGCGGGTGACACGGGAGCCCACGGGCTCGCCGCCTACGACCGCACGGTTCGCGAGTCGTGGGTGCTGCGCGACCTCCACCGCAACCGCAACATGCGCGCCGCCTTCCGTCACGGCCTGTTCGGCGGCGCCGCCCGCGCGTTCCTGATGTCGGTCACCGGCGGGCGGTTCCCCGGCGGCAAGATCCCGCTGCACGCCGACGCGCGCGTCGCGCGACAGGTCAACGGTGCCGGCGAGCCGCTGGCGCCCGACGGAGCGCTGACCTTCAGCAAGGCGGACGCGGTGTACCGGTCCGGCAACGCGACCCGCGACGACGTCCCCGGCCACCTGGTGGTGGGCCACGAGATCAGCCCCGAGGCGGCGCAGCTCTACGCGAGCCTGTGCCCCGCCGGCGTCTACGAACAGGTCGACGGCAAGCTGGTCGTCAACGCCCCCAACTGCATCGACTGCAAGGCGACCGACGTGCTGGGGCCGCGCTGGACGCCGCGGGAAGGGGGGTCGGGGCCGGCGTACAAGCGGATGTGAGGCCTGTCCTCAGACCGGCGCCCCGATCGACAGCCCCTGCACCCCGACCACGCGCGAGCGGCCGTTCGGCGCGACCAGCAGCACCGCCACGTCGACGGGGGTGCCGGGCTTCCACTTCGGGCCGTCGCGGGCGATCTTCTCCAGCAGCTCCGGCGGCGTCGGGCGGGGCTCGTCGGAGAACTTGGTCTCCCAGACCCCGTCCTCGTGGAACACCCACAGGCGCGTCGCCTCGATCCCCACCGGGCGGCCGAGCTTCTCGCGGATCTGCACCAGCACGGTCAGCGGGCGCTCCTCCGGCGGCACCGGGGGCATGAAGTCGCGCCAGACGTGCGACTCCAGCTCGTAGCTGCGGCCGTCGAGCTCGACGCTCGACGGCGCGCTGCGCAGCGTGGCTGGCGTGAGCGGCGGCGGGAGATCGTCGGTCACGCCCGTGTTGCAGCCGCAGAGCACGAGCGCGAGCGGGGCGGTCGCGAACACGACCAGCAGGAGGATCCGAAGGAGGCTCATCGCGCACCTCCTCGATGACCACGCAACCGCCCCGATCATACCGTGTTCACAATCGGCAGACCAGCATCTCCCGCTCGAAGATCAGCTCCCGCGGCAGGTGATCGCTGAGCTTCAGGAACAGCTCCTCGTGCTGGAGCGTCTGGGGCCTCCAGGCCTCGCGGTCGATCCGCATCAGCTCGTCCCAGGCCGCCCGCGGGAACCGCAGGCCGGTCCAGTCGATGTCCTCGTAGCGCGGCATCCAGCCGATGGGGGTCTCGCGGGCCTTGCCGCCGAAGCGCGCGCGCTCCACGATCCACTTCAGGATCCGCATGTTCTCGCCGAACCCGGGCCACAGGAAGTTGCCCGCGGCGTCCTTGCGGAACCAGTTGACGTGGAAGATGCGCGGCAAGGTCGAGACGCGTTTGCCCATCTTGATCCAGTGCCGGAAGTAGTCGCCCATGTGGTAGCCGCAGAACGGCAGCATCGCCATCGGGTCGCGGCGCAGCTTGCCCACCTCGCCGGCCGCGGCGGCGGTCGTCTCGGAGGCCACGGTGGCGCCCAGATAGACGCCGTGGTTCCAGTTGAACGCCTGGTACACCAGCGGGATCGCAGTGGTGCGACGCCCGCCGAACACGAACGCGCTGATCGGCACGCCCTCGGGGTCCTCCCAGGCCGGGTCGATCGTCGGGCACTGCGAGGCGGGAGCCGTGAAGCGGGCGTTCGGGTGGGCCGCCTTGCGGCCGCAGTCGGGCGTCCAGTCCTGCCCGGTCCAGTCGATCAGGTGCGCCGGCGG
>JBFKMV010000031.1:0-34769 GCA_041629655.1 Candidatus Polarisedimenticolaceae bacterium
CCCCCCCGCGCTGAACTTCACGCTCAACGGTCGCGACCGCGCCTACGGACCGCCCAAGCAGTACCAGGGCTCGCACTCCTACCTCTACCGCAACGACGGCAGCGGCAGGTTCCGCGACGTCTCGGCCGAGGCCGGGATCGAGGTGGCCAACGCGGCGACCGGGCAGCCGATGGGCAAGGCGCTCGCCGTGACCTTCGTGGACGTCGACGGGGACGGCCGGCTGGACATCTTCGTCGCCAACGACACCGTGCAGAACTTCCTGTTCCGCAACCGTGGCGACGGACGCTTCGAGGAGCTGGGCGCGACCAGCGGGATCGGCTTCGACAACGCCGGGGAGGCGACGGGGGCGATGGGGATCGACGCCGCCGACTTCGCCAACGACGGCACGCTGGGCGTCGGGATCGGCAACTTCGCCAACGAGGCCACGTCGTTCTACGTCCAGCAGCGCGACCAGTGGCAGTTCGTGGACGTCGCCGCCGCCGAGGGGATCGGCTCGCCGAGCCGGCTCAAGCTGAGCTTCGGGCTGTTCTTCTTCGACTACGACCTCGACGGCCGGCTCGACCTGTTGCAGGCCAACGGGCACCTCGAGGACGAGATCAACCAGATCCAGCCCAGCCAGCACTACCGCCAGCCGGCGCAGCTGTTCTGGAACTGCGGCCGCGGCGCCCGCTCGTGCTTCGCGATGGTCCCCGAGGACCGCCTGGGCGATCTGGCGCTCCCGATCGTGGGGCGCGGAGCGGCCTACGCCGACATCGACGGCGACGGCGACCTGGACGTGGTGCTGACGCAGACGGGGGACCGGCCGCTGCTGCTGCGCAACGACCAGCAGACCGGACACCACTGGCTGCGGGTCAGGCTGGTCGGCCGCGCACCCAACCGCGACGCGATCGCGGCGCGCATCGAGCTGACGGCCGGCGGTGCGACGCAGCGCCGTACCGTGATGCCGACGCGGAGCTACCTGTCGCAGGTCGAGCTGCCGTTGACCTTCGGGCTCGGCGAGGCCGACCGCGTGGAGTCGCTGCGCGTGACGTGGCCGGACGGCAGCACGCAGGACGTGCCGGTGGCGGAGGTCGACCGGCTGCTGGTCGTGGAACAGGCGGGCTGAGGTTCGGAGCCGTGGCGGGCAAGCGCGACAGGCAGCAACGCATCCTGGAGCTGATCGCGCGCAACCGCATCGACAGCCAGGACGAGCTGGCCGACCTGCTCGCGACCGAAGGCGTCACCACGGTCCAGTCCACGCTGTCGCGCGACCTGCGCGAGCTGGGAATCGTCAAGGGCCCCGCGGGCTACCGGGTGCTCGGCCGCGGGACCCCGCGCCCCAACGTGCTGCGCGACCTGGCGCGCCGCATCCGGCCGCTGCTGCGGGACTGGGACACCGGCGGCAACCTGGTGGTGCTCCGGCCCGCCCGGGGCTCCGACCCGGCCGACGTGGCGCGGCAGGTCGCCGAGGCGCGCGCCCCCGAGGTCGTCGCCGCGCTGGCCTGCGACGCCAGCATCCTGGTCGTGACCCGGACGGCCAGCCAGGCTCGGGAGCTGGTGCGCCGGCTGAGCTAGCGCGGCGCGGGCGTCAGATCTCGACGCCCAGCACGCCCTTGAACGAGTAGCCGAACAGCACCGAGGCGACGAAGAAGAACACCAGCCAGCCCGAGGGCAGCGCGTTGACGTCCCACCACAGGAAGCGAATCGGCAGCGCGGCGTAGCCGATCTCGACCGACTGCACCCGTTCCGCCGAGCCGAACGGCGGCTCGGCGGGCCACAGCAGCACCTCCCAGAAATCGCGCCCGGGCCGCACGGCGGAGACGGGGCGCCGCTCGGCGCCGATGCGCAGCCGCTTCTCGGCGGTCTCGCCGCCGACGTGGAAGCGCAGCGTGTAATCGCCCGGCTCCACGGCGCGGATGCGCCAGGCGACCTGCCGCAGGTCCTCGTTGGGGTCGTCGATGCGCACGCCCTGGGTCTCGACGGCGACGGCGTCGGGCGCCTCGAGGCGCACCTCCTCGCGCAGCGGCGAGGTGCCGGGCCGCAGGTTGACCTTGACGATCGCGGTCTCGCCGGGAGCGAGCGGGCGCGCGGCGTAGCGGTAGTTGAGCTGCACCAGGATCAGCAGCACCGGGATCAGCGTGACCACCAGCGGGAACAGCGCGTAGCCCATGTAACGCGCGGTGTGTCCGACGATCCGGCCCTGCATCCGCGCCAGCAGGCCCAGGTCGTCGCCGAACAGCCGGATCCCGATCAGGTTGCCGCGGATCTTGTCGCGCACGACCTTGATCGCGTCCTGGTTGGAGACCTTGCCGAAGATCCACAGCATCAGGATCCCGGTGGCGAACGAGATCACGCTCAGCCCCCAGATCGGCGGCAGTGACCGGAACGGCCAGGACAGCGCGTCGAACGCTACGGTCAGGATGGAGTTCAGCGCGCCCACGTTACGAGATGTAGCCCAGTCCCTGGAGCTTCTTGCGGATCTCGTCCTCGGAGTCGGCCTCCTCGAGGATCGCGATCTCCTTCTCCAGCGCGTGGGTGATGAACTCCTCGGGCGAGGAGTAGCCCGCGATCTTGGCGTACATCCGCACCTTCTTCAGCAGCGACTTGTCGAGCTTGACGTTTCCGAACATCACGGTTCCTCCGCTTGCGCCTGGGCCAGCCGGGCCGGCGGCGCGTCGCCCAGGCAATCCTGCCCGATCATCTCCGGGGCCTTCGGCACGCCGTACTCGTCGAGGATCGCCACCGTCAGATCCTGCAGCGCCGGCGCCTCCAGCGTGATCTTCTTGTTGGTCAGCAGCACGCCCGGCACGAAGCGGTGGTCGACCAGGTGGTCGCCGCTCCACGGGTCGGGGTTGTCCTCGAAGATCTCCGGCGGGAACTCGCCCAGCGGGCTCTGCCACGAGCTGCGGTAGCCCTCGTTGTAGCCGACGATCGCGTCCGGGCCGATCTCCACCTGCTCCCCCGTGAAGTCGCGCCGCGTCCGCACCACCAGCGAGACCGCGTTGTGGCCGTTGCGCGGGTCCTTCAGCGCCAGCAGGTCGCGCTCCAGAGCGTCCAGCGTCTGGCGGTACTCGGGTCCGGGCAACACGATTCCCTTGGCCTCGCGACCGGCCAGGTTGACGTACAGCCCGCTCAGCCCGAGCGCGTAGGCCTTGGTCTTGGACCAGTCGACGCCCAGCAGGTACTTGACCTGCTCCTGCCGCACGCCCGGCTTCAGCGCCAGGTAGCCGTTCTCCAGCAGCCACGTGTTGAGGTTGACGCCCCAGTAGAACGGGCCGAACCCGTGGTCCGACATCACGATCAGCGTCCCGTCGTCGCCGACCGCCGCGGCGGCCAGGCCGACCGCCTCGTCGATCTCGGTGTAGATCTCGCGGATGCCGTGGATCAGCAGCTCGTCCATCTCGAAGAACGGGTGCTTGTCGTCGGCGTAACGCCACAGCATGTGGCTGCGCTGGTCGACGCTGGAGAAGTAGAAGAACAGCAGCCCCTCGCGGTAGCCCGCCAGCAGATGCTTGAGCGCCTTCATCCGCTCGCCGTGGACCAGCTCCGACTGCTCGCGGAACTCGCGGCCGGTCAGGATCCCGCCGGAGAAGGCCTTGGTGTCCTCGGGCAGCTCCTGGGTGTAGAAGTAGCCCAGCGACTCCCACAGCTCGTGGACCCAGTCGTCGGGGAACGAGATCGGCTGCACCGGCGCCCGCGGGCTGATCTGGAGCGGCGAGACGTAGAGCTTGAAGTCGGGACGGGTCTGCTTGAGGTAGAACCGCGCGATCGAGCCGACGATCATGAACGGGGCGCAGTCGACGGCGAAGTCGACCTCGACCCAGTCGCTCCACTCGCCCTCTTTGAGGATCAGCTCGGTGCCGCCGACCTTGAGTCGCGCCTCGGGGCGCTCGGGATCGAGGTGCACCGTGAACGGCAGCTCCAGCTCCGGGTGTTCGTACTCGACCTCGGTGGCGCCGCGCCGCGGCGAACGCTTCTTGATCCGCTTGAACGGCTGGTCCGGCCCCTTGAGCGTGGCGCTGACCTTGTTGTTCTCGACGCGCACCATGTAGACGTTGCCGCCGGTGATGCCGGCCGCGTTGGGCACGCGGCGGTCGGTGTAGTACGAGAACGTCCCGTGGGTCCCGATCAGGTCGGGGGTGCCCATTCCGGACAGCACCTTGCCGGCCTTGGTCGGCGGGAAGTCGGACGGGATGCTGTACAGCGTGGACGGGACCCCGCGCTCGTCGAGGTACTCCCAGAACGCCCGCCCCTTGCGCATGTTCACGACCTCGGCCGAGGCCCAGGGCAGGGGATACTCGCACCCGGCGACCTTGATCGGCAGCTCGATCCGCGGGGCCTCCGAGGTCGCGGGGATCGGCAGGTAACGCGCCGGGTCGCGGTGGATGAAGTCGAAGATCCCGTGCCCGCCGGGGTCCATCCCGGTGATGAAGGTGGACCAGGCCACCGGGCTCAGCGGCGGCATCGTGGTACCGAGCGGTTTGAAGTCGCCCTCGTCGATCAGCCGCTTGAAGTTGGGCAGCACGCCCTCGTCGGCGAAGCGCTGCAGCAGCTTGGGGTCCAGGCCGTCCACGCCCAGCACCAGCACCTTCTTGTGCGTGGCCTCGGCGGCGGCGGCACCGCTGCCGAGCGCCAGCACGACCAGGCACGCGGCCAGGAACTTGTTCGTCACTCTCACGCTAGCTCTCCGATTCCCTCGCGCTCCGGCCCACCGCGGCCACCGCCTCTTCCTCGGGCTCGGTGGCCGCACCACGGTCCTCCGCCTGTTGCGGCAGCCGCGGTCCGGCACCGCCCACCGAGAACGGCGTGCCGTCGCACTGCGGCGGCACGGGCACCCCGAACAGGTCCAGCACCGTCGGGCCGATATCCATGATGTTGACCCGCTCGACCTTCAGCTTGCGGCTGCTGAAGAAGATCCCGGGCACGTCGGGCGGGTTCATGCAGTGATCGCCGCTCCAGCTCTTGGTGTTGTCGTCGATCGGCTCCGGGCTGATCTTGCCCGTGGCGCAGTCCCACGAGGCGCGGTAGCCGACGCTGAAGCCGACGAACAGGTCCGGGGCCTCCTTGACGTACGGGCCCTTGTAGATCTCCCGGGTGTCGTAGACCTCGGCGATCGCACGCGAGCCGCCCTCGGGATCGCGCAGCGGGCGCAGCTTCTCGGCGATCTCGCGCTTGATCCGCTGCTGCTGTTCCCCGGGCTCGACGATGCCGAACGCCTCGCGGCCCTTGACGTTGAGGTAGATCCCGCCCAGGCCGACCGCGTAGGCCTGCGTGTTCGTCCAGTCGACGTCCTGGTACCAGGCCGCGCCGCTCGGGGCGTCGCCCTTCAGCGCCAGGTAGCCGTTCTGCCACAGCCAGGTGTTGAGGTTGACCCCGCGCTTGAACGGCTTGAAGCCGTGGTCCGACATCACGAACAACAACGTGTCGTCGTTGATCGAGTCCATCACGCGCCCGACCAGGTCGTCCATGTTCTTGTACAGGTCGCGGATCGCGTCCTTGTGCAGCTCGGTGTCCTTGTCCGCGTTGGCCGGATGATCCCGCTCCAGGTAGCGGAAGAACATGTGCTGCAGGCGGTCGGTGATGTCGAACACGCACACCACCGCGCCGCGCTTGACCTTCTCCAGCGCGTCGAAGAACTGCCGCTCGCGCTCGTCGTGGATCAGGTAGGCCTGCTTGAGGAACGCCTCCTCGTCCAGCACGCGCTCGTTCAGCGCCCAGGTGTCCTCGGCCAGCCCCAGCGTCGCGTAGCGGCCCTGGGTCTTGGAGAGGTAGATCGCGTAGGTGAAGGGGTGCGAGATCGGCAGCGCCGGCTTGTCGGGGTCGATGTTGATCGGGGTCATGTAGAGCCGGAAGTGCGGCTCGGTCTCCAACAGGTAGAACCGCACGATCCCGCGGACCTTGATGCCGAGACCGGCCTTGAAGCGGACCTCGATCCAGGGCGTGAACTCGCGCAGCGGCAGCGGGTACTTCTTGTTGTCCAGGATCAGCGTGGCCGGCCCGCCGTTCGTCCCCAGCCGGACCTCGAACGGCACCTCCAGCTCGCCGCCGCCCTCGACCATCGTGTTCTCGGGGCCCGAGACGTAGGTCTTGACGACCCCACCGTCGACCGTGACCGGGATCCGCATCCCGCCGGTGAACACGCCGTCCTGCTGTGGCTCGCTGCTGTAATAGGAGAACGTTCCCTGGCTGCCCTTGAGGTCGGGCACGCACATCGCCGACAGCACCGTGCCGTGCTTGAGCTTCTCGGGCGGGAAGGTGATCGGCACGCGGATCACGTTGCTGGTGATGCCGTGGTCGCCGAGGATGTTCCAGAACGGGCGGCTCTTGCGCCCCAGGTCGATCGTCGGTTTGCCCAGCGGCAGCTTGTACTTGCCCAGCTTGAGCGTGCGGCCGGAGGCGGTGACCTTGGCCGAGCACAGCTCCGGCAGGTGCGACTTGCGGTTGGGCACCAGGAAGTCGAACACCTTGTGCTTGCCCGGGTTGCAGCCGGTCTGGAAGGTCGACCACGCCACCGGCGACTCGGCGGGGAACGACGTGTCGAGCCGCACGTAGCCGCCGCGCTGGCGCAGCCGGGCGAAGTTCGGCAGGATCCCTTCCTTCAGGAACCGGTCGGTCAACTCGGGATCCTGCCCGTCCAGCCCCAGCACGATCACCCGCTTGACCTTGGCCTTGCGCAGCGCCTTGCGCGACTTGAGCCAGCGCCAGGTCGAGCGCACGGGCGCGGTCAGCAGCTTGAGGAAGGCCAGGAAGAACGCGGCGAACAGCGCGAAGAACGAGCCGACGAAGGCGAACCCGGCGCCGGGGCCGATGTAGGCCTCGGCGGCCGGCGGCTCGAGCAGGAACAGGACAATCGCGCAGGCGAAGGCGATGCGGGCGAGGCTCACCGTGGCTCCCTCAACCCACCTCGACGGCTTCGCGTCGGTTGCGGTACAGCGACCGGTCGACCGCGGCGGCCATCCTGTCCGTATCCAGCTTCAGGCCCAGGAAGCGGGCGATCCGCCGGGCGTGCTCCCGGGGGTCGGCGAGCACCTCGGTGTACTTGACGTACAGGCAATCGAACCACGGCTCCTCGTCGAGCAGGAACTCGGTCTTGCGCAGGTGCATCCGGTAGCGCTTGATCATCTTCTCGTCGTCTTCGCGCGTCCCGACCGGCTCGTCGCGCCGGAGCAGCATCTTGTTCTGGGAGGCGATCACCTCCTCGAGGTCGCGCTCGAGGAAGATCACCTTGTAGAAATTGTCCTCGGGCAGGTCCTTGAGCAGGAAGCTGATGATCTTGACCACCCGCCCGCGGCAATCGGCCAGCCACGCCTTGTCCACCGGCTTGTCCAGGTCCTTGACCCGCTCGTCCTCGAAGTAGCCCTTGGGGTTGTCCTCGTCGGCGGTGCGGATCTCGTCGGTCACCGTGGGCAGCCCGGCCGCGGTGAGCATGTTCATCATCATCGAGGTGCCGGACCGCGGCAGCCCCGAGACGACGACCACCGGCTCCCCGTACTTGCGCTTGCGGTTCCAGTCACGCACGAAGCTCAGCATCCCCGGCTCCCCCGGCCATTCTCGCCGCTCGCCCGCGGTCGCGCACGGTCCCCCGGACGGCAAACCCCTGATGTACGGCCATAAACCGCTGATTTCAACACAGATAGGTCATTCTAGCGGGGTTTCGCCGATCCCGGTAGGGCGCCCCCCAGCACCCGGGCCAGCGCCAGGTGCGTCGGCAGATAGATCAGCAGCGGGTAGGCCGCCAGCAACACCGCCAGGAACGCCCCGGTCGGCATCAGCGTCTGCTCGAGCCCGAACGGCGCGTGCACCCAGTTGAGGTTCCGCCCCGGGTCGGGCAGCAGGCTCAACGGCAGCACCACCCAGGCGATCGCGGACTGCAGCAGCCACCCGCGCCGGTCGTAGCCCAGCCGCCACGCGCCCCACACCGCGATCGCCGGCGAGGTCAGGTGGAACAGCGACAGCAGCCGGATGAACAGCGGCTTGTCGGCCTCGAACATGTACGCGGTGGCCCCCAGCGGGTGCACCCCGGCCACCAGCGCCGCCAGCAGGTCGACGCTCCACAGCACGCCGACCAGCAGTCCCGCCACCGCCTGGGACGACAACAGCAACCGGCTCTCCCGCCACAGCCCCACCAGCAGCAGGAAGTTCATCAGGTCGCAGAGCCAGAGGAAGTTGGCCGCCCCGTTGTGGAGCCAGTACGCCGGGACCCAGACCAGCATCCACAGCGTGAAGGCGAGCTTGAGCCAGAGGGGTATGCGGCGCATGGCGGTTCCGGCAGCAGTAGACCGCAGTTGCACGTGACGATCAAGCTCCAGGCGGCAGGCGGCCCCGGGGTGTAGACTGAAGCAATTGGTCCCGGGCCCATCCCGGAGGCGCGCCGATGAACCGCCACCTGCCTCACCTCGCCGTCGTCGCCGCGTGCTTTCTCCCCATCTCCACGACAGGAGGTTCCGCCATGGAGCTGACCACCACCGCCTTCGACCGCGGCGGAGCGATCCCCGCCGAGTTCACCTGTGACGGCACCGACGTTTCGCCCGCGCTCAGCTGGACGGGCGTCCCCGAGGGCACGAAGTCGTTCGTGATGATCATGGACGACCCCGACGCGCCCCCCGGAACCTGGGTGCACTGGGTGTTGTTCAACCTGCCCGCCGGCACGACCGAGCTCGCGGAGGGCCTGCCCAGGACCGAGCAGCTAGCGGGCGGCGCGCTCCAGGGCGCCTGCTGGGGCGTCAAGAGCTTCAGCCGCGTCGGCTACTACGGACCGTGTCCGCCGCCCGGCAAGCCGCACCGCTACTACTTCCGGCTCTACGCCCTCGACACGAGCCTTGACCTGGCACCCCGGGCGAGCAAGGCCGAGGTGCTGGCCGCGGCCCAGGGGCACGTGCTGGCCGAGGCGGATCTGATGGGGACCTACGGGCGCTAGCGGGCGGTTCCCGGGTGCCATCCCGGCGTGTCGCTCAACCGACCGCGGCGATCCACAATTCGCACGCCGCGTGTGACGCGTATCACAGACCGTCCTCTGCTCTCGGGGTAAGTATCGGGGATCGATTGCCGGCCGGCCGGGAGGGACCGTCATGCTGAATACGATAACGAGACATGCAGGGCCGATGCTCCTCGTCGCGGGCGCGAGCCTCGCCGCCACCACCGCGCTGACGGCGCCGTCGATCGCGAACCTCGCCGAGGATCCGGTCCCCTGGACCGGCTATCTCGAGATCCACGGCAGCGGATTCGGCGACACGCCCGGCGAGCTGACCGTGAACGGCGAGCCGGCTCCGGTGGCCCTGTGGTCGGACGCCGAGATCGTCGGCTACGTTCCGATCGGCATGACCAGCGGTGCGGCCGAGCTGGAGGTGACCAACGACTCCGGCAGCAGCGGCCCGTTTCCGTTCGAGATCGCGGCCGCCGTGCCGGTGAGCGACAGGCTCCTGTGGCGGCAGCGCTTCGAGACGCCGTACAACCACGCCCGCCCCGTCGTCGGCCCCGACGGCACGATCTTCGTCCTCGACCTGCGCTACCGGCTCTACGCGCTGACGCCGGACGGTCGAGTGAAGTGGATCGTGAAAGGCTCGCTCTCCGCCGACATCGGCGCCGCGACGCCGATCTTCGGCAACACGTCGGTCGATGTGGATGCCGCCGGCAACGCCTACAGCGGCCACAAGTGGTACGTCACCTCGCTGAACCCGGACGGCACGTTCCGCTGGCGCTACGACATCGCCGGCGCCGAGCGCAGCTACATCGTCTACGACACGAAGGTCGGCCCGGACGGTAACGTCTACGTCGCCGCGTCGCACACCCCCTCGGCGGTCGACGCGCTCGGCGTGTACTCCCTGGCGCCGGGCGGGGAGCTCCGCTGGAACGTGGCGCATCCCTACGATCGGACCACGCGGAAGCAGATCGACCTGGTGTTCGGACCGGGACCGCGTGGACTCCAGCTCTACTTCTCGGCCAACCAGAACAGCTACGCGCTGGCGCTGGAGGACGGCGAGATCGTGTTCAACAACCTGCTGCAGGTAACCGGGTTCGCGGCGGTCAGCCCGGTGGACGACACCGTCCACTCCTCCAACTACGCCTACGCGCCGGACGGCACGATCGAGTGGCAGTCGCCCGTCTTCCTCAACGGGGCGATGGACCTCGACTCGCTGGGCATCCACTACGCGACGGCAAGCGTCGGCGGGCCACGCATCGTGGCGCTGGAAACCGACGGCGCGGTGCGCTACGAGGTGGCGCTGGATCTGCCGTCGGGTACCAGCCCCGACACGACGACCGTCTCGCCCGACGACGCGCTGCTGTTCGTGCACGACATCTTCAACCGCATGCTCGCGCTCGACAGCACCGACGGCTCCGAGGTCTGGCGCATCGAGCTCCCGCCGGAGGGGGTGTCGGCGTCGCTGCCCGCCGGCCGCCCGCAGTACTGGCAACGGCGCCCCGCGTTCAGCGCCGACGGCGCGACGGCCTACTACCTGTCCGCGGTCAACGACGCGGGAATGATCCGCGACCGCTCGTTCCTGAATGCCCTCGTCCCCGCGGGCACCGGCGGCGGTGGAGTGCCGGACCAGGCCGTCCACGTCTACACCGTGTCGATGGCCCCGCAGGGCCCGACGCTCAGCTTCACCGATCCCAACTCGCCGTTCAGCGTGACGGGCTACAACGTCTACCGGTCGCCGGACCCGACCACGCCACCGCCGACCTGGACCCTGGTCGGGAGCGACGTGGTCGATGCCGACCCGGCGACCCCGAACATCCAGTGGACCGACGACTCGGGAGCCGTCTCCCCGAGCGGCGTCTGGCACTACCAGGTGACCGCATACAACAGCGCCCTCGACGGTGAGGGCCCGTTCTAGGCCCTCACTGCGGCTGCTTGACCACCCGCATGTACGGCTTGGGCGCCGTCCAGCCCTGGGGGAACTTCTGCTTGGCCTCGGCGTCGGGGACCGCGGGCACGATGATCACGTCCTCGCCGCGCTTCCAGTTGACCGGGGTGGCGACCTTGTGCCGGGCGGTGAGCTGCATCGAGTCGAGCACCCGCAGCAGCTCGTCGAAGTTGCGGCCGGTGGTCATCGGGTAGGTCAGGACCAGCTTGATCTTCTTGTCCGGCCCGACCACGAACACCGAACGCACGGTCTGGTTGTCCGCCGCGGTGCGGTCCTTGGCGTCGCCCTCGGCGTTAGGGTGGATCATGTCGAACAGCTTGGCCACGCTCATCTTGCTGTCGCCGATCATCGGGTAGTTGGGCGTGTGCCCGGTGACCTCGGCGATGTCCCGCTTCCACTTGTGGTGGTCCTCGACCGAGTCGACGCTCAGGCCGAGGATCTTGCAGTTGCGTTTCTTGAACTCGGGCTCCAGCCCGGCCATGTAGCCGAGCTCGGTCGTGCAGACCGGGGTGAAGTCCTTGGGATGCGAGAACAGGATCGCCCAGCCGTCGCCGATCCACTCGTGGAAGTCGATCGGCCCCTCGGTGGTGTCGGCCTTGAAGTCGGGAACCTCGTCACCCAGGCGCAGTGACATCGCGCACCTCCTGCTTGAGTTTTCGTGAGTATCCGACCGCTCTGCCCCGAGTCTACCAGAGTCGCCCGACGCCGCGCCACGCCCCAGGCCAGGACCCGCCGCGCCCCCAGAAAAAAGGGCGCGAGGCCGGCCGTGCCGGTCCTCGCGCCCGTTGGGTTCGTTGCGTGCCCCGGTTACTGTCCCGGGCAGTCTCCGGCGGCAGGCTTGCGCGGCTTGGAGGCCGAGACGGTCCCGTACGCGCTCTCCTTACCGGTGTTCTCCGAGAACTCGACCATGTACAGGAACACCTCACCCGGCGCCGGGATCTCGGCGTCCTCGTTGCCGTGGCTGCTCTCGTTGGGCGAGGCGTTCTCGACGCAGGCCACCGTGGCCAGGTCGTACACCGAGTCCAGATCGCGGAGCTCGGACAGCTTGCCGCGGATCACGTTGTAGGACTGCGAGCCCTGGACCCTGGTCCAGCGCAGCGCCGTCCCCTCGTCGTTCTCCTCGACCGTCAGCTCCAGCGGCTCGGTGACGCCGCCCTGATCGTGCGGCACGAACACCGTGCCCGAGGCGCTGGCCTGGTTGCCGGAGCCGTCCGTGGCGGTGTAGGTGACCGTGTACGTCCGGCCGTCTCCGCCGCCCTGGCGCTCGGCGCGCAGGTCGAACAGGTCGTCCTGGGTGCCGTAGTCGGCGTTCTGGATGTCGTTGGTGGTGTTGCCGTCTCCGCCGCCGGGCGCGTCGTCCGGCTCGTCGCTCGTGATCGAGTCGAGCACGTAGGTCACCGGCCCGCAGGTGTCGCTGGCGGTCACGCCGCCGTTCACCTCGACCATGCGGTGGTTCGGCGGCCACAGCTCGTCCGGATCGGGCGAGACGTCGATCGTCGGCGGGGTGACGTCGACGACCGTGGCCGGGCAGACCGCGACGGTGTTGTCGCTCTGGGCGTCGCTGCAATCGACGGTCACGTCCGTCGTTCCGAGCCCGTACGGGCCCTCGGGCGCGCAGAAGAAGGTCACCGCGCCGCCCTCTGGATCGGTGCAGGAGGCGATCACGTCGCAGGCGATCGCCGCGGTGCAGGTGTCGGGGTCGGCATCGACGGTCGGGTTGCCGCAACTGATGATCGGCGAGATGCGGCAGCTCGCGTCGCAGCCGTCGTTGCCGTTGGTGTTGCCGTCGTCGCACTCCTCGCCGGCGTCCAGGATGCCGTCACCGCACACGGTGCAGTCGGCGCGACAGGTGTTGCCGCTGACGCCGCCGGGAGAGCCCGGCGGGTCGCAGGTCTCACCGGGACCCACGTTGCCGTCGCCGCACTCGTAGGTTTCCGTTGCCACGGCGTTGGCGTTGACGTCGTCCAGCGAGATCCACAGCACGTGGTAGTCGTTGACCAGCCACAGCACCAGCTGGTCGGTCTGGAACGGGCTGCCCGGAATGCCGCTCTCGCCGCCCGGGATCACCTCCAGCACCTCGGGTCCGGTCGGCTTCATGATCGCGACCTTGCGACGCGCCGGACCGCTGCCGAACATGAAATCGTGCAGCTTGTCGGCACGGGCGCTGTGCGACGAGGCGTCCAGCACGCCCATGCCGCCGGCGCGGGCGAACCCCGGCAGTTCGGGGCCGACGTTGTCCGGCGAGCCCGCCGGCGGGATGTTGAACGGACCGCCGAGCGGATGCGCGAACACGACGCGGTGCAGCTTGCCCCAGCGGTAATCGTTCAGGTCGGTCGAGCCTCCGAACGCCGGCGCGAACTCCGGAGAGGCCAACAGGTCCAGCCCGTTCTGCAGGCTCTCGAGCAGGATGATGTCGCGGGCCACGTCCTGGTCCGCGACGCCCGGCACCTGGAAGAAGTTGATCAGCGACGAACCGACGCCGCCGTTGACCGGGTATCGCTCGAGCAGCCGGCGCACCGCGCTCATCGCCAGGTCGCTCGGCGGCGCGAAGGCGTCCAGCGGGATCGGCAGGTTGGCCAGGGTCTGGTCGATCACCCGCTGCACGAGCTGGCCGCGCCACACGGCGTAGATCGTCGCGGCCACGCTGGCGTCGATTTCGGCCGCGGGCGCCGGTCCCGGCACCCCCGGCGAGTCGCTGGGGTCCCACCCCTGGTCGATGCCGGTCGGGGTGCTGAAGTCCCACGCCGCGATGCGGCCGATCGCATCGCCGATCCGCGGATCGGCGACGATGTCCGACAGCTCGGGCGGCGCGCCCGGCGCGATGGCGTTGTCGTACGCCGTCTGCAGGTACGGGCTCAGGATCTCCGCATCCAGCAGCTGGTTGTTGGCCTGCACGGCGATCGACTCGGACTGCGACAGCGTGCCGCCGCCGGCCAGGATCGAGTCGAACAGCCGCTGCAGCCGACCCATCCGGTACCCCGTCGCGTAGCCGGAGCTGAGGTACAGCACCCCGTTGAAGCCGGCCCGGAACTGGTTCCACGCGGTGTTGTCGAACGTGGTCCCGATCGGGTCGTTGTTGGCGTTGAGGATGTACCCCTCGACGGGGTTCTCGGTCTGCGGCATCTCGGCGAACGGCAGGATCTCGGTGCTCAGCGCCTGGTTCGGCTGCGGGTTCTGCAGCGGCAGCCACTCGTGCCGGTTGGTGTGCGTGCCGTCACGGATCAGGCCCGGCCAGATCAGGCCGATCGGGAAGAAGAACAGCTGCAGGTCCTCGCGGATCGGGACCTCGCCGCTGGTGTAGTAGGCGATGTTGCCGTTGATGTCGGCGTAGCCCCAGTTCTGCGAGCCGAAGTCGAAGTACTGCAGCGCGTCCTTGAAATCCTGCATGCTCGCGGCGCGCGCGAAACGGCGGAAGGTCTCCAGCTCCTGGGTCGCGCTCCAGCCCACGTACTGGACGCTGAGCCCGGTGAAGCGGCCCGTGGCAGGGTTGAAGCTGACGTTCACGATCGGCCCGTTGTTGCGGCGCGGCACGACCAGCGTCACGCCGCCCGAGCTCGCCGGAAGACCCGCGTCGAAGATCGTGTTCGGCACGCCGTCGCCGATGGCGTTGAACAGGAAGGTCTGCGGGATGAAGGTCAAGGGCTCGGGGACGCCGTCGAAGAAGCTGTGCGTGGGGGTGGTCGGCTGGGACGGGTCGAGGGCCAGCAGCACCTCCTGGTACACGTCCGTCACGTCCTGGGCGTTGACCGACGAGCCCCAGCAGATCGTGTCGTTACAGCCCTGGACGATCCCCGGGGCGCCGGGGAAGCTGACGCCGGCGACGTTGATGCCGCCGGCCACGTTGAGGTGGATCTCGTAGAACGTCGCCGGGTTGCCCAGCGACAGGTGCGGGTCGTTGGCGATCATCGGGAAACCCGAATCGGTTACCGCGCCCGAGGCCAGCCACCAGTTGCTGCCCACGTCGCCGGAGCTCGGCTCCAGCGTCCGCTCGACCAGCGGAACGTCGGTCAACGTGTCGCGGTAGCTCTGCACCACGTCGCCGAAATCCGGGTCGGTGATGTAGGACGGGATCTCCTCGTCCGGCGGCGCCTCCGGGTCCTCGTCGACCGGGGGCGGGCTCGGCGGGATCGAGCGCTGCGCCTCGAACGGCGCGACGCGGTACAGGTCGCTCTGCAGCAGTTGCAGTCCGTTGCAGCCCAGGACGTCGCACACGCCGAGGAAGTTCAGCAGCGCCAGCGTGCGATCGATGTCGCTCAGGTCGAACGACAGGTTCCAGGCCAGGCCCTTGGCCGTGAGCAGGCTATCCAGCGGCGTCCACGGCGGGATGCCGTTGCGGTCGATCTCGAGCGGGCCGTACTCCGGCGGCAGCGGCAGGGACGTGTCGCGCAGGTACGCGTTCACGCCCTTGGCGTACGCCTCGAGCCAGGCCATCGTCTCCGGCGTCTGCACGGCCAGGCTGCGCACCGCCGCCCGGTCCAGACCCAGCGTGCGCAGCTGGACGTCCTGCGGGATCAAGGCCGGGCCGAGCAGCTCGGCCAGCTTCCCGGCGAAGGCGCGGCGTTGCAGGTCCATCTGGAACAGCCGGTCCCGGGCGTGCATGTAGCCCTGCAGGTAGATCGCGTCGTGCTCCGTCTGCGCGACGATCGTCGGCACGCGGTGCTGGTCGAACACGATCGAGGCGGGACCGTCCAGTTCCGCCGCCGTCGCCGTGCCGTTCAGGCACACGACCAGTGCGGCGCCGGCCAGTAACGACCGGGCCAGTTTCGAATTGCTCATGACCTCCCCCCTTAGCTGATAGCTTCCATCAGGGACAACTGCCGAGCGACTGCACGAAACACTGACCCGTGCTCACCGGCCGCTCGAAACCGGCGCTGTCCGGACCGTAGGAGCCCTCGGTGGCGCCGTTGGTGGGCACGACGAGGTAGTAGCGGTCGCCCGCTCCCGCGTTGAACGTGGCGGTCGTGCCGCCGGTCGCGCAGCTGACGGGCTGGTGGCTGTACCAGTTGCCGATCGTGCCCTCGTAGACCTCGTAGTCGGTGTCGGCCACCGAGCACGACGCGAACCAGTCGAGGGTGATCGAAGGCGCCAGGTTCTTGGTTACGCTGAGGCAAACGGCCCGACCTCCCGGGGCGGCTTCGTGGGGCAGGGTCGGGGTTCGCGGAATGTAGGCATCCGTGCTCCGATCGGCGAGCTCGCACATCGTCGCATCGAGTCCGGGCGGGGTTCCGGAGCCGCCGCAGCTGTCGGTGGTCGTGGTCGTCGTGCCCAGCAAGACCTCGGACATCGTGTCCTCGATCGAGGCGTCGGGCGCGAAGTCGAAGTCCGTGCGGCCCCGCGCGACCATCATGCTGAACCGGAAGTCCTTACCCGGTCCGAAACCGGCGCAGACGCACCCGGCACCGGACGGATTCCCGCAGGCGTCGAGCCCCGAGCCCGGAGTGAGCTCCGGACAGCCCGTGCAGCCGAACGCGCACCACGGGATCGCGACCTCGACCGATCCGGGAGGGCCGCCCGAGCCACCGCTGGCACCGGGATTCACGGCCGGGACGAAATCGCACTCGTTCCCGTCGCCGTCGAAGTCCGGCGCGCAACCCATCCTCCAATCCCAGGGGCTCGTGGGGATCTGCGCCGTGCCGGGCTCCAGCACCAGCACCGAGTTCTCGTCCTCGACGCCGGTCAGCCAGAAGCTGAAGTCGAACGCCAGCAGGTAGTCGGCCCGACCTTCGGGGCTCGACCACGTGCCGACCAGGCCTGCGTCGTCGAACGCGATCTCGCAGGACTGGGTCCGCTCGCAGATATCGCCGGGGACGTCCGGATCGCAGCCGGAGCCGCAGGCACGTTTCCGCGTCGACGGGAACGGCTCCTCGGAGATCGCGCAGAAGAAGCAGTCGGCGTCGAGGATACCGTCGCCGTTGATGTCGTCGGGGTTGGGGGGGTCGACGCCGACCACCTGACCGGAGCAACCCCGGGTCGCGTCACCGCTGCAGCGCCCGGGACGCGTGATCACGCCCTTGGGGTCGTGCCAGCCGCTGACGCCGCCCTGGGTCCAGTCGATCGCGATCTGGCCGAAGGGCAGCGACACCGGATCCGGGTCGACCCACAGCTCGGCCGCGACGTAGAGGTTCCTGTTGTCGGTCGTGATCGCCACCGTGCCGAGGTCGTTGACCGCGCCGTCGGTGCGGTTGTCCCACCAGGCGACCTCCTGCTTGCTGGTCAGGTTGACGCAGGTCTGACCGCCCGGACAGTCGGCGTTCACCTCGCAGGCCTGGCCCGTGGCACCCGAGCAGTTGCCGCACTCCAGCGTGGCCGCGCTGTCCTCGACGCGGTTTCCGCCCACGCCGTTGGACGGGGCCCCGACGCACCAGTCGGCGAGGCTCGCATCCACGTTGGGACTGTGGGCCAGCGCCAGGGAGCCGCCGGCCAGACTGACCAGCAGCAGGACGAAGACGCAGCGCGCCGTCGAGGCGCCGCGACACCGAGTCGAACGCTCAGACACCCATCCCTGATCCGTGATGTTCATGGAAACCCCCAGAAAAACCCGTGGCGAGCCAACCCCCGTGCGGCCCCGGCCGTTGGGCCGGAGAACTCCTGAATCGTACCCTGCTTTCAAGGCCGGGGGAAGGAAAAAATCCGCCGAACGCCGCTGGATACGAGGGTTTCGGCGGATCGGGCGCGCCGCCGGCCTACCAGGTGAAGGTCACGTTGGCCAGGGCCCGCCGGCGAAGCAGGTCCCCGCCGAACGTCTGCCGGTGGACGTTGTCGGTGACGTTGGCGACGTTGAGACCCACCCGGACCAGGTCACTGATCTTGTAGCCGGCGGACAGGTCCACCGTGTAGTAGTCGTCGACGTGGCCCTGGAAAACGCCCGCGGACCACCGGAAATTCTCCACCCAGCGACCTCCCAGGCCGGCCGACCAGCGGTTCTTGGAATAGGAGAGCGCGAGGCTGGCCTTGTGCTCCGGCGAGTTGGGGAGCAGGATGTCCCGCACCTCCTCGTCGGAGTCGATGATCTCGAAGTCGAACCAGGAGTAGCTGACCTGCAGGTTCAGCGCGGGCGTGATGAAGTACTGGAGCCCGAAATCAACACCCTGGGTGTCCACTTGGCCGACGTTGGTGTAGGTCCGGGCGATGACCACGGTGTCCCCGTTGAGGTCCTGGGCCAGCCGGAAGCCCAGCGTCGTCCCCCCGACGGAGTTGTCGACCGCGTTGCGCAGCGCCTGGGCCACGGTGACGTTGCCGAACAGGGTGGTGGTCTCCGCCACTTCGGGACCAACCCAGGTCAAATAGTCGGGATTGACCGGGCACTTGAGCGGATCGGTCTCGGGCTGGAGCCTCGAGTTGAGGCAACCCTCGACGATACCCGGAATCGTACCGACCTGCGGCACCAGGTCGGTGATGAAGTCCTGGTTGTCGCTGTTGTAGTAGTCCACCGTGATCAGGACCTTGTTCGCCAGCAGCCCGGTGTAGCCGACCTCCCAGGCCTTGGTCTTCTCCAGCCGCAGGTCGTCGTTGCCGACGGCCAGGATCGGAACGAAGTTCTCCGAGATTCCGCAGTCGACCGGCGCCGGCAGCGCGGGAGAGCCGCAGATCACCCTGACGAAGCCTCCGATCGGGAACGCCGAGATGCGGGTGTGCAGGAAGAACTCCGAGTAGTTCGCGACCTGGAAAGCCTGGTTGTAGGTGAAGCGCAACGAGTTCTTGGGGGTGATGCTGTAAACCAGCGCGGCCTTGGGTGAGAACTGCGTGGCGTGCAGCGTGTTCTCGTCGACGCGGCCGGCGAACACCAGCTTGATGTGTTTGTTCCAGCGCCAGTCGAGCTGCGAGAACACGGCCTGCCGGTCGGTCGAGATCGGCTCGAGCACCACGGTCTGCAGCCCCGTCTCTTTATTCGCGGTGTCGACGCGCTCCTCGGTGTGGGCGGCGCCGATCACGAACCGGCCCCGGTCTCCGCCGAAGTTCCAGTTGCCCTGGAGCTCGACCCCGTAGCGCTTGGTGTCGGTGTCGAGGTCGAAGTTGACGATCAGGGCCTTGGTCAGGTTGACCTGGTCGCCCTCGCGCGCGGAGTAGTGGGCCAGCACGTTCCACCGCGGATTCGAGTAGTTGAAGCGGTAGAACGGCCGCTTGGCGTTGAGGCCCTGCACGCGCCCGATTCCGGTCTGGAAGGCCGGTCCCTCGATGTCGACGATCCCGCCCTCGAACGTCATCACCGAATCGTCGCCGAAGTACTTGTCCAGCCGCAGGGCCCCGTACTGGACGTCGTTGTCCTGCTCGCGGAACAGGGTCTTCTCCCGCGGCAGGCAATCGGTCTCGCCGATCAGCATGCAGAACTCGGAGTATTCGGGGGCGGCAAGATCGTCGGCGGTCCGGGCGATGCCGTCGGGACCGTCGGGGTTGCGGGAGATCGAGAAGTCGCCGGTGTTCTTGGTGCCGGCCAGGATCTTGGAGTACCAGCCGCCGCCGAGATTGTCCGCCCGGCGGAAGTCGACGCTGCGGGTTCGCAGCTCGCCCGCGGTCAGCCGCATGAACGAGCCCAGGGTGTCGCGGGGCGCCTTGGTGGTGATGTTCACCACGCCGCTCGAGGCGTTGGCGCCGTAGAGTGCCGCGCTCGGCCCGCGGATGAAGTCGAGGCTGGCCAGATCGTCGAGGCCGCCCGAGATCGCCGCCCACTCCTGGGCGCCCAGCAGCACCACGCCGACGTCGCGGCCGTCGATGTAGGTCGAGACGCGGCGGTTGAGCGAGCTGTTGAAGCCACGGGTGTTGAAGTTGAAGTCGTACAGGCCGCTCTGCGTGACCTCGGCGCCCGGCGTGAACTCGAGGATCTTCGGCACCTGTCCGTGGCTGGCCTGGGTCTTGATCTCCGCGGCGGGGATCGAGGTCACGGCCGACGGCGCGTCGACGATCTTGGCCGCGCGCGCGGCGGCGGTGACCCGGACCTCTTCGAGCAGCCCGGGATCCCAGTCGATCTCCACCTCGACCTGTTGCGTGCCGCCCTCGGTAACGACCACCGCCACGGTCTTGGTGTTGTCGCCCTGGCTCAGGATCAGGGTCACGCTGCCCGCAGGTACCAGGTCGAACGCGAACTCTCCCGTCCTGGTCGTGACGTCGGTGGTGCCGGTCTCGTGGACGATCACCACCACCCCGCCGACCGGCTTGCCCTGGTGCGTCACCTTGCCTTCGATCCGCCCGGTCCCATTGTTGGCGACGGCGAGCGTACCCAGGAACAACAGCGCGACCAAGGTCAGCCACCGCCAGCTGATGAAGGCCATTCGAGCCCCCCCAAGGCGCCGCCCAGACGGACCGCGCCCGATCTGTTCGTGAGTGAGCCGTGTATAACCAAAACCGGCCCCGGGTTCAAGCTCCGAGTCGCGAGGGACCGGACCCGGAGGATCCGCTTGATCGCCCGGCGGTCCGGGGGCCTGCTTCGGTCCCGGGTTGCGTCCGCGGCGCCCGGGACCGAGATTGGATCCCATGAGCCTCGACCGGAACAGCCCGCTCTCCCGCGTGCTGGTGGTCCTGATGGTCGCCGCCGCCGTGGCCGGCGTGGTCTGGGTGGCCTGGATCATCGTCGCCGTGGTCTTCGGGCTCGTGGGCTGGCTGCTCGGCACCGTGGGCAGTCTGCTGCAGCGCGTGATGGAGCTGATGGAGTCGGTGTGGGGCGTCGTCACGCTGATCGCGCTGCTGTGCGGCGGCGTGCTCGGGGGGCTGCTGGCCCTGGCCGAGATGAGCCCGTCCGACGTCGTGGCGTTGTTCTGGCGACCCTCGGGGAAGGGCGCCCTGGCCCGACGCGAAGAGGCCTGAGCCGGACTCAGACGGCCGGGCGCAGCTTCAACGCGCCGATCTCGAACCAGTGGGCGTAGAGCCGGCGGACGCGGTAGGCGTCGGCGCCGGCCGCGCCCTCGCAGCTCTCCGGCGCGGTGCCGCGCGTCGCCTCGCGCCACACGGTCTCCACGAAGACGTCGTCGGTCTCCTCCTCGGGCGGCGTCGGGACGGCGCCGGGAGCCGAGGCCAGCGAGGCGCCGTCGGGGACCAGCGCCCGGTCCTCCTGGAACTCGTCGTGGCGGCGCACCGCCTCGAGGATCGTCGGCATCACCTCGAGGGCCTCCTTGCCGTGCAGCGGAGGATCGTCGGCGGAGGGCTTGACGAAGCGGAAGCTGCCCGGCTGCGGGCGCTCGAACAGCTGGCACACCGCGTCGAGCCCGCGCAGCCGGCCGACCCCGCAGTGCACGATCCCGCCGTCGGCGAAGAACACGGCGGCGCGCTCGCGCCCGTTGCTTCCGCAGATCACCAGCCGGCCGGTAGCCTTGGTGTCGGCCAGCGACTGCAGCAGCGTGGGCAGGCCGAACAGCTCGAGGTCGCCGGAAAGCTCGGCCGGCGAGCCGTCCTCGGTCTCGGCCTGCGGACCCGCGCCCCAGCGCGCGAGCGCCTCGCGGGCCTGCTCGGCGAACGGCTGGCCGGCGTAGCGCTCCGCGATCTCCCGGAACCGGTTCCGCACCGCAGCGGTGCGGCTACCCGAGAGCGCCCGCACCAGCTGCCCGACGTGGTGCACGCGGCGCCCGACGGTCACGCCGAGGAACTTCGCCGGCAGCGCCTCGCCCAGCGCGCCGAGCAGTCGCTCGAGCTGCTGCCGATGATCGGAGAGGTCGCTGCTGGACAGGTGCACCAGGCGGCCGGTCACGTCTCCCAGCGGCGGCTCCCTGCGAAACGCATGGTCCACGACGGCGCGGACGGCGGCCGGGCTGCCGAACCGGACCAGCGCGGCGCAGGTGCGGTCGAGCATCTCCTGCAGCTCGTCCGGCAGGTACGGCGTGCTCTCGCTCAACGCCTCGAACTCGAAGCCGGCCAGGCGATCGAGCAGCAACCGCTCGGCCCGCGGGAGGGTCAGCTGCGCGATCGCGCCGACCGCTTCCTTGGTCACCATGAACGGCCGGCCGGGCCGGCTGAACTCGGACAGCAGCTCGAGCTCCTCGCCTTGATCGCCGCTCGCCGGCAGCGGGATGCGGCGCAGCAGGAACACCACGTTACGGCTGTAGAAGCCTTCCGGGTCGGGCAGCTCGCCCGAACGGTAGCTGGCGAGCCGCTTGAGCAGCTTGGGCCGCGCCGGTTGGCCGTGGACCTCGATCAGCGAGAGGATCAGCTTGCGCTGCTCGCGTTTCGGCTCGCCGTCGAGCCGCGCCAGCAGCTCGTCGGGACGGAACGCGGGAAAGAACCGCAACACCTTGCGCAGCAAGCCGTGCTTGGCGTGGGCCGAGGCGAACTTGCGCATCGCGCTCAGCGACACCGACTCCTGGGCCCGCAGGCGGACGGTTTCCGCCAGCTCGCGGTCGACCTTCTGCTCGTCGATCAGGCGTTGCGCCAGGTCCAGCATCGAGACGGCCTGGGCCAGGTGGCCGTCGTTGAGCTGCTCGATCGCCGCGTAGACCAGCTCGCTCAGCCGCTCCGAGCCCTCCTCGCTCGAGCCGGCCAGCGCGACGATCTTGTGCATCGCCTGGAGCGGCCGGCCCAGCGGGGCCGCGACGCCGTCCGGAACCTGGTCCAGGTCGATCGACCAGCCGGGCACGCTGCGTCCGAGCGTTTTGAACATCCAGTCGAAGCCCGGTTCGACACCCTGTCCGCGCAGCTGGTCCAGCGTGCTCTGGAACTGTGCGGCGTCGCCGGCCTCGAGCGCGGCCTTGGTCAGCAGCGGCGCCAGGACCTGGGTCTTGACCTCCTCGCGCTCCGCGGCGACGGCCTCGGAGAGCCCCTCCAGCCGGCCCATCATCATCGCCAGACGCGGGCTGGGCATCACGATCCGCGGCTCCCCGGCCGCCGCGGCGCCTCCGGTTTCCCGTTCGCGCCGCTGCTGTTCCTCGATGATCTGCTTGAGTCGCCGCTCCTGCTCCTCGGTCCCCGCCTCGCGATTCAGCAGCCGTACCGTTTCCGAGAGCGTGGTGCGGACCTCGCCGATCCGGCTCAGCTTGGCGCGCAGCTCGGCCTGCTCGCGCTCGGGGCACATCTGGACCACGATTCGCGACAGCTCCGACAGGTAGCGCTCCATCGCCGCCGGCTCGACGAGCTGGCACTCGGAGAGCACGTGGAACTTCTTGACCGAGTGATAGAGGTAGCCCCCGACGGTGACCGCGCGGTCCGGCGCGCTGAGCTGGGACTCGACCCACTGGCGGATCGCGGCGGCGCCGACCTTGGGCGGCATCCGCAGCAGCACGTTCGCCGCGTCCACGACCATCATCGGCGCGAGCTGGTCGGCGAGGTAGCGCTGGATCTCCTGCAGCGCTTCGCGGGCGACTGCTTGGTTGGCGCCGTCGGCGCTCAAGGATGACCTCCTCCGGGACGCACCCCGGGGCGCGTTCCCTCGGGGCCAATTTCGGTCGCCGGAGGCGGCCGGGCAACCGCACGCCGTGACACCGGGGCGCGAAAACGTAACCGGCCGGAACTCTCCCGCGCTCAGCGGCTTAGTCGGTGGGTCGCCGCCCGCTCAGCGGATCGCGATGCCGTTGATCTCGAACCGCGCCCCGCGCAGCAGCGGGCCCGACCCGACGAAGGCGCGGGTCGGGAACCGCTTGTCGAAGTAGGTCCGGTAGACGGAGTTGAACTCGTCGTACAGGGTGAGGTCGGGGCAGAACACCTGGACCGAGACGAGATCGTCCATCGTCGCACCGGCCAGCTCGAGCTTGCGCTTGATGCCGTCGAGGACCAGCCGGGCCTCGGCCTTGGGGTCGGCGGGCGGTTTCCCGGTTTCGGGATCGAGGCCCAGCGTGCCGGCGACGTAGATCGTCTCCTCGGCGACGATCACGTGGCTGAACGGCAGCTCGTCGCTGCGCCCGGGCAGGTTGAGCACCTTGCGGGCGTCGCCCTTGCCGATCGCGAGCCCCGCCGAGAACGCCAGCGCCAGCACGACGGCGGCGATGATCCGTACCTTCCATCGACTCATGACCGTCCCTCCCGGTCGGCGGTCGATGGCCGGGTCGTCCGGCCGCCGCGACCTCGGGGCCAGTCTAACCCGGGCGCGCCCGTCAGAACGCGTAAGCGATGCTGGGCCCGTGCCACTCCAGGTTCTCGAGCCACCCGTGCGGGTCGCCGACGTCGCGGAAGTGTCCGGGAGCCGCCGTGAACACCACGGCCAGCACGGTGTTGCCGCGGCGCGCGAAGTACAGGCGCTGGCGGAACGTCACGTCGCCCTTGTCGACGTTCCACTCGCGGCACAGCCACGTCACCGGCTCGCCCGGAACGCCGCGGCACTTCGAGAAGCTCGTGATGCGGAGCGCCTGCTCGAAGCTCGCGCGCAGGTCGTCGGCGCGGATGTCCATCGAGACGCGTTCCCACGGATGCACGGTCTGCGACAGCGCCGAGACCTCGGCGCCGGGCATCGCGGCCTGGTACACGTGGTCGCGGATCACTCCGGCCGCATCCTGGAACTCCTCGGGGTAGTGCCGCGGCTGGACGTGCAACCAGCCCTCCTCGGTGGGTAGCGTCAACGAGTACGACTGGTTGTAGTGGAGGAACGCGCCGCCGAGGACCGCCACGATCCCGCCGATTCCGAGCGCCGCGCCGAGCTTCGCCATCGGCATGCTCCCTGTTCCGGACTCCCGGTCGAATATGGGCGCCCCGGGAGCGCGAGGCAACGCCCGCGCCGACTCCGATCCCGGTCGCCGGTCGCGTGCTACGATGCGCGCCTCTTTCCAGTTGTTCCCGGATGCGCAGCCGCGCGATCGAGGGGCCGAATGAGACAGCGAGCGAGGGGACGATTCCTGCTCACGGCGGGACTGGCCGTGGCGCTTGCGGCCTGCCAGGGTACGCCGGAGCAGCCGGCGGATGCAGGAGGAGCTTCCGGCATGCAGGAGCGCCTGGCCAAGTACACCACGGTGACCCTGACGACCGATACCGCCGCCCTGACCGACGAGCAGCGGCGGATGATCCCGTTGCTGATCGAGGCCTCGCGCGAAATGGATGCGCTGTTCTGGGAGCAGGCCTACGGGGACCGGCAGGCGCTGCTGGACTCGCTCATCGATCCCGACCTGCGGCGCTACGCCGAGTACAACTACGGTCCGTGGGACCGCCTGGAGGGCAACGAGCCGTTCGTCCCCGGCGTCGGGCCGAAACCCGAGGGCGCCAACTTCTATCCCGTCGACATGACGCGCGAGGAGTGCGAAGCCGCTGCCGCCGGCGACGACGCGCTGCAGGGCCTGTACACGCTGGTCCGCCGCGACGCGGCCGGCAAGCTCGAGGCCGTGCCGTACCACCGGGCGTTCGCCGAGCGGCTGGAGCGCGCCGCGGGCCTGTTGCGCGAGGCCGCGGCGCTGGCGAGCGATCCCGGGCTGCGCGCGTACCTCGAGCTGCGCGCCCGGGCGCTGACGACCGACGACTACCGCCCCAGCGACATGGCCTGGATGGAGATGAAGAACAACACGCTCGACATCGTGATCGGGGCGATCGAGACCTACGAGGACCGGCTGTTCGGTTACAAGGCGGCCTACGAGGCCTACGTGCTGGTGAAGGACAAGCAGTGGAGCCGGCGCCTGGCGCGCTACGCCGCGCTGCTTCCCGATCTCCAGCGCGGGCTGCCGGTGCCCGAGGCCTACAAGCGCGAGCAGCCGGGCTCGGGCGCCGACCTCAACGCCTACGACGTCGTGTACTACGCCGGCGACTGCAACGCGGGCTCGAAGACGATCGCGATCAACCTGCCCAACGACGAGACGGTGCAGCTGGAGCAGGGCACGCGGCGGCTGCAGCTCAAGAACGCGATGCGCGCCAAGTTCGACAAGATCCTGGTCCCGCTGGCGGGCACGCTGATCGCCGAAGACCAGCGCCGTCACATCACGTTCGACGCGTTCTTCGGCAACACGATGTTCCACGAGGTCGCCCACGGGCTCGGGATCAAGAACACGCTCGACGGCACGGGCACCGTGCGCCATGCCTTGCAGGAGGAGGCCTCGGCGCTGGAGGAGGGCAAGGCCGACGTGCTGGGACTGTACATGGTCACGTCGCTCCACGAGCGGGGCGAGATCGACACGCCGCTCGAGGATCACTACGTGACCTTCCTGGCCGGCATCTTCCGCTCGATCCGCTTCGGCGCCGCCAGCGCCCACGGCCGCGCGAACCTGGCCCGCTTCAACTTTTTCCGCGAGCAGGGCGCGTTCAGCCGCGACGAGGCGAGCGGGACCTACCGGGTCGACTTCGACAAGATGAACGCGGCCGTCGACGCGCTCTCGGCGCGGATCCTGAAACTACAGGGGGACGGCGACTACGAGGGCGTTAAGACGTTCATGGCCGAGCAGGGACGGATCGGGGAGGCGTTGAGCGCCGATCTCGAGCGCCTCGCAACCGCGGCGATCCCCGTCGACATCGTGTTCGAGCAGGGCGTCGAGGTGCTGGGCCTGGCGCGGTGAGCGCGGAGGCGCGGGTGCTAGCTGGCCTTGGCCCGGTAGAACTTCAGCACGGGCTTCGAGTCGTCGACCAGGTTGTACCCGAGCTTGGTGGCCTTCTGGATGACCGTCTGTCGCGACGGCGACCAAGCCACGCCCTGTCCCGAGGCCATGTCCTCGACCTCGAACCAGATCTGCTTGTCCGAGCCGCGGTAGCAGTAAACTTTGTACAGCACGCCGATCATCATCAGTTGACCCTCTGTCGCACCCCATTCGGTTACGCGGAACCGTCGTCGGCGTCAAGGCGAAAGCCGGTCAAGTTTGCTGAAACCCGGACCGCAACGATCAAGTATTTGTGTTTGACCCGGTTGTCCTGCGATCGCCGCGACGGCGTCGCGGCGGCGGTGCAAGACGGAGTGATCCGATGAAACGGTACGGGCGCGTCCTCGTTCTCGGCTTGTTCGCGGTTGTCGGTGTTTGCCCGGCCTCGGCGGACGACGAATCATCACAACCGTCCGCGGCGGGGAACGTGGCCGTGGAGGAGCTTGCCGCGAGCGTCCTCCGGGTCCGGGCAGACGTCGAGGAGATCCGCGGCCTGGCGTTCAAGCGCCCCGTCCCGGCCGAGGTGATCGATGACGAGCGGGCGCGCCGCTACGCGTTGGAGCGGCTGGAGCGTTTTTACGGCGTCGAGGCGTACGCCCGGGAGGAGCGCGCCCTGGCGCTGCTGGGGGTGCTGCCCCGGGACGTGGACACGCTGGAGGCCTACCTCGCCTTCCTGCGCCAGCAGGCGGGCGGCTTCTACGACCCGCAAACGGGGTCGTTCTACATGCTCGACGACATCACCCCCGCGATGGGGCCGATGATCGTCTCGCACGAGCTGACGCACGCGCTGGAGGACCAGCACTTCCGGCTCGACGAGCGGCTGCGCGAGGTCCGCGCCGACGGTGACCGGGCGTTCGCGCGCAGCGCCGTCCACGAGGGCAGCGCGATGCTGGTGATGACGCTGTACGTGACGCGGGCCGTGGCTCGCGGCGAGCTGACCATGGAGCAGCTTGCGGAGATCGCCGAGAGCGAGGCCGCGCGATCGGAGTTCCTGGCCGATTTCCCGGAGCCGCTGCTGCGGCCGGCGCTGGGCGCCTACACGCTGGGGATGAGCTTCCTGCTCGACGGGGACTCGCCGGCGGCGGCGTTGTTCGGGGGCTTCCCGCAACGGCGGGTCGACCGCAGCTATACCGACGGACCGCGCTCGTCCGAGCAGATCCTGCATCCCGAGAAGTACTGGGACCCGGCGCAGCGGGACGACCCGCGGCATGTCGCGCCCAGCCGCGCCGGGAAAGCGCTCGGCCGCGGCTGGGAGCGTCAGGCGCAGGGCGTGCTGGGCGAGCTGATGATCGGCAGCCTGGTGGGCGCGCCGACGCCGAACGATCCGGCCGACGCCGGGATGACGGACGGCTCGGCGTGGACCAACGAGGCGGCTGCCGGGTGGGGCGGCGATCGCTGGGAGCTGTGGGCCCGCGGCACCGAGGAGGTCGCGCTGTTGAACACGGTGTGGGACAGCGAGACCGACGCGCGCCAGTTCGCGGCGGCGCTGCACGACCGGTCGGGCCTTCAGCTGCGGCAGCGCGGCGACCGCGTGGCGGTCATCGCGGGGGACGCCGGCGCCCGCGCCGGGCGCGTGCTGAAACGGTTGCTCGCGGGCTCGTCGCGCTAGGTTTCCCGCAGCTTGTTAACGCGGAAGCGAATCGATAGAATGCGGCACCGGGGTTCTTCGACACAACGGTCAAGGAGGTTCCGCCATGGCACACGAGCTTCCGGCTCTTCCATACGCCCACGACGCGCTCGAGCCGCACATCGATGCCCGCACGATGGAGATCCATCACGGCAAGCACCACGCGGCCTACGTCAATAACCTGAACAAGGCGCTCGAAGGCCACGCTGCACTGGAGACCCGGTCGCTGACCGAGCTGCTGGCGAACATCGGCGGCGTGCCCGAGGCGATCCGCGGCGCCGTCCGGAACAACGGCGGTGGACACTTCAACCACTCGCTGTTCTGGAAGATCATGAAGCCCGGCGGCGGCGGCAAGCCTTCCGGGGCGCTGGCCGAGGCGATCGACTCGACGTTCGGCTCCTTCGACGCCTTCAAGGACAAGCTGACCACCGCGGCGGCCACGCGCTTCGGCTCCGGCTGGGGCTGGCTGTACGTCAAGAACGGCAAGCTGGAGCTCGGCTCGACGCCGAACCAGGACAGCCCGTTGATGGAGGGCGGCCGGCCGATCCTCGGTGTCGACGTCTGGGAGCACGCCTACTATCTGAGGTATCAGAACCGCCGGCCGGACTACCTGGCCGCGTGGTGGAACGTGGTCAACTGGGAGCAGGTGGCGAAGAACCTCAGCAGCGCCGGCTGATCCACGGAGGGGCCGATGACGGAGACGGACCGGGTCGTCGACAGCCCGCGTCCCCGCAACGTCCTGGTCGACGAGCGCCTGCTGCCGCGGCGTTTCGTCGTCGTCAGCAACCGTTTGCCGTACCGCCTGACCGTCACCGACGAGGGCGTGCGCTTCGAGCAGGGTGTGGGCGGCCTGGTCACCGCGCTCGATCCGATCCTGCGCAGCAGCGGCGGTTCCTGGATCGGCTGGTCGGCGACCCACGACGAGCGGTTGCCCGACACGGTGACGGTGCGGGAGCGCGTGACGACCGAGCGGGAATATGCGCTGCGCCCGGTGGCGCTGAGTCCCGACGAGGTCGAGCGCTACTACCTGGGCTACGCCAACAAGGGGCTGTGGCCGCTGCTGCACTACTTCCAGGAGTACTGCGAGTTCAATCCGCAGCACTGGGAGACCTACCGCGAGGTCAACCGCCGCTTCGCCGACGCGATCGTTCGCGACCACCAGGACGGGGACCTGATCTGGATCCACGACTACCACCTGATGCTGGTGCCGGCGATGGTGCGGCGCGAGCTTCCCGACGCCAAGATCGGTTTTTTCCTGCACATTCCGTTTCCGGCCAGCGAAATCTTCCAGATCGAACCGCACGCCGCGGAGCTGCTGGACGGCATGCTGGGCGCCGACCTGGTCGGGTTCCACATCGACTCCTACGCGCGGAGCTTCATCGAGGCGGTGTCTACCCTGACCGACCACCCGTACTCGCGCTCGCGCAAGCGGATCGGCGTTGGCGACCGCTGGGTCCGGGTGGGCAGCTATCCGATCAGCATCGATTTCGACTTCTTTCACGAGATCGCCACGCAGGACGACGTGATCGGCCGTGCCGCGGCGCTGCGCGACTCGTACCGCGCCGAGATCATCGCGGTCGGCGTGGACCGGCTGGACTACTCCAAGGGGATCCTGGAACGACTGCGGGCGATCGAGGCGATGCTCGATCGGCACCCCGACGTCCAGGGCCGGTTCACGTTCATCCAGATCTCCGCGCCCAGCCGCACCAAGGTCGAGGCCTATCGCGAGATGCGGGACGAGATCGAGCGGATGGTGGGACGCGTCAACGGGCGCTTCGGCGGACGCGGCTGCATCCCGATCGACTACCGTTACGAGAGCGAGCCCCAGGCGGAGCTGGTGGCCTACTACCGGGCGGCGGACCTGGCGCTGGTGACGCCGCTGCGGGACGGGATGAACCTGGTGGCCAAGGAATACGTGGCGTGCCGGCCCGACAACGACGGCGCGTTGGTGCTGTCGCAGTTCACCGGAGCGCGCCACGAGCTGCGCGACGCGGTCCTGGTCAACCCCTACGATCTCGAGACGATGGCCGACCGGTTCTACGACGCGATCACGATGTCGGCCGAGGACAAGGAGCGCCGGATGCGCCGGATGCGCGACGTCGTTCGCCGCAACGACATCTACTGGTGGCTGGAGCGCTACCTGCGCGACCTGTTGTAGCCCTCAGGGCTAACCGTCGACGTGCAGGCCGCCCATGCTGGCCCGGACGTCGAACCGGAGCGTCGGCGCGTCGGGGCCGGGGTCGGGCCGGTCGGAGAGGCTGCTCACGTCGGCGTTGCCCATGCCCACCGAGACCCGGTCCAGTCCCTCGATCCGGACCCCCTCCGGGAGCTGGATCAGGAAGCCGCCCATCGACGCGTTGGCCCGGATCGTGGAATCGACCCGCCACGGGCCCCGCAGGTCCAGGTCCAGCGCGCCCATGCTGTGCTGGACGTCGACCTCACGCGGGCTCGCGTTGCCGAGCGCCTGGAGCATCAACGCGCCCTGGCCGCCGCGGATCGCGAACCGCTCCAGCGGCGCCGGGAGCTCGCGCCCGAACGCCACCGTGTGCGCGCCCTTGCTGATCGACAGGTCGACGGAGGTCAGCCACAGTCCGCCCAGCTCGGTGTTGGACTCGCCCTTGGCGATCTCGCCCTCCACGCTCATCGGCACACCCGGCGGCAACAGCACGTCGACCCGCGGCACCGTCCCGCCCAGCAGCGCGCGCACCCCGCTCAGCGCGCCCGTCGCGCCCTTCGGCCGCATCCGCACCCGGTAGATCCAGCCGGCCTCCCCGTAACGCTCGTAGGTCCCCTCGAGCTGGTACGACTTCGGGTCGAGCTCGCTCTCGATCCGGATCGGCTGTCCGGGCTCGCCGGGACGGATCCGGACCCGGCCGTTGGCGAGATCCATGTCGAGGATCACGCGCCCCGGCTCGGACACGGTGGGCAGGATCGCGCCGCGGCCCTCGACCGGGGGCGTGGGGAAGAGCGGAAGCTCCTGCTGGAAAGCCTGCTTTTC
Organism: Candidatus Polarisedimenticolaceae bacterium; assembly: GCA_041629655.1. Classification (GTDB taxonomy): domain Bacteria; phylum Acidobacteriota; class Polarisedimenticolia; order Polarisedimenticolales; family Polarisedimenticolaceae; genus JBFKMV01. The sequence goes on from JBFKMV010000031.1 coordinate 30,928, forward strand.
GACCTGCTCGGACCGCACTTGCGCGTAGCTCAACCCGATGATCACCGCCACGCACAGCACGGCGACCCCGATCAGCCCGAGACAACCCAGACAGCCGTACTTGAGCCATTGCATGGTCGTCACTCTCCCCGGGCCGCGCCGCAGGTCCCTCGATCATCCAACGTCGCGGCCCCCCCGGAGATTACACCGGGCCCCCGGCCGGCTTGCCGGTCAGCTTCTCGGCCAGCCCCGCGAGCTCCTCGGCCTTGAGGCGGGCCTTGACCAGCCGCCGCTTGGCCCGCTCCAGCTCCTGCTCGGCCTGGCCGACCGCGCGCTCCAGTCGCTCGCGGTCGCCCGGCCCGGCGTCTCCGGCCGGCGCCGCCCCGAGCTCCTCGCGCCGCTCGGCCAGCGCGGCCTCCGCCTGCGCGACCGCATGCTCGGCCTTGGTCAGGCTGTCGGCCGCCTGCCGCGCCGCATCCAGCGTCGCCGCGATCTCGGCGTGACGCCCCGATTCCGGCTCGGCGTCGAGCTGCAGGTCCTCGCGCGCCAGCACCAGCGCGGTCGCGCCCAGCGCGCCGGTCAGCTCGTCGAGCCGTTCGCCGAACACGCTCTCGCATCCTCGCTCGCCGAGCCGGAACGGCACGAACACCATCGAGGAATCGCGCGACCGCCGCTCGATCTCGGCATCGTCGGCCTGCTCGACGACGATCGCCTCGGCCGTGATGCGGGCCTCGTCCAGCTCGCGCCGCAGGTCCTCGAGCGCCTGTGACGCCTGCTGGCCCCGGCTGCGCGCGAAGACGCGCAGCCGGGCGCTCTCCCAGGTCTCGGTACGCGTCATCAGGTACGCCAGCATCAGCGTCAGCCGACCCGTCGCGTTGGCGCGGTACCACACGTCGATCACGCGCTGGTCGGGTTCGGTAGCCATGATCCGTTCGAAGTCCTCCGGGCGTCGCGCCAGCACGACGATGTTGCAGCCGTGACGCAGCACCCGGCGCAACGCGTCGGCCAGTCCGTCACCGTCGAGGCCCTGGACCAGGACCGTGTTGGCGCGCACCCGTCCCAGGCCGTGCGCCTGGAGCACGACCGGCAGGGCGCTCGCGAGATCCTCGGCCGCCACGGCCTTGGCGAAGGCGCGCAGCTCGTGCCGGTCGATCTCCTGTTGCAGCTCCTGCTCCGCCTCCCGGCGCAGCCGGCGGACCGTCGTGCCGCCTCCCGGCACCAGCCGCAACGCCGTCGTGAAGCCGCTGCCGCCTTCGATCCAGCCCGCGAAGCGCAGCAGGCACTCACACTCGTCGGGACGGTCGGAGAGCGCCAGCAGTACCGGCCGCCAGTCGCGCGGATGCTCCAGCACGTCCGAGATCGCGTGCAGATCGTCACGCACGCGCTGGAACAGTTGCGAGCGCTCGCTGTCGGCCCAGCGCGCCACGTCGACTCGCGCGGCGACGTAGTGGTGGATCCCGAACAGCAGCACGACCGCGATCACGCCGGCCGTCGGGTTGATCGCCAGCATCACCCCGAGACAGCCCAGTCCGCCCAGCAGGCTCAGCCGCTTGTCGAAGTAGCGGAAGCGGGGACGGAAGAACGGGCTGTTGGCGCGCGCCTCGACGTAGGTCGCGTAGTTCAGCAGGCCGTACGAGATCAGGAAGAACATCGAGACCACCGGCGCGACCAGGTTGAGGTTGCCCAGCGCGATCGTGACGAGGGCGATCGCGGTCGAGAGCAGCACTCCGCGGCGCGGGTTCCCGCGCGGTCCGTGGCCGGCCGCGAACGGGTTGAGCAGCGGAAACACGCGGTCCGACGCCAGCGACTGCAGGATCCGCGGCGCGCCCAGGAACGACGCCAGCGCCGAGGACAGCGTCGCCGCGATCACCCCGGCATCGACGAGCCAGGGCAGCGGCGAGACGCGCCGCATCGCACCGTAGTCGTTGACCAGGTCGAGACCCTGCAGTGTGCCCGCGAACACCACGGTCACCCCGAGGTACACCACGAGGGACAGTCCGACGGCGATGAAGGTCCCGAGCGGCAGGCTGCGGCCAGGATCCTTGAGGTCCCCCGACATGCTGACGCCCTGGGTGAACCCGGTCACCGCCGGGAAGAAGATCGCGAACAAGACCCAGAACGGCAGCTCGCTGGAGGGCGAGAGGTTGGAGCGGAACAGGTTGGCGTCCCAGGCCGGGATTCCGCCGACGAAGAACACCACGATCGCGGCGAACAGCACCGCCATCACCACGTACTGGAACCGCGTGGCCCAGTCGGCTCCCAGCCAGGCCAGCACGAACAGCGCGGCCACCGCCGCCGCCGCCGCCGCGCGGGGCAGCCACGCCGGCGGGGCGGTGAAGATCGCCGCCAGCGCTTCGCCGAACCCGATCGCGTAGAACGCGATCGAGACCGACTGCGCCAGGAACAACACCAGCCCCAGCGCCCCGCCGTAGCGCACGCCGAGCGTGCGCGAGATCAGGTAGTAGTCGCCGCCGCCCTTGACGCGCAGGTTGGTGGCGATGGCAGACAACGAGATCGTGGTCAGGATCGAGATCGCGTTGGCCAGGGCGACGATCAGCAGCGCGCGGAGGATGCCCGCGGCACCGACGACGTACCCGGTGCGCAGGAACAGGATGATCCCGAGGATCGTCAGGATACTCGGGGTGAAGACTCCCGCAAACGTGCCGAGAGTCCCCGGCGCGGCGGCGGTCGCGCCGCGCCTCGCGGAGCGTTGCTCGCTGCCGCCCATGCCGCGATGCTAGCAGAAAACGCTAACGGGCTTCGCGCAGCGAGACGTTCCCGTCCTCGACCCGGATCCGGATCCGGCCGCCGCCGCCGCCCAGTACGCCTGTCGCCGTGTGCCGCGAGCTTTCGACGTCGCGCGCGGCGGGCAGCGCGAGCTCGATGCGGCCGTCGTCGACGCGAACGTCGAACGCCGCCGAGACCCCGGCGGCGAGCTCGACGTCCACCGATCCGTCGTCGGCCTGGACCGTCAACGCGGCATTCCCCGGAGCGTGGAGCTGCACCTCGACGTCGCCGTCCTGCGAGCCGATGTCGAGCGCACCGGGGCCGTGCGCCTCGATGCGCACCCGGCCGTCGTCGACCCGCACCTCGACGTCGCCGCTACAGCGGCGCAGCAGCAGGTCTCCGTCGTCCAGCCGGATCCGGCCGCTGCGGATCGTGCAGTCCTCCAGCGTCGCGTCTCCGTCGTCGCTGCGCACGCTCAGCTCGCCCAGCGCGCCTGCGGCGCGCAGCTCGCCGTCACCGATCACGAGGCTCGTGCGCGGGCTCTCGATTCCGCTCAGCACGATGTCGCCGTCGTCCGACGTCAGCTCGATCGCGGCACGCCAGCCGTTGATCCGGACGTCGCCGTCGTCACCGGTCAGGACCAGCCCGACCCACGGCGGGGCCTGGATCGTGTAGACGTACTCGTGGTTGCGCACCGAGTGGAAGCCGATCGTGATCCCCCCGCGGTCGCGTTCCTTGACCACGATCTCGTCGCCGTTGCGCTCGAACACCACGTCGAACTCCACCTCGCTGCTCCAGCCGAGCCGCGTCTCGTCGGCGCTGTAGCGCACGCTGACGTCCAGCACCTCGCGGTCCCACGGCGTGATCGTGACCTGTCCGTCGCCGTGGGTCAGCCGGAGGCGGGCCCCGGGCGCCACGTCGAAGCTCTCGTGGAAGCGCTTGTCGATCTGTCGCGCCGCGACGGTCGTGGCCCCGGCACCGAGCAGCAGCGCCCCGGCCAGCAGAACCGGACGGATCCTCATCCGCCACCTCCTTCCGGAAGGGTCTCCTTCATCAATACGTCGGTTTTACCGCGGAAGTTCCAACGGCCGGGCCGGGACACGGAGGGTGTTGCGAAATCGCAACACGCTTCGCGA